>NZ_FKKY02000014.1:0-140111 GCF_900079845.1 Aeromonas sp. EERV15 | reverse complement strand
CGCGCTCGGTGATTTGTTTAACCGCTTCGATTTTGAATGTTTCTGGATAACGCTGACGGGTCATAACACCTCCAATAGTTGCCTCATTTTAAGGCTGCGAGGTGTCTAGGGAACTGGGGGCGATTCAATCTGATGAAATCCATTACCTGTACTTGGCTGTAGCGTGTATTGGAGAAACTCGACAGTTCTCATTAAAGCTCCTTCTCATAGAATGAAAATAGAAGCGGACACTGTACATGAGGGCTCTCAAAAATACATAAACAGCGAGATGCCGATAACTAGCTTTATCGGCACCAAAATGGTGATCGACTATCTATCAGTCGTTCAACTTGGTCACCGACCGAGTTGCATCAGATGGCCTGGCTGGCCAAGCAAAGTGCCTTGTTAAAGGCGATTCCGTGCTTTGATGCCAAGGAGACGGCGACAAAGCGGGCCTGCTGTCAAGGGTCTGCACGGCATCTGGAAACATCCGTTAGGGTTCAATCCCCTACCCCACTTCGACAAAATGACCGCGCGGATGCTGGATAAAGTGCAACCGAAGGCTGAAGCAGCCTGTGCCCTGTTCCGACAGTTTGTGGGTCAATTCATGCTTAAGGCACGTTTGGCGATGGCTAATGTGGGTGGCTGGCAGGTTAAATAGAGGCTGTTGTTAAATTGCTGCAAGATGCGCTTGAGTTCACTCATGTCCTCGGGGTGGAGAGTCAAGGACCAAAGTGCTCTGGGCTGGCCGTGATGGAGGCCATTGGTGTAGATGATGGTGCCCTCTTCGATACGTAGTTGTTTGCAGTGCGCTTCCATCTGCAGACCCACATTTGGAAACCAGATATGCAGGGTTCCTGAAGAGATAAAGGTGAACTGGGCTACCAGAGTTTCTTCACCGACGATCCTGAATGTTTTTTCCACCACCGCGACTTGCATACCTGCTCCTTGGTATCGAGGTAAATACTGACATAAACATCATCAATGGTAGCTTGATATGCAAGGGCATGGTAACTATAAATATCAATGTTATTAAAGTGTTATCACCCCAGGTGGCACAATCAGAATCTTTCCGTTGCCGATGCTTTACTCCTATTTGTATCGCGTTGATGGTACAACCACGAAATGAAAGACCTGCATCTGGCGATGCAGGTCTTTGTTGAATGTGATCAATGCAATCAGGCTGCCAACCAGCGCTTACGTTTGGGCATGGGGGTCGGGTGGTGCAATGGTCGGGACTGAGTACAGATCTCGATGATCAGTTTTTTCAGTTCGCTCATATCGCGAGCCTTGAGCGTCAATGACCAGAATGCCCTCGCCTGGCTGTAGTGCATGCCATTGGTATAAAGCAGGGTGTCATTTTCAAAGCGAAGCTGATTGTAGGGCGCTTCCATCTGCAATCCGGTTTCAGGAAACCAGATATTCAAGGTGCCTGAGGGGATCAGGGTAAATTGCGCTATCAGATCGGTTTGTCCGACCAGCTTGTAGGTTTTTTTGATGATATCTAGCGGCATAGGGTTTCTCGATTTTTCAGCAAGCTATTTAATAGTTTGTTTTCTCTGCTGCGGGATGGATGCTTATCCTGCTGATGGCAATGCACTCGTCCCTTACCGCCTCGTTATTCCCTGAACCGCTTGCCACCCCAGAGAAGTACAAAATAGCAGCATCAGCTTGAATGAGACCTTAATGAATCACCTGTTGTTTTAAAAACAAACAACAAAGAACAGGATAAAGACTCACAACTTTGCATTGCTCAATATCGTTATCTCTCACTACTACCCCAGCCGGTCGAGCGGTTTTTGTTGGGCACTCTCATGCCGTTCGCTGTTACTGGTGTGCAGATATTTAGAGGTGGTGTCGATGCTGTCATGTCCGGCATCGGCTTGTACGTGTGATAGTGGTCGCCCATGCAGATTGATATCGTGGGTGATCCCGGTATGGCGAATGGCGTGGGGTGATAGTTGTCGCATTTCAGCCCCATCCTGGATAAATCCATCCCGCTCTGCCAGATCTGCGCCCTTGCCAATGATCATCATGATCAGGTCTCGTAACTGACGAATGCCCAGATTTGCATTGAGTTCGCCCTGTTCACGGCCATGGGCTGCCGCTTTGTGGCGAACGAACAGAGGTGTCTGTTCATCTGGCGTCGGCAGAGGAGCAAGGCCGAGGAAGCAACGATAGCGTTCAAGCGCAGCCAGCAGCGCTTGGGAGACCGCCACGGTACGCCGTTTTCCCCCTTTGCTTTGTGGAATGAAGTAGCCCCACACGCCGGTTTTGCGATCCCGGCGAAACTGCCCCATCACCGGAGTGAAACCTGGCCTGGCGGCGACCTCCGAGATCCGCAGATAACAGGCATACATCAGGATGGTGAGAAAGCGGCTGCGTTCGTGCTGCTCGGGATGCTCGCGGGCCAGGGTGTCGGCCGCCTGGATCACGTAGGACCACTGCAACTCGCTGAAGCATTGAACTTGATCATCGGCCTCTTGCTGTTGTGGCCGCTTGACTCGCTGTAGCAACAAGGCGGGGTTCCTGTCCATGTACTCCTCCTGGATCAGGAACTGGAAGAAGGCGGACAAAATGGCGAGTTTGGTCTTCATGGCCTGTTCACTGAGGCGATAGGGCAAGGTTCGCCCCAGTTCCCGTTTGCCCAGAAACGGGCGCCACTGCGGATTGGGTAATCGCTCCCCCCACTCCTTGTCGAGGATGAACTGCGCCACGTTGCGATAGGCGATCAGCGATTCTGGCGGGGACTGACAGTAGTCGAGATAGCGCATCATGATGCGGCGGGTCAGATCCTTGGGGTTGATGGCCGCCTCGCAAAAGCACCAGTGCAAAAAGGTGGTCAGCTCACTGCGATAGGTTTTGTAGTTGTTTTCACTGTTGCGCTGTTCCAGCAGCCAATCAACCGCCAGTTCGTAAACCAGTCCGGCATCGGGCACGTCGTTGAGGCTGAGGTTTGCAAGGTACTGATTGACTTGCGGGTTGCCAGCTTCCAGATAGATCAGGCTATCAAATAGCGGCATGGCTGGCGGCAAGGATAAAGCGTGTTGAGTCATGGTGTTGCTTGTTGGTGATGATGTGAATTGGTGTGGGTCTGTGAGCCGAAGGGCCTAAGCAGTGATGCATGAATGCGGCTTCTGTTGGTGTCTGTACTGTCCCTTGCTGTTGCTGATTGAGGTCTCCGCGAGTGGCCTGGCCGACTATCTCGCAGTTGTTTGCTCGTTGGATCGGCTGATGTAGCTAGTCACTGCGCACTATTCAGTTATGCATTACATATGCACCGTTGTTAAAAATTTCTCGGGGTAAATAGCCGTAAAAATGACTTTCAATGCAAATTAATTGAATGGCTTGAGCTGTTTATCCCGAGAAATAGCAGGCCTGTGCAATCAGGCGACCTGTTTGAGCGGTTTCTCTTTGCGCTTTGCTGCCGGCGTCTGCTCTTCTTCTGGACTGGCTGCTTGCACCTTACCGCCACGCAACAGGGTTTGCAGCACGTCACGTTGTTCCGCCAGATAGAACGCCAGACTTTCTTGCTGCTCTGGTGCCAGTTCAATCGGGGCACCGGCGAGCAGTGTCATCAGTTCATCGGCGGTATCCAGCAGCTTGTCGTAGGCATCGGCCTCTTTTTTGCTGGCAAAGGTCATCTTTTCTACTCCCCCACGAACAACCACATATTTGATCTCGACAGCCATGATGGCCTCCTCTTGGTAATGGTGAATAGAGTATATGTATGGATATACAGTATTGCAAATCCACGCATCGAACATGGCCTGTGGATACCATGGATAAACGCGGGTTAGCTCAAGATATAGGAAAGTGCCATTTGACATCCACGCCTGACTGGTCGGATCATTGACCCATGACTATCGTACGACACCTGTTTATTTTACTGATGGTGGAGGTGCTGCTTCTGGGGAGCATCGCCCATCTTGTTATGAGCCTCTCTTGGCCGCTTACCCTGTTAATGGTGGTGTTCGCCCTGCTGGCGTTGCGCTGTCTGGTGGTGCTGGGCAGCTGGCTGTTTACCCGCTTCTACCCCTCCCCGGCCATCGGCACTTGGGCGAGAGTGAAGATGATGGCGCAAGAGATGCTCGCCTACCTCTACACCTTTACCTGGTTACTCCCTTTTGAACCGCTGTTGATGGCATCTGATCGGTTGCCAGCCTGTCAGCGGCCGGTGTTGCTGGTACACGGTTATGGCTGCAGCAGGGGGATCTGGCGTACCCAGCGGGCCAGGCTTGAAGCGGCTGGCCATGTGGTGGCCACCATTACCCTGATGCCACCGTTTGGCCATATCGATGAGATGGTGCCGCTGCTGGCCACCCGGATTGACGATGTGCTGGCGCAGACCGGGGCTGACAAATTGGTGCTGGTCGGTCACAGCATGGGCGGGTTGGTCTGCCGCGACTATCTGGCGGTCCATGGTGGTGACAAGGTCGCGCGCCTTATTACCCTGGCAACCCCCCATCAGGGGAGCCAGCTTGCCGCACTGGGGCTGGGGGCCAATGCTCGCGAAATGGAGCCCGGCTCTGGCTGGTTGCAACGTTTTTCCTCGGTGCCTCTTTGCGTACCCGGGATCTCGGTGCGCACCAGTCATGACAATGTGGTGATGCCCCAAGAGCGGCAACGGCTGGCAGGTATGGAAGACCTTGAGTTACCTGCCATTGGCCATCTCTCGCTGCTCTATTCGCGACGTACCACCGACCTGTTGTTACGTCTGCTGGCCCGCGCCTGATAGCCGGATATAAAAAAGGGGCCTGATGATTCAGGCCCCTTTTTTTGTGGATGAATTGCCAATCGGTTAGAAATGGATCCCCTTGATCAAGGTAGACACGGCAATCTTATCGGCGGCTGCTTTGGATTTATCCCCATCTTTCGGGTCGGAAAATGTGCGAAAACTGGTGTTCATGATCACCTGGGCAACACGCGGTGCCAGCGCATGGATCACCTGACCGAATACCCCAAGGCGCGTCGCCAATCGAACATGCTTGTTGATGATGGTATCGCACACCAGATCGGCGGCCTCTTCCGGCGTCATCATCGGTACTTGGTCATATTCTTTGGTGGGCGCGACCATCGGCGTTTTCACCAGTGGCATATTGATGATGGAAAAGCTAACCCCTCTGTCGGCAAACTCTGACGCGGCGGTGCGCACCCAGGCATCGAGAGCAGACTTGGAGGCCACATAGGCGGAGAAGCGCGGCGCATTGGTCAACACCCCGATGGAGGAGATGTTGATGATGTGGCCTTTTTTCTTCTCAATCATGGTGGGCAGCACGCCCATGATCACCTTGAGTGCCCCGAAGTAGTTCAGTTGCATGGTGCGCTCCAGATCGTGGAAACGCTCGAACGAGTCTTCAATGGAACGACGAATGGAGCGACCGGCATTGTTGATCAGAATATCGACCCCACCGTGATCCTCGACAATTTGCCTGGTAATCGCCTCCCCCTCGGCCAGATCGGCAAGATCCCCCTGATAGACCTCGATGGCGAGGCCCAACTCGGCAAATTCGGCGCGGGTTTCGGCAATTTTTTGCTCATCGCGGGCAATGGTCACCACGGTTGCCCCCGCCCCTGCCAACTTGCGTGCAGTGGCGCGACCAATTCCCGAGGTGGCACCAGTGACTAATACCACCTTGCCTTCGACCCGCCCGCGCAGGGAGCGGTCGATAAAGAGTTCGGGATCGAGATGACGCTCCCAGTAATCCCACAAACGCCAGGCATAGCTGTGCAGTGGCGGGACTTCAATGCCAGAGCCTTTCAATACCCGCTGGGTTTCGCGACTATCGAAACGGGTGGGATAGCTGATGAGGCGGAACATATCTTTGGGTAGCCCCAGATCGGCAATAGCGGCATCGCGGATCCGGCGTATCGGTGCCATGGTCATTAACATGGCGCTCAGATGACGGGGTATGAAGTTAAACAAAGAGGCATTAATGCGAATGGCGGGTTCGGGCGCGTGGGCCGCACGGGCAAAGGTGCTCAGCATGTCGCCGACCCGCATCGGGTTGGGATCCGTCAGGTGAAATGTTTTGCGATCCTCGCCTTGCTGGTGGGCGATGTAGACCATGGCGTCTACCACGAAGTTGACCGGTACGATATTGATGCGGCCCCCCTCCACCCCGATGGCAGGCATCCAGGGTGGCAACAGACGGCGCAACTTCTGGATGGTTTTAAAGAAATAATAGGGGCCGTCTATCTTGTCCATCTCGCCAGTATTGGAGTCGCCGACCACAATACCGGGGCGGTAGATCCGCCAAGGTATGGTGCATTCGTTGCGCACAATCCCTTCTGATTCGTGTTTGGTCTGGAAATAGGGCAGGTCGAGGTGTTCGGCCTCCTCGAACATGTCTTCCCGAAACAGGCCATCGAACAGTCCTGCTGCGGCGATGGAGCTGCAGTGATGGAAGTGCCCGGCGCCCAAGCGATCGGCAAGTTGTACCGCCTGGCGGGTTCCCTCGATATTGACCTGCTGCTGGATCCCCTCTTTGGCATTGAGATCATAAATGGCAGCCAGATGGAAAAAGTGATCGATACGGCCACTGAGCTGCGCCAGCTGCTCGGTCGATATGCCCAGTAGTGGTAGCGTGATGTCACCAAATACCGGGATGGCTCGTTGTTCATCGACTTGCCAGAAGGCAAACAGGTCGGTCAGTTTTTCTTGATGGGATGAACGCATCAAAAAATAGACTTTGTTGTCGAGTGACGCATCCAGTATTTTTTTAATCAATCTGTGGCCTATAAAACCACTACCACCTGTAATGAAATAGTTCATGTCATCGTTCCGCTACTGATTTGGCTATTACTTACCGTTAGATATATCACGATTCATATGGAAATCTGCAATTCAATAACCAGTTCGTGAGCTATCCCTAAGTTCAGTTAATTTACTGTTTCGTTATTAGGTAGAACCCTCTATTTTTTGTCCCTAGACTGAAATTGAAAAATCAGTAATGCCACAACCGGACTGTACGTTGTCGTTGTCGCCATTACGGTTAACCATCGTTATTCAAGGAGAAGATCATCATGGCTAAAAAACTCAAAGCACTGGCAAGTTCGGTGACCGACAACCAACTCACCTCCACCATCAAGGAGTCCACTCAGCAGATCTGGTTGGCTGGCTTGGGTGCCTATGCCAAAGCGCAGGAAGAGGGTGGCAAAATTTTTGAAGCGCTGGTGCAAGAAGGGGAAGCCTTGCAGGCCAAAACCCGTCAGAGCGCTGACGAAAAAATTGCCGCAGTGACCGACAAAACCGCCGGGACCTGGGGTCGCCTCGAGCAGGTATTCGAAGAGCGCGTAGCGCGTGCGGTTGCCAGCCTCGGCATCCCGACCCGCAAAGATATCGACAAGCTTTCCAAGCGCATGGCGGAATTGACCGAGGTGGTACAGCAGTTGCTGGATGCCGAGGACGATGCGGCCCCAGCCCCGGCCGCCGAAGCAAAACCTGCCGCTGCCAAGAAACCTGCAGTCAGAAAGGCACCGGTAAAGAAGGCACCGATCGCCCAGGCTAAAGAGGCGGTGGTCGAACAGGCTGCGGATCTGCTCTCTGCCGCCGAGGATGCCGTCAAAGAGGTGAAGGCGAAAGCGGAAAGCGTTCTCCCCTGATCTCTGATCCTGCCAGATGGTGATTGATACCGGCCCATGCCCTTAGCTGGGCCGGTTTTTCCATTTATAGCGAGGTGGCACTATGAGTACGATCGCAATTGCCCTGGCCGGAGGCGGCCCGCTGGGCGGCATCTACGAGATAGGTGCCTGTGCTGCCCTCTCAGACAGCATCAAGGGGTTGCGTCTTGAACATGCTGACATCTACGTGGGGGTCAGTTCGGGGGCCGTAGTGGCGTCGGCACTGGCCAATGGCATTTCAGCCGACAAGCTGGTGCGGATCCTGCTCAGTGATGACTCCGGTGAGATATTCGATCCTGCCACCTTACTGCGACCTGCTTTTGGCGAATATGCTGACCGGCTGAGCTCCATCCCGCCGCTGGCCTGGCAGAGCCTGGGCCATTACCTCTCTGCCCCCTGGAAGCATCGGCTGTTCGAGTCGCTGCAGGGGCTCTCCAAGGCGATCCCGACCGGGTTGTTTGACAACCACGGGGTGGATCGGATCCTGACCCAGTTTTTTGCTCGCCCGGGCCGCAGCAATGATTTTCGCCAGCTAGCTTGCCGTCTGTTCGTCGTCGCCACTGAGCTCAATACCGGCCATGCGGTGGCCTTTGGTAGCCCGGGGCTGGATGATGTTCCCATTTCGGCCGCAGTACAGGCGTCTGCGGCGTTGCCCGGATTGTTTCCCCCTTCCCTGATCAATGGTCGCTACTATGTGGATGGGGCGCTGATCAAGACCCTGCACGCCTCGGTCGCACTGCAGGAGGGGGCAGATCTGGTCTTGTGCATCAACCCACTGGTGCCTTTTGATGCCAGCATGATCCCCGGGGAGCCTACTAATCTGGTCGACAGCGGGCTGCCGGTGGTGCTGGCCCAGACCTTTCGCGCCATGATCCACTCCCGCATGCATGTGGGAATGGATCGTTACCGTCATGAATACCCCGATGCCGATGCGCTGCTGTTTGAACCCTCGGGTGCCGATAGCGAGATGTTTTTTACCAATGTGTTCAGTTATCGGGATCGTCGCCGTCTCTGTGAACACGCATTCCAGCGCACACGCAGTGACCTCTGGGAGCGACGCGAGGTACTGGCACCCGTGCTGGCCAAACATGGTCTGGAGCTCAATCTGGCTGCACTGGAAGATAAAGACCGAACCTTGCTGGCCCCCAGCAGCGGTTCGGTCGCCGCACTGGACAAGTCACTGGAACAGCTGCAACACTGGCTTGCCAAGCGTTATCGCCACGGTGTGCGTCGTTCATTAGTCAAGGAGTAGCATGGATCGCAAGCCCAAACGCCGTACCCGGGAGCGGATCCTGACCACTGCCCTCGCCTGCTTCAATCGACAAGGGGAACCAACCGTTACCACCTCGGCCATTGCCGCCGAGATGGAGATAAGCCAGGGCAATCTCTATTACCACTTTCATAACAAGGAGGAGATCGTCAATGCGCTGTTCGCTGAGTTCGAACAGCAGATGGCTCGCCTGCTGGATGCAGTCAGTACCCCCACCGATGAAGCGGAAGATATCTGGCTCTTCCTGCACCTGATGTTTGAAGCCATCTGGCAGTACCGTTTCTTCTATTACGATATCTCGACTCTGATGAATGGCTACCATCTGGTGGAGCAGCGCTTTTCCGCTCTGCTGCGCCGCAAGGAGCACACGGCTGCGGCCATCTGCCAGCATTTGCAAACGGCCGGGCTGATGGACGGGTCGGCACAACAGATGCGTTCACTGGCGGCCAATGTGGCGCTGGTGGGCACATTCTGGATCTCTTACCAGCGGGCACTGCACCCCAAGGCGGACGCCGATATCGCCCTCGGCGTCTTCCAGGTGATGCAGCTGGTCGCACCCTTTCTTCGGGCTGATGCCCGCGCTCATCTGGGCGCCCTCGCCCACCACTACACCGATAAGGTTTGATTCACATGCTACAGGGAGAACAAGCATGACTACTTCACAACTCGAATTTGTCCCCTTCCCCTACGCGGATGCGGCTTATGACTATGCCGGCCAAAAGCTGGCGGATCACTGGGAGCGCCTCCATCAGGGGGATGCGGAACCCTGGCCTGAGGATGAACAGGTACAGGATGCCTGGCGGGCCTATCACGCTGGGGATTTTGCCCAGGCGGTGGCGCTGGGTGAAGCTGCTGGTGACGAAGGGCTCAACGTGGCAAACAAGGCGCTGGTGATCCATGCCAGTTACCTGCTGGATGACAAGTATGCCAAGCGCGCCGCCTTCGAGCGGGCCGCCAATCACGCCGAGCAGCTGCAAAAGCGCCAGCCCGACAATGCCAACGCCTGGTATTTCCACGCCCTGGCACTCGGTCGCTACAGTCAGGTGATCTCTATCACCAAAGCGCTGTCACAAGGGATTGGCGACAAGATCAAGAGCAGTCTGGAAAAGGCGCTGGCGCTGGAACCGGATCATGCCGAAGCCCATATCGCCTTCGGTGCCTGGCACGCCGAGATAGTCGACAAACTGGGGGCCATGATTGGCGGCATTACTTATGGTGCCAAAAAAGAGGAGTCAGAGCGCCACTTCAAGGTAGCGCTGGCGTTGATCCCCGATTCTGCCATTGCTCGTATGGAGTACGCCAATGCTCAGGTGATGCTGCACGGCAAGAGTCGCCTGAAAGCCGCTGAGGCGCTCTATGCCGAAGCCGCCGAGTGCCAGCCGGTGGATGCGATGGAGCGCCTCGATGTGGCTGCCGCATGTGATGAGCTTGAGGATGAGTGATCCCTTGCTCTGCCGCTAAAGAGTGAGGCCAACCTGCAGGTTGGCCTCTTTCGTTATGGCAGGAAATGAATCTGCGGTGGATCAACCCAGTAGCGCATCGAGCTCGCGCGGGTCACAGTGCAGTGCTGGCTCCATCAACGCCAGTAACAGCAGCTGTTCAAACTCTACCGCAAAACGTGCCACCACCTGGTCGGGGTCCGGCACCAGCTTCTTGTCGGTGATCAGACCCAGCTGTACGGTATGGTCGTAAGAGAGTATGGAGACCCCTACGCCGATATCCCCGGCTTGGGGTACCCAGAACAGCGGTTGGCGCAGCCGCGCGCCGGCCAGATAGAGTGTCTGCTGCGGGCCTGGCACATTGGTGATCACCGAACTGGCTTTGGCCGAGAGCAGCTCGACAGCTTGTTGTTGTACCGCCTTTGGCGCCATCCCCAGCACCTGCAGCAGATTGAGCACTACGATAGGCTGTAGCGAGGTGCGCAGTGCCAACATGCGGTCACGCACGGCATAGAGGCGTTGCAACGGATGTTCAATATCGAGCGGCAGATCCAGGGCCACCAGCCCGAACCGATTGCCAAGGGCGCCATCATCGTCTGGGGCCCGCATATTGACTGGCACCAGCGCCCGGATCTCTACCTTGTCCGCGTCATCCCCCTTCTCTTGCAAGTAGTGGCGAAAAGCACCGGCGGTGGCGGCGATCAACAGATCGTTGACCGAGCAACCCAGCACTTTGCCCACGGCTTTGATGTCTGGCAACGCAATCTGTTCCGACCAGGCAACCCGCTTGGTGCTGGCGGTTTTTCCCCGCAAGCGGCATGGGGAGTCATCGTTGAGGGTGGCAATGTGGCACAGCTCGCTGGCGACATCTCGCCCGATCTTGAGGTAATCCATGGCCTTGGTGGGATGGGTAACCACATCGACATATCTGGACCAGAGGTTGCCGGTCAACTTGAGACCTGCCCGCACTAACCTGCTGCCCCCGTGTGGCATCTCCTCCTCTTCTTGTGCTGACTCATCCTGCTGCGCTGATGGTTGGGGGCGTGGCGAACCTTGCGGGGTGTTATCCATCATGGTCAGAATGGCCCGCACCAGCGAGAAACCGTCGCCCATGGCATGGTGGATCCGCACCACCAGCGCCTGCCCGCCGAGGGAGGTGTCAGTAAGATGCATGTCCCACAAGGGGCGCTGGTGGTTAAGGGGGGTGGAGGCGAGATCGGCCACCAGCTTTTCCAGTTCAAGCTTGCCCGCGTTACCCGGCAGGATCACCCGTTTGAGATGTTGGTCGAGATCGAAGTCAGGGTCATGGCGCCAGTAGTACGATCCCCCTTCAAGCATGGCGCGTTGCTGGAAGCGAGGTTGTACCGACATGGTATGGCGCAATCCGTCCCGCAGGCGCGGCTCATCCAGTTGGCCTTCGAACATCAAGACGCCAATAATCTGCATCAGATTATTAGGTCTGTCCATGCGTAACCAAGCAGTGTCAACGCAGGAGATAAATTCACTTAGTGGCATGGTTGTTTCCCTACAACATGAATTTAGCGAGGCGGTCAATCACAGATGCCACTCATATCCGGTGAGGGCATTCAGGGAGTGAACATAACAACAGCAACTACCGACTCGAAATATGAAAATAGAATGATCGAAAATAAAATACCCCGTTCATTAACTGCCTATTAAATAACCACGCAAGGCAAGCGAACGGATATATTATCAGGCTGACTTGCCTGCAGATCCGGCTATTTCAGGTGTACCCCTGATGGTTTCACGCACGATGAGGGCAAGGTAGCCGGTTGTTGACATAATCGAGGATCTCCTGCTCCAGCACGCTACGCACCGGTAGCAGCATCAAACCGAGATGTACTTCCAGTTTCAGGGTCTCATCGTCCAGGGTGAGGGTGCCATGTACCCCTGAGCCACGAAACCGCAATTCGGTCTCCTCTTCATCTGCCCATTCACAATCGAGCTGGTAGCTTTCGCTCATATCCTGAGCGATGGCTTCTGCGGCAAGGCGTGCAGCGGCAAGACCCAGAGGATGTTGACGGTTGACCTGAATGGTGGAGAGTCCGCTGCTACCAGCGAGTGAGTCATATAGAAACATGGTGAATACTCTGGGCCATAAGATATTTATTGATATTAAACACATGTTCACCACAAGTGAAAGGGGTGTTCCCATAAATGGGACTCACTTAACAGAGTCGACAGGGATGAAGGCCGTCTACGGGGCCAGGCATTTATTCCCTCCCCCTTGCGCGCTACACTTGTGATGGAACGCTCAGCAAAAGCTGCTTGTTTTTCATTCACTTGTATCTTCATACCACCAAATCCCAATCAATGGGCCCAAGGCCAGAGAGCTGTAGATGACGCATCAAGAACATGCCCACGACGACGATAGCACCCTGGGTCGGCTCTATCGCCAACTCACGCGGGTTGCCGCCTTGCGCGAACAGATGCGTGCCCACCCGGAAGATCAGCAGGATCGGGATCGGCTGCGCCAATGGCAGGCCGACAGGTTGGGGCGTACCCATCGCGATCTGCTGGAGAGTGACCGCTACGGCCCCGCCGCCGCATTTTTCCTGACCGATCTCTATGGCCCAGGGGATTGTGCTCGCCGCGATGCGGACGTGATGCGGGTGATGCCAACCGCTGAGCGGCTGTTACCGGAGTCCGGCCTCAAGGTGCTGGCGCAGGCGATCGAGCTTGATGCCCTCTCCGAGGAGCTGGACTACCTGATGGTGGTGGCATTGCGCCGCATTGGTGGTATCAATCCGATCAGTGCCGAACACTACGTCATTGCCTATCGTGCCGTGGGCGAGATGGCCCGTCGCGAACAGCAGATCACCCTGGTGAATGAACTTGGCATGACGCTGGACAGGCTGGCGAGAAAACCGCTGCTTGGTGCGACCCTCAAGCTGGTGTCAGGGCCCGCCCATCTGGCGGGGCTTGGTGAGCTCTTCTCCTTTGTCGAGCGGGGTTATCGGGTCTGCCATCAGATGGGGCGAGCCAACGAGTTTCTCGAGACCATCGCCAGTCGTGAGACGGCGATCATGACGGCGCTCTTTAACGGCGACAGCAGTGTGCTGGCGTAGTGTTGCGGTGAGGGATAAATCGCCAGAATAACAAAGCGGGCCGATGGGCCCGCTTTTCGTTTATAACTGCTTGCCGGTAGATATCGGTCAGATTACCAGCAGATCCATAAAGGCGTGGACCGGTGTGCTGGCCAGCTGCTTGCCATCCTGGCAGAGGGCGAGAATATCGCGGACCCGTTTGACCGGGAAGCGAGTGGCCAGATTATGCTGGAATTTCTCCACCAACAGCGGGATCCCCTCCTCCCGCCGGCGACGATGGCCGACCGGATACTCCACCTCGACCTTAGGAGTGTGAGTGCCATCCTTGAAGAAGATCTGGATGGCGTTGGCAATGGAGCGTTTATCCGCCTCCAGATATTCACGGCTGTAGCGTTTATCCTCCTGCACCACCATCTTGCCGCGTAGCCCGTCGATACGGGGATCGGCGGCTACATCGTCCTCGTAATCCTCGGCGATAAGGCGACCGAAGATCAGCGGCACCGCCACCATGTACTGCAGGCAGTGATCCCGATCGGCCGGGTTGTTGAGGGCCCCCACCTTGCTGATGATGCGAATGGCCGACTCATGGGTGGTGAGCTCGATGCGGTCAATCTCGTCCAGTCGTCCCTGCACCTGACCGTGCAGCTTCATGGCGCACTCCACGGCGGTCTGGGCGTGGAACTCGGCGGGATAGGAGATCTTGAACAGCACGTTCTCCATCACATAGCTGGCGTACCCCTGATGCAGAGCGAACTGGTTGCCCCTGAACAGCACGTCGTAGAAACCCCATTTGGGCGCGCTCAGCACGCCGGGATAGCCCATCTCGCCGCTCATGGTGATAAGGGCGAGGCGCACCGCGCGGGAGGTAGCATCCCCCGCCGCCCAGCTCTTGCGGGAACCCGCATTGGGGGCATGGCGGTAGGTGCGCAGGCTCTGGCCATCGACCCAGGCTTGGGAGATCGCATCGATCACCTGATCGCGGGTTCCCCCCAGCATATGGGTCACCACGGCGGTACTGGCGACCTTGACCAGTACCACGTGATCGAGGCCAACCCGATTAAAGGAGTTCTCCAGCGCCAGTACCCCCTGAATTTCATGGGCTTTGACCATGGCCACCAGCACCTCGCTCATGGTGAGCGGCACCTTGCCCTCGGCGACGCGGGTACGTGACAGCCAGTCGGCGGTGGCCAGAATGCCGCCCAGATTGTCGGAGGGGTGCCCCCACTCGGCGGCCAGCCAAGTGTCGTTGTAATCGAGCCAGCGGATGATGGCGCCGATATCCCATGCCGCCTTGACCGGATCGAGGCAGAGTTGGGTACCGGGCACCCGGGCCCCGCGGGGTACCAGTGTGCCCGGCACAATGGGGCCAAGGTGCTTGGTACACTCGGGAAAACGCAGGGCCAGCAGGCCACAGCCCAGGGTATCCATCAGGCAGTAGCGGGCGGTGTCGAGGGCCGCTTCGCTGGTAATGGGGTGGTTGCAGACATAATCGGCAATATCGACCAGCACCTGATCGGGCTCGGGTCTGTGGTTGACGTCGACGTTGGCGGACATCGTGATTTCCTTATCGTTGTTGTAGGGAGACAAAATGACGGGGGGCCGGACCGACATAATCGGCACTCGGGCGGATGATCCGGTTGTGCTCGCGCTGCTCCATCACGTGGGCGCACCAGCCGGTGACACGCGAGCAGACGAAAATAGGGGTGAACAGCTTGGTCGGGATCCCCATGTAGTGATAGGCGCTGGCGTGGAAGAAGTCGGCGTTGGGAAAGAGCTCTTTCTCTTCCCACATCACCTTCTCCGCCTCGCAGGAGACGCGATAGAGGCGATCATCCCCCACCGCTTCGGCGAGCTTGGCTGACCACGCCTTGATGATGACGTTGCGCGGATCCGAGGTGCGGTAGATGGCGTGGCCAAAGCCCATCACTTTATCCTTGGCCGCCAGCTTTGCCAGCAGCTCGCGCCTTGCCTGGGTTTCATCTTGCCAGGGCTCGATCATCGCCATGGCTGCCTCGTTGGCGCCGCCATGGAGCGGGCCGCGCAGGGTACCGATGGCGGCGGTGATGCAGGAGAACATGTCGGAAAGGGTCGAAGCGCAGACCCGCGCCGCAAAGGTGGAGGCGTTGAACTCATGCTCGGCGTAGAGGATGAGGGAGACATGCATCACCCGCCGCTCCAGCTCGCTTGGCGCTTTCTGGTGCAGCAGCGCGAGGAAGTGGCCACCGATACACTCTTCATCGGTATCGAGGGCGATACGTACCCCTTCGTGGCTGAACTTGTACCAATAGATCAGGATCCCCGGGAAGGCGGCAAGCAGTCGATCCGCCACTTCATGCTCATGTTCGAAACCATCTTCCGGCTCCAGATCGCCGAGCATGGAACAGCCGGTGCGCAGCACATCCATGGGATGGGCATTGGCGGGGATACGCTCCAATACCTCCAGCAGCGGCAGGGGCAAGGCGCGCAGGCGACGCAGTTCGCGCTTGTAGGCGTCAAGCTGCTGCTCACCGGGCAACTCCCCCTTGAGCAGCAGATAGGCGACCTCTTCAAACTGGGCGCTATCGGCCAACTCCTTGATGTCGTAGCCGCGATAGGTGAGACCGGTGCCACTCTTGCCCACGGTGCAGATGCTGGTCTCCCCCGCACACTGCCCGCGCAGACCTGCCCCGCCCAACGGTTTTTGCTGTCCCATACGCTGCCTCCTAATCCCTGGATGTGAACAGACGATCCAGTGTCTGCTCGTAGTGGTGATAGCCGAGATAGTCGTAGAGCGACTCCCGGGTCTGCATGGTCTCCACGACGGCACGCTGATGACCATCCTGGCGAATATGTTGATAGACGTTAAGGGCGGCCTGATTGGCGGCGCGGTTGGCGCTTAGCGGGTAGAGCACCATGTCGACCCCGTGGGCGGCGAGCTGCGCTTTGTCAAACAGCTCGGTTTTGCCAAATTCGGTCATGTTGGCGAGGATCGGGACCCCGACCGCCTGCTTGAACTGGTCGTACTGGGCAAGCTCGGTCACCGCTTCGGCGAAGATCATGTCGGCACCGGCAGCCACATAGGCTGCGGCACGTTCAAGAGCAGAATCTATCCCCTCCACCGCCAGCGCGTCGGTACGGGCCATGATGACGAAGTGCTGATCCTGCCGGGCATCCACCGCCGCCTTGATCCGATCGCACATCTCATCCAGCGACACCACCGCCTTGTTGGGGCGGTGGCCGCAGCGCTTCTGGGCCACCTGATCTTCCATATGGACGGCGGCGACCCCGGCCCGCTCGAACGCGCGAATGGTACGGGCAATATTGAATGCCCCGCCCCAGCCGGTATCGATATCAACCAGCAGTGGCACCCGGGTCGCCGCGGTGATCCGCTCGGCATCGATCAGCACGTCGTTGAGGGAGGTCATGCCAAGATCCGGCAAGCCGTAGGAGGCATTGGCCACCCCGGCACCGGAGAGATAGAGAGCTTGAAAACCGCTGCGCTCGGCCATCAGCGCCATATAGGCATTGATGGTGCCGACGATCTGCAGGGGACCTTCATTGGCAAGGGCGGTGCGAAAGCGCAGGCCTGCCGAGGGGGACAAACTGGACATCATGACTCCTTTCACCTGTCTAGTCTGGCTATCTAACATCACGTTTACGTTAACGTCAATCATACTTTCGTCCCATTCAGGGCGCAGGCAAGACAGCGAAACGGTTTTAGGGTAAATTTCACCGATTCTTTCAACAGGTTGAATTGCATGATGGAGCCCAGTTCCGTGATTGTCTGTCCGGCGTGCGACTTGCTGATCCAGCGCAAGGCTCTGCCGCTGCGTCGCCATGCCCACTGTCCACGCTGTCACCAGCATCTTTATGGCCGCTATGCCTTTCGTCC
Source organism: Aeromonas sp. EERV15 (assembly GCF_900079845.1). NCBI lineage: Bacteria > Pseudomonadati > Pseudomonadota > Gammaproteobacteria > Aeromonadales > Aeromonadaceae > Aeromonas > Aeromonas sp. EERV15. The sequence goes on along the minus strand of NZ_FKKY02000014.1, from coordinate 122,861 downwards.
CTCCCAGTTGATGGCATTGACCATCACCGGCTTGCTGTTGCTACCCTCCGCTTTTTTTGAACCACTCATCTATTTGCGATTAGGCGGGGTGAACTCCGATGCTGATCTGCTACGCGGCATCCTGGTGCTGTTTGGCGAGGGAGAATGGTGGGTGGCCGGTCTGGTGCTCTGGTGCGCCGTGCTGGCACCCGTCGGGCTGCTGGCCGGTATCTTTGCACTGGCATCTGGGCTGGCCAAACGCTGGCAGATCCTGGCGCCGACCTTGAAGCTGGTGGAAGTGTTTCGCCACTGGGCCATGCTGGAGGTCTATATCGTCAGCTTGCTGGTCGCCCTGTTCAAACTGATCGATATCGCGGATGTCCAGCTTGGTGGCGGATTGCTGAGTTTGGGTATTTTGATGTTGCTCAATATGACCCTGCTGATCCTGTTTGACCCGGCGCCCTACTGGGCACGGATCCCCCTTAAGGAGGCAGCAGATGACCAGCGCCCGTGAGATGGGGCTGTGCCGCTGCCACGACTGCGGCTTACTGGTTCGTTATCAAACCGGTGCCCGCTGCCCCCGTTGCAACAACAAGCTGCAGGTGCGCATTCCCCGCTCCCTCGCCTGGTCGTGGGGTTTGCTGGCGCTCGCCACCTTTATGTTGCTACCGGCCAACCTGCTGCCCATTACCCACTTTTACAACAAAGGGTTGCTGCAGTCAGATACCATTTTCAGCGGTATCATGATGCTCTATCGCAGCAAAATGAGCGGGATTGCCACCATAGTCCTCACCGCCAGCATATTGGTGCCGGTGGGCAAGATATTGGGGCTAGGCTGGATCTGCTGGCAGTTGCAGCGGGCCAAACCGGTGCGACGCAAGCGCCAGCTTTTGATGTATCGGGTGATCGACTTTATCGGCCGCTGGTCGATGCTGGACTTGTTCGTGATTTCACTGATGGTGGCGCTGGTCGATCGCGGCGTCATGCTGAGTGTCCGGGCTGGCCCCGGTGCCACTGCCTTTGCCGGTGTGGTGGTGCTGACCATGATGTCAGCCCGCATGCTCGATCCCCGTTTACTGTGGGATAAGGCGGCCCGTTGATGAGTTCTCTGTTTCTGTATTATGTGCTGTTTAATCCAGCCAATAAGGAGTCGGTATGATCGGGGCTGAACCCGTCATTGAAAAGCGCCGCTGGTTATCGCCAGTCTGGTTGCTCCCCCTGATAGCCCTGCTGCTGGCGGGGGGCTTTCTCTATCAGCAGGTGTTGAGTCGTGGCCAACTTATTCAGGTCAACTTCGCCCAAGGTAACGGTATTTTACCGGGCAAAACCCAGATCCGTTATCAGGGGGTAGCCATCGGCGTGGTGCAAGAGATGGATCTTGCTGAAGATGGCCGCAAGATTGCGGTGATGGCCAAAATAGACAGCCGGGCCCGGCCACTGATCCGCAAAGGGTCAGCCTTCTGGCTGGTGAGCCCCAAAGCATCCCTGACCGAGATCTCCGGACTCGATACCCTGGTCTCCGGCAACTATATCAACCTGCAACCCGGGCGTGACAACAATCCGTTAGAGGAGACTTTCGATGCACTGGAGGGGCCTCCCCCCGGCTATCAGGCTCAGGGGCGGATGCTGCACCTGACCGCTGACTCGTTGGGTTCGGTGGGGATCGGCGCCAAGCTCTACTTCCGTGGCATCGAAGTGGGCAGTGTCATCAATACCCGCCTTGGCCAGGACAACCAGAATGTCATTCTGGATCTGGTGATCGAGCCTCGTTTTGAGCATTTGATCAAAGCCGATACCCGCTTCTGGAACATCAGCGGCTTCAAGGGCTCCTTCAGTCTGGCTGGGGTGAACGTGGAAGCAGGTAGCCTCACCTCCATCCTGAGCGGCGGCATCGCTTTTGACTCGCCCAAAGCCTCACCAGAGCCAGAGAAGGGGCAAATGTTTACCCTCTACAAAGGGCTGGCGGAAGCGGCGCGTGGTGAGCGCATCGATATCCTGGTTGGTGATCTCCCTATCAAGGAGGGAATGCCCATCCTCTATGAAGGGATCGAGATTGGCCGCATTGACCCCATTGGTCTGACCGACAAGGGGCGCGTGGTGACGGCGCTGATCAACCCGGAGCAAGCTTATCGCATTACCGACAAGAGCCAGCTGGTGTGGGAGAGCGTCTCACTTTCCCCGACCGGTGTGCAACATGCAGATCGCCTGCTCTCCGGCCCCGCTATTCGCCTTGATTATGTGGCGGGCAAATCGGCGCGCAAGATGACCCTGACCGATCGCGCTCCCCAGAGCGGCACCAAGGTGACGCTGCAGGCCGAGGATCTGGCCGGGCTAAATTTGGATGCACCGGTCTGGTACAAGGGGTTGGAGGTGGGCCGGATCAGGCAGCTGGCGCTGGATGCGCGCGGTAATGCCAGTGTCGAACTGGTGATGACGCCGAACTATGGCCATCTGCTCAACCGAGCCCGTTTTTATCGCGCTGCACCGTTGCAGATCGATGCCGATCTGAGCGGTATCAAAGTAGAAACCAGCCCAGCCAGTGCCTGGCTGGGTGGCGGGATCAAGCTGGTACAAGCCAGTAGTGGCGAGCGGATCAATCGGCTCTACCCGAATCAGGAGCTGGCACTGCTTGGGACTCGTGATGCCAAACCACAGCGCTGGTTGCTGAATGCAGATCAGGCTGATGGCATCGGTATCGGCTCCCCCGTGCTTTATCTGGGATTGGAAGCGGGCAAGGTCAAACAGCTGCGCGCCGCGAAAGAAGGAGTCGAGATTGAGCTGGAAATTGACGGTGTGTACGCTCCGCTCCTCGCCCGGCAGCCACAATTTTGGAAGAAAGCAGCCATCGACACCCGGGTAGGGGTTGACGGCGTCAAGGTCAAAGTCGGTAATCTGGCCACCTTGCTGCGCGGTGCCATTGAGTTTGACCGGCTGGGTACCGGCCGTAGCAGCCATCAGCTGTTTGACAATAAAGAGCAGGCCAGAGCCAAGGTACGCCCCCTCTCTCTGGTGGCTGAGAGCAACCCGGGCCTCGGAGTTGGCAGTCCGATCCGTTATCGGGGGGTCGATATCGGCAAGATTGAGCAGATTGAGCTGGAGCCGTCATTGGGTCAAGTGATCTTCAAGGCAGAGCTTGATGGTCACTACGCCGAGCGTTTTCTGCAATCCGGCGCCCGCTTTACGCTGGTGCAAGCCAAGCTGGGGCTGGGCGGTGTTGCTCACCTCGATACCCTGATCAAGGGGGCTTTTGTCGAAGCCCAACCTGGTAAGGGGGCAGGTAAAGATCGCTTCCCCTTGAGTCAGAGTGGTCCGGTCGGGTTGGCCTTGACCCTCAAGAGCCCTTCGGTCAATGGTCTTAGCGTTGGTAGCCCGCTGCTGTTTCGCAAACTGGTGGTGGGCAGTGTCACCAAGGTCGCGTTGGCACGGGATGGCAGCGAGGTGCTGATTGAGGTGAGCGTGGAGCAAGAGTATGCCCATCTGGTGCGTGCCAACTCACGGTTCTGGAACGTCTCCGGAGTGAAGGCTGATATTGGCCTGACCGGCGGCACCATCGAAGTGGAGACGGTGCAGAGCCTGCTGGCGGGCGGCATCGCCTTCAATACCCCGGAGAAAGAGATGGGGCCGACCGTCAAGACAGGCCACAGCTATCCACTCTACGGCAAAGCCGAGAAAGCGTGGCTGGAGTGGAGCCCGCGCATCCTGCCCTGATCTTCTTCCTCAATCACCGTTGATTGCTACAAACGCCCGGCCTGCATGCCGGGCGTTTTATTTCATCTGGTCTATTTAACCAGGGTCACCATTAAGAGAATGGCTTGGCGTGTGGTAGGATATCGACCCTCTTTTTCGGTCAACGAGACGGCGCCGTGCACGACAACACCTACCTTCCCGATCACTTTTTACACCACATTGCGGCCATCATGCCGGCTCATCTGTCTATGGATGATTTTGTGGCCAGTTGTCGGCGACCGCTGCGGCGCAGCATTCGGGTCAATACCCTCAAGATCACTGTGTGTGACTTTTTGGCACAAATGCAGCCACAGGGTTGGCAGTTTGATCCCGTGCCCTGGTGTGACACCGGCTTCTGGTTGACCCGCAGCGATGAAACGGTTCCCCTCGGCAACACCGCCGAGCATTTGAGCGGGCTGTTCTACATTCAGGAAGCGAGTTCTATGCTGCCGGTGACGGCGCTATTTGCCAGCGACAAGATCAAAGCGGACGGCATGTTGCTGGATGCCGCGGCTGCCCCCGGCTCCAAGACCACCCAGATCGCCGCGCTGATGAACAATCAGGGAATGCTGGTTGCCAACGAGTTTTCCAGCAGCAGATTGAAAGTGCTCAGTGCCAATATCCAGCGCTGCGGTGTGACCAATGTGGGCATGACTCATTTTGATGCCAAGGTGTTTGGCCAGTGGCTGCCGGAAACCTTCGACGCCATCCTGCTCGATGCCCCCTGCTCCGGCGAAGGGACGGTACGTAAAGATGACGATGCCCTGCGCAACTGGAGCATCGAGAGCATCAATGAGATTGCTGCGGTGCAACAAGGGTTGCTGGAGAGCGCCTTCCATGCCCTGAAACCGGGTGGCGTGCTGGTCTACTCCACCTGCACCTTGAGTCAGCAAGAGAATCAGGCGGTCTGCCAATCCCTGCTGGACAAGTTCGGTGATGCCTTGAGTTTTGACTCGCTGGCTGACCTGTTCCCCTATGCAGAGCAGGCCTGCACATCCGAAGGATACCTGCACGTTTGGCCCCAGATCTTCGACAGTGAGGGCTTTTTCGTCGCCAGATTACGCAAGCTGCACTCGGTGCCCAATACCATGTTCAAACCGGGCAAGCTGGGAAAATTCCCCTTCTCACCGCTACCGGCCAAAGAGGCTGACCCCATGTTGCAAGAGATTGCAGCGACCTTTGGAGTAGTGCCGCAGGGACAACTGTTTGGTCGCAATGACGAGATCTGGCTCTTTCCCCATCTGTTTGAACAGGTACAGGGCAAGCTGCGTTTCGATCGCATCGGTATCAAGCTGGCTGAGACTTTCAAGAAGGGTTATCGACTCACCCATCAATGGGCACTGGCTTATGGTGATAAAGCCAGTCAAGGGTTTGTCGAGCTCGACAGTGCCAATGCCCGTGAATTTATGATGGGACGAGATGTCTGGCCTGAGCAGGCAGCTGGCGCTGGTGAGGTGATCGTCCGTTATCAGGGACATACCCTGGGCATGGGGAAATGGGTTGGCAGTCGGGTCAAGAATGCCCTCCCCCGGGAGCTGGTGCGTGACAACAATCTGTTCAATGCATAGTTGGCTATTTGGTGCGTAAGCAGCGGAGTGAGTCTGGAATAGCCACACTCAGGTTGAACTTCTCTTCGGATCTTGAAAAGCCTTGAGCCTTGTCTAAGCTTAAGGCAATCCGAACACCAGTTAGCGCACGGCTCTGCAAGGAGCCAATTCCCCTATGCCAGGTACAAGGAATTCGTACCTGGCTCTTTTTATCTCTTATCGTCCCGCCAATTCTTCATCGCTAGGCTTCTACAACAGTCTCTTCCACCAGACTGGCGACTGTGTTTTCAAGCTCTGATCCCCTGCCCAATTCATGTTGATAGAGCAGATCGATCGCTTGCTCTATCAGTGATGCCTGACTGTCTTCGAGGTGAATACCCAGATCAGCCAATCGCTCGGCGTGGCGATTGCTGATCCAGCATTGCAGTCGGGTATGGGTCTCCTGTTTACGTTTTACATGCTGACGCTGTCGCTCGGCGTTATTTTGTGGCACAGCCTCTTCGGCGTCACTCACTGCTATTTCATGGCTCATATGACCTTGCAATGCTCCATTATCAGATTTGTTATCTCTTACTTAATGCGTTTATCCATTGGCAGAGTGCCCTTCCCTCTTGAACGCTAGGCAGCGTGGCAAATATATCATCAGATCAACGAGATATCATTTAACATAAAAAATGCTTATACGCAGTCAGTGCACCTTCGATATTAGCGCTTCCCATCGTCAGACAAGCCACGGTCAGCGCGGCTTCCGTGCTTGCTGAGTACTTTTTTAAGATGCTATACCACGTTGCTTTTGCCTCTGGTGTCTTAGCTCTTACTGCATTCAGTGATATCACAACTTCCTCTGGATCCAGCCCCGCCCCTATCGCAAGAAAAATTGCTGTCTCATCAGTGAATTGGGCTCTTTCGTTGTTGATTGACGCAATGTAAGAGGTTGTAAAACCCAAGTCTTTCGATACTTGCGTGTAAGTCGTGTAGTTTTTGGCTCTCATGTAGGCCGCCATCAGTGTTTTTGAGTCCATTTTTATGCCCTTTTAGTTTGTCAACAATAGATTATCACACCTTCCCTGTGTCTGTTTTCGTGTGTTGTAAATAGTTCGCACATGCCTTAAAACTCACATCAACTTACCATTCAGTGAGTACGGACAGATGAGAGCGCAGACCCTACAGGAACAAATCCCCGTTTACCACGTTTGCCAGCAGTGTAATGGCGCGGGCTGTGCTGCTTGCTCCGACCTGTTGATTCTGGATGGTGACATTCAGCTTGACCCTGAATGGTCAGACGAAATCCCTGATCACTCCGTGAGCGCTGCCGCTGATAAGTCTGGTTCTGTTTGCGCCAAGTGTGGCAAATCCCGCTTTGACTCGGCCTATGGCTGCCTTGCCCCTCAGGTCTATTCCCCAGCTGCCGGTGATTGGGTATGCGGCAAAAAGACCACTTCCCCCTCCCCCAAGCGTGACCTCAGTTTTGATGACCGGAACATGTATCAGCGCCGTGAAGATGACCTTCGTCTTGCTGGTGAGTGGGAGGTCTAATCGCCATGGCATCGTTCACCTCCTACGCCTCCCGCCGTTCCCTTGATGGTCCCCGCAAGGCCAAGGCTCCCCTCTCCCTGCTGGCCGCTCCGGTGCAAACTGCCGATGAGCTGACCCCAGAGGAGTATCTGGAAAAGCTCCAGAACGAGCGCGGCCTCTGCGAGGATGACGTTGCGATCCTGCATCGTGTTTACTCGGATGGGTATCAGGCCACAACTGTAGCACTTGAGCGGCCCATCCCTGCCCTGCCCTTCAACCCCGTGCCGTTTAGCCCTGAGGCTCAAGCGGACAAATTCGCGGCCCTGCCTATCGGTGGTGCCCAAGACGCCAAACTGCGGGAGCGCGTAATCCTGCGTCACCCTGCTTGCACTGGGTGGTTCACACATGTCTATCAATCGCGTAATGCGCTACTGGGTATACAAGCTGCTAATGCATCAGCCCTTGAGCTTGATGCTTCTCTTTGCGTACGGGGTGATCTTGGAGAGTTCCGCTTTTCAGCTGACGATGAGTCTGTTGACACTTTCTCCATACGCTTTTCAGAACACGTGGGCCGCTTGGTTGCTACTCGGGCTCATGACGTGGCCCTGTGCCTTGTTCTTGAGCTTGCCCATCACTATGGCCTTTCTCCGGTGGCTACAGTCACCCAGTCGCAGAGGCAAGACCCGTATCCCACGCTTAATCGTTGGGCCGATGCTCAATGGGTTCGTCGTGTCGTACGCCGCGTTTCATCTCGCCGCCTTTATGACGCCGCTCGCCGATTCGGGCTTATCAGCGCAAGACTGGCAGCTTATACGACCGACCTCTCTGTTGCTCGCAGGGCTTTCCGCAGGGCTCGTAATGATGAAACCCTGTCAGCACTTGTGGCACACAATGCAAAGGATGTGTTCGATGCGGTAAGCATGAAAGACGCCATAGACGCCAGCGTCAGCAACCCCAAGAACCGTCGGGCCGAGCTGATGACCCGCTTGTCCGGCTTCGAGAAGTGCGCCAAGGAGCAACGTCATGTTGCAATCTTCCTGACCTTTACGTGTCCAAGCCGTTTCCACTCGGTTCACCGCAATGGCCAGCAGAACCAGAAATGGATCGATGCAAGCCGCCCCTCCGTCCGTGACGCCCAAGCATGGCTGACCAACTGCTGGAACAACATCCGCAAGCGCGCCGGAGAGGCTGAAATCAAGCCTTACGGCTTCCGGTTCGCCGAGCCCCATCACGATGGTACGCCCCACTGGCACGCTGTGTTGTTTATGACAACCCAACAGGCCAAGCAGTACATCGCCATTTGCCGCGCCCAGATGTTGGCCGACTCCGGCAATGAGCCAGGTGCCAAGCAACATCGCTTCAAGGTGGTCTTCATTGACCCGCGCAAGGGTTCCGCTGTGGGCTACTGCTCCAAGTACGTGGCCAAGAACATCGACGGCTTCGCTGTTGGCCGTGACCACGAAGCCGGAAAACGAGCCAAGGCCGTAGACACCGCCGCCCGCGTTGACGCGTGGAAATCCGATAACCGCATCCGTCAGTTCCAGCAGATTGGCGGCCCCTCAGTCACTGCATGGCGCGAGTTCCGCACCATCCGCGACGAACTCGATATGGAAGACCCTATGTTCCAACAACTCACCAAAGAGCAGCACTTCGCGCTCGAAAACGTCCGCAAAGCCGCTGACGCGGGAGACTGGGCCGCGTTCTGTTGCGCCATGGGTGGCGTTCAAGTTCGTCGCAACGACCAGACCGTGCGCGTTCACTACGGCATCCCCGAGACCATGAAGATGCTGTGCGACGAGGACGGCGTGGCCCTGCATACCCCGCGCAGCAAGACCCAGTACGGCGACGATGCGCCAGCCCGCGCAATGGGGCTTATGTACGCGAACATCTTCATGCTCACCCGCGCCAAAGAATGGCTCGTGACCTCCAAGGAGAAATGGGAAACGGCCTGCCGGAAGACCATGGAAGGCGTTCGCGACCAGTTCGAGGTCATGCGCGACGAGAAGGCTTACGCCTACATGGAGTACGAGGAGTATGAGGCCCTGCGCCACATGGCCATTTGTGATCACCAGTCTCGCGCATGGCTCTTGTTTTCCGACGACGAGCGCCTCGCGGGGCCCCCTCTGGGGTGCGAGCCGCACGGCGGCGGCTTGGACCCGTGTCATTAACTGTCCTGTCTTTACCAAAACCCAAACAACCGGAGATAACGAATATGGAAATTGTAGGAACCATCCTCGATGCCGACGACATCGTGCTGAGTACCCGTAAGCGCAACGAGATCGATGTGCAAATCGGTACTGTGAAATTCATGACCACCAAGCCCACCGCTGTCATCGAGTTCAGCCTGAGCGAGGAGCAGGTCAAAGCCAACTACCACGTCGAGCTGGCCAACATGGTCGGTCGCAAGGCCACCCTGCAGCTCGAATACGTGGACAACAGCTACGCGGGCAACGGCGGTCTGCACAAAACCTTCAACGGCTTCCGCCTGTTCGCCATTCCCTCCCCTGCTGAGAAGAAGGGTAACTAATGCGCTGCGTCCAGGTCACGACTGACGGTTTCTTGCAGGTCGCCAATACGGCGCTTGACCAGTGCCAAGGTGCGTACTTGGTCGAGCCACATGACATAGCTTCCATGGCTGCTTGGCTTGACCCTGCAACCGTGGGCTATGGAACTTTGGGCGCCATCATGGCTGCCTCTTTCACGGGTGTCATCTCTGTCTACTACGCCTCATGGGCGTGGGACAGACTGGCCTCAATTACTGGTATGAGATGAAGGAATATCACATGAAAAAAATGACCATTATTGCCGCTATGCTGATGACCGCTGGCGTTGCTCAAGCTGCTGGTGAAGGCTTCGATGTGTCCGGTGTTCAAACCGTGGTGCTGGCCGCTGTGACTGCCCTGCTCGGGTTCGTGGCTGCGGTGGGTCTGTCCAAGGCGGGTTTGGCGGCTGCCGTCTGGGGCTGGCGCAAGATCCAAGGTCTGGCGGGTAGCAAGTAACATCATGTTGCATCCACAAGGGGCGGCTATCGCTGCCCCTTTTTCATTGGAGAGGACGCCATGATTTGGGCTCCCATAATGTTCATCACAGGGTTGGTGCTGGCATATGCGATCATATCGGGAAATAATTCCCGCCATTAACTGGCGCTGGATAACAAAGAAAACCCTCAAGGCCTTGATGTACTGCATCAACCCGTTGAATTTCTTTAAGCTCATTTTCCGCCTGTTCAAGTGGGCCATCTTTATTATGTTCGGCGCAATTGCGCTGGGAATGCTCACACTGGCCATTGGTAATTATGCCCATGCTGCTGAATGGGTGCCATCAACTCAAAAGCAAATGTATACCTGCCCAGCTAACGCTCACTATGGTATTACCATGTCAACCGTTAGTTCTGTATCCCAGTGCACCACCATTTATAAGAATGCATTTGTTTCAAAATTCAGCTGTAAAGACCCGTCAAAAGTATTGTTAAGTCTTCAATCATCCGGTGGTAGTGGTGAAACATGGTTCATTTCTGCCCTTGGTTCTGCCAGTTGTACCGGTGAAAACTCACAAACGTTTCTCGTTGCAAAGGGGTCAATGCAATATGTTTGCCCTCCAGATGGTAAACCAGAATTTACCATGGGGCCTAAGGTCACAAATGACGGCACTATTTGTGAAAAGAAACCCCTTCAGTGTTTGCTTGGTTCGGTCAAGGACACCAACGCAATAACAGGCAAAGAGTTTTGTCGTCCTCTATGTGAAGGCATTGCGGGTAATACGTATGGTGATACAGCTAACCCTGTGAAGTTTTTCACGTCCACGTTTGGCTCGGTGAAAATACAGTGTTATGGCCAGTGTTCAATTAAGACCGTGGGCGGTGCTATCAATTTGGGTTCAAACCCCAATATATGGTCTGGTGTTGTTCAGTTCACTGGTGAGAATTGTCCTGTTCAGTCAAATGGCAATGTGGAAGACTCCTCAACAGCCGGTGTTGATACCCCTGTTACGCCACCAGATTCATCGCAGGCCACGAACAACGCTCAGAACCAGCTCCAGAACGCGGCCAACAGTGCGATTAGTAACACGACGTCAGGCGCAACCGGCACGGCCACGCTAAACAACGTGGTCGATAAGATAGCCGAGACCAGCAACAAAGAGATCAAGGCCACCAGTGAGCAGAACGCCGCGCTGGGTAAGGTCATCCAGCAGACTGGCAAGGACATACAGAGTTCAATCAAAGAGGCGCAGTTGTCGGCCTCACAAGGTGGTGCCGGTGCCAGTTTGGGACAGATACAGACAGCTAACGCCATCAAGGACGGCAACGCCCAGATTGGCACCAAGCTCGATGCCATCAAAGACGCCATCGAGAAGCAGGACGAGGGCGAAGGTGATAAGCCCCTGCCCCCAGGTGATACCACCATCAAGACGGATCCAACGTCGGTAAACCCACATCCCAACGACTGGGGAACACGTAATTACGGCACTGTCATGCAACAACATGTTACAGCGATGAACTCGTTACCGTTGTTCTCGTCCATCAGTGGATTCTTTGAGGTGAACATGGGTGCCGGTACGTGCCCGTCATTCAGTATCGACGTGCCCGATATTGGTGGTGTGGGTGGCGGTAGTCTGGTGTTTGACGTGTTCTGTAATGCTGACCTGCAAAAGATATTCGAAATAATCGCGTTGTGCGTGAAGCTATTAGGGCTTTATGCAGCGTTTAGAATTGCCCTGCTGGATTGAGGATAAACACAATGGAACTGTTAGATTCATTCAGGAAGTGGCTTAAAGATATGATAGAAAGCATCATCCTGTGGGTGGTGCATTTCTTCCAAGCCATATTCCAGTGGTTTGAAGATATTTTGCTGACTACGTTGGAAAAGATCCTTGCGGGGATCCGGTTCGTGATATCGAGCATTCCAATGCCGGACTTCCTGCAATACAGCTTGCAGGATCTCTTTAACTATATTCCCTCGGATGTTGTCTACTTCCTGAATATGTCGGGGATAGCGCAGGCGTTCCTGTTTATATCGATGGGTGTCGCCTTCCGGTTAGTTCGAAAAGTGGCAACGCTGTTCCAGTGGTAATGACTGCGTGACGCGATTATTTATGTTAAATGGAGTTATAACATGCTGATATTTCACGAAGGATTGCCGGGGTCGGGGAAAAGTTACGAGGCGTTGGTCTCGCATATCATCCCGCGTTTAAAGGATGGTCGTAATGTCGATGCCTATATCGAGGGCCTTAATTACGAAAAGATTGCAGAACTGGCCGAGATAACGCTGGAAGAATGCCAAGAGCAGCTCAAGCAGATCACCCGTGAGCAGGTTCCCACCATCCATGAACACGTAAGGGACAAAAGCCTCGTTATCATCGATGAGAGTCAGAACTTTTGGCCGTCAGGTCGGCAGAAATTACCAGACCCGATCATCCAATTGGTGACCGAACATCGCCACCGTGGCCTTGATATCGTGTTGATGGGGCAGAACCTCAACGATGTTCACTCCATGTGGCGCAACCGTATCGACAAGAAGTTTGTTTTCAAGAAACTGGACGCCGTTGGCCAGTCTAAGCGCTATTCGTGGACTGCCTACAGTGGTTCCCTAAGGGCAGACGGCCAGCGCAGCCGTATCGAGTTCGAGAAGCTGACAGGCGGCATCCGGCTCTATGACCCCAAGTATTTCGGCAGCTACGCCAGCACCACCTCAGAAGACAACGAGATGGGGGTCTATAAAGATGACCGGACGAACATATTCAAGTCAGCCAAGTTCAAGTACGGGCTGCCAATTGCGGCGCTGTTGCTGATTGGTGGGCTCTGGTTCGCCATCGATACCATGCTCAATTTCAACAGCAAGACGGGGGCCGAAGACTTGGCCAAGCAGGAGGCGCAGCAACATGATGTTGCATTGCCTTCGTCACCTGGCCAGCCAGCATCCCCGCCCCCACCACCGGCCAAACCCAAGGTTGATGATCTGTTCACTCAGACCCTTGAGGCTGGCCAGCCTGTTCTCACGTCTCATACGATGGTTAACGGCATCCTGCTCGATGCATGGGTGGAAGTGTGGGACGACAAAGACAACTCAATCATGATGTGGCGTTCGTCTGACCTCACGCAATTGGGCTGGACTGTCGTCATGAAGTCCTACGGCTTGGTGATCAGCAAAGGTAAGGTGACCATGCTCATTCGTGAGCGCAACACCATACCAGCAGGCAAGAAGGACAGCTTGACCGCAGGCGTTGCGGGGTCAGTGGAGAAGGCTTTGTGATGCCCGACCACCAATTTCATTGAGTGACAACTCAAGTAAACGAGCGGCCGAAGGCCATAGCGAGTATAAGGCCGCCCACTGAATTCCATGTTTTGGAAAGTGGTGGGACGGCCGAAACTTCTTTGGAATGCATCCCTGATGCAGGGCCCCCCCCCTTCCCTGCAAAACCGATCTTTAATGCCACGGAAAGAGCACCCAGCCGTAAAGGTTGAGGAAGGAGCGAAGCGAGGACGAGACCTTGCAGGCTAAGGGGTGCGGGTGGTAACAGCTCGTCCTCCTGTCGTAGACAAGCGACACTCAAGGTCTTCGTGTTTTTTCAGTCATCACCCCAGCAAACCCTCGTCACTCCACGTCAATCCACCCATACAGCACCGCAGCCGTAAAGGTTGAGGAAGGAGCGAAGCGAGGACGAGACCTTGCAGGCTAAGTGGTGCGGCCATGTGAATTCCTTAGCGCCCCGTGTGCTTAACCCGTGGTGATTTCCATCGCTTGAAGTGCTCGACGCCCATGATGTCGATCAATTCCAGTCGTTGACGTGTCATTTGTGACCCTGCGGGCGTTATCAGGTGGTATCCGGACATTCTCCATCCCTCCCAATATCGCTCGAAAATTGTTGGTAATTCCCTGCCTGACGCCATCCGCATAACCCGTTTGCAGATGTCGGGGATCTTTTTCCCCTCGTCCCATAGCGTGACCTCCGTCACAGAAACAAAACAAAGATTTGCTGTTTCTTCGACGCTAAACCCGCACTCAAACCAACGAAAAATGAAGTTTTTTGTGATATTCCGTTTCATACAATCCAAACCGTCAAAACTGGTCTATTCCAGCGGGGCACAGTTTGAGGCTGTATTTAACGTAATCTGTACGGTGACGCAGTTGTGTCAAAGCAAGCCATCGAGCGCGTGATCGGAGAATTTATGGGCATCATCGAAGTACTCCTGCAGGGTCCGCATATCCTTGTGGCGAGTGACTTCAATGATCTTGTTCATCGGTTTGCCAGCTGTGACTGCCGAGGTGATAAATCCGCGCCGCAAGCTGTGGCCACTGACGTAGAGATCATCGATGGCTTGACCGGTGCGCCGCTTGATCATCAGGTTTATCCCTTGTGGCCCCAGGGGATCTGGCATGAGTTGCCCCCAGCGGTTTATCCGCCGAAACAGCGTCCCCTCGCTGATCCGGCTTTTGTGTAGCCACTTTTGTAGTGCCGATACGGGGCAATAGTGCTTGCCCGGGATCAGGGCTATCTCGGTTTCATGTAGCTGATGCTTGCTCGGCTTGAGGCGAAGGCGGATCCCCTGCCCCACAAAATCGAGATCGCTCACTTCAATTCTGGCCGCTTCCGAGCGGCGCAAGGCGCCACTGAACATCAAGAGCAGCAGGGTGTGATCGCGAAGGCCGGCCAGATCATTGGTGTCGATACCATCCAATACCCGAGTTAATGGTTGCAGCGTTAATGCACCTGTCTTGCGCTTACGGTTATCTCCCAGTCGCACTATACCGCGCATCATCTCCTTGATTTCGGGATGCTCGGTCGGCATTGGGTTAATGCCTTTTTGTTTGAAGGCGTAGCGGATCCCCGCCAGCCGTCTCACCAGGGTTGCCGGTTTTCGAGGTTCACCGTTACGCAGCTCCCCCTTCCCCTCCTCTTTATCGAGCCATACCCAGTCGGCCAATACCCCATCTGCCTGATCTGCCAGAAAGTTCATAATGTCGTGATGGGTGGTTTGCAGCGGATCCAGCCCGTGCAATTGGCACCAGAAGACAAAAATACGGGTATCGGCCTGATAAGCATTGAGGGTTGAATCGGCTTTTGAACTGCGTAAAAAGCGACGTGCCCGGCTATTTAGTTGCGCATCGAAAACAGTCTGCAGTGACTGATGAGCCGGATTGGACAAGCTTGGAAATGCCACGGAACTCTATGATTCATATGAAGTTTAAGAGGATTTTACAGGATCCGCCTCATACATCAAGTATCGATAATGAATATTATCGATACTTGATGTGACTTGATTTAATCCCCTTAACCACCATAGAACCTATTGAACATGTCGATGTTAATAGCAGCTGTTAGGCATGAATTTAGAATAAGTGGACACAACAGTAAGTAAGAGATAACGAGGTATTATATTGATATTGACGGGGGTAATCAGCTTGATATTTGAAATGTAAGAGGCCCCGAACAACGGGGCCTTTGGATTATTTTTTCGCCAACTTGAACAGTTCAAAGAAATTATGGCTGGTCGCTTCTGCCAATTCGTTAAGCGGTATATGACGCAGGTCGGCAATAAACTGGGCGACGTCTCGCACAAAGGCGGGTTCGTTCTCCCTCCCCCGATGGGGTACCGGTGCAAGATAGGGCGAGTCGGTCTCGACCAGCAATCGGTCGAGGGGCAGTGCCTTGACCACTTCTTGCAGTACAGACGCATTTTTGAAGGTGGCAATCCCGGAGATGGAGATATAAAAACCCATCTCCATCGCTGCTTGCGCCATTTCGAGGGATTCGGTGAAACAGTGCAACACGCCGCCGACCTGATCCGCCCCCTCTTCGCGCATGATCTGCAAGGTATCTTGCTGGGCATCGCGAGTGTGAATGATCAGCGGCTTGTTAAGGGCTCGGGCAACCCGGATATGTTCGCGGAAAGAGGCTTGCTGCACCTCTTTGTTCTCCGGCGAGTAGAAGTAGTCGAGCCCGGTCTCACCGATGGCGATCACTCGTTCGTCCGCCGCCTGGATCAGCAACAAGGCAGCATCCACACCGGGTTCCTGATTGAGCGGGTGCACCCCGCAAGAGGCAAACACCTGAGAATATGGGGCTATCGCCTCGAGCATGGTCGGGAACTGGGCCTGAGTCACACTGACACAGAGAAAATATCCCACATCCAGTTTCGCGGCCTTGGCCAGTACATCGGCCATGCTGGTCTGCTTGCTACCATAGCTGAGGCGATCGAGATGACAGTGGGAATCAACGAGTAACATATAAAACCTTTATTCTTGTCGGAACTATAACCAGCGACTGAGCCAGTTCATCAGATGGATGGTGGGGTTGGAGAGCTGTCCCGGCTGGCAAGCAGCCTTGAGGGCAACCAGATCTTGTTCTGCCTCCAGCAGTTTTTCGCTGGAGTGCTGCTCTGCCAGTCGTTGACTCAAGATCGCCAGATCCGGCATCGCCAACTGGTGGTGACCGCATCCCGCCTGGGTTTTCAACGCGTCGCATAAAAACAGCTGCAGCCAGTGCAACCTGACCTGGGTCTCTTGCCCCAACTGGCTACAAACTGCGGTTGCTTTGATGGGGCTTTGCCGCAGAGCGACGAAATTTTCCAGCAGTTCGCGGCGAGTTCCGTCCTGTTGCTGCTCGATATAATCGAGTACCCGCAATGGGGCGCCCTGACAGATCCGCACTTGGGCCAAGGTGGCCTGATGACCCTGCTCTGCTAACCAGCGTACTGTCTCCCCTTCCGCCGGCAACTGGCAGACATGTTTGTGACAGCGACTGAGAATGGTGGGGAGCAGCCGGGAAACTTGGGAGGCAATCAGTAGCAGCAAGCTGTCGCCAGCCGGCTCTTCCAGGGTTTTCAGCAGGGCGTTGGCTGCCGATTCGGTCATCCGCTCCGCATCAGGAATGATCACCACTTTGCCACGGCCGAGCTGGGCAGAACCCTGCAGCCGGGTGCAGATCTCGCGAATGGCCTCGACCCCGATGGTCTTGCTGTCACGAGCGATGGTGCCGAGATCCGGGTGGTTACCCTTGTCAAACAGCTGGCAAGAGTGGCAATGACCGCACGGTTCTCCGCGATCCGGTTGCTGGCAAAGGTGCAAGCGAGCCAGTCGTTCGGCCAGCTGTTCCTTGCCAAGACCGGGATCTCCGAGCAGCAGCCAGGCGTGACCGAGCCGACCGGACTGAGCTGTCTGGCTTAAACGGTGCCAATCCGGGATCAGCCAAGGATACATAGCTGCTCGTTCGACAGATAGTGGTCTAATGCATGCTCGATGGCCGCTTTAACCTGATCCGGCGTTTGCGCCGCATCGATCACCACAATGGAATCATCCTTGGCGGCCAGTTCGAGATAACGCGCTCGGGTACGCTCGAAGAAACTGAGCTGCTCCAGTTCGATGCGATCCAGCTCGCCCCGATGGCGGGCGCGTTGCAAGCCAAGGGCGGGATCGATATCGAGATAGAGGGTGAAATCCGGCTTGAAGTTGCCGAGCACCGCCTGCTTGATGGCACCGATCAGGTTGGCATTGATACCACGGCCACCACCCTGATAGGCCTGGGAGGAGAGATCGTGGCGATCCCCCACTACCCAGATACCGTCGGCCAGTGCCGGTTTGATGCGAGTCTCCACCAGTTGTACCCGGGAGGCATACATCAACAACAGTTCGGCTTCGATGGTAAGGCGCTCATCGTGTACCTCTTTGACGATGGCGCGCATCCGCTCCGCCAGCGGGGTACCACCCGGCTCGCGGGTGCACTCGATCTTGTCAATACCGTGGCGCTGCAGATAGTCAGTGACATAACGCACGGCCGAGCTCTTCCCTGCCCCTTCCAATCCTTCGATCACAATAAATTTAGACATTAAGGTTTCTTCAATATGAATTCGCGAACCGCACGATTGTGTTCATCGAGGGTCTTGGAGAAATAGTGGGCACCGCCCCCCTTGGCGACAAAATAGAGATAGTCGCTCGCCAGCGGGTTGAGCGCTGCTTCAATAGAGGCTTTGCCCGGCATGGCGATAGGCGTGGGCGGCAAACCATCGATCACATAAGTGTTGTAGGGGTTCTTGTCGGTCAGATCGCTGCGGCGAATATTGCCATCGTAGCGATCCTTCACCCCGTAAATAACGGTGGGATCAGTCTGTAACTTCATCCCCAGACGCAGGCGATTGACAAATACAGCGGCAATTTGTGCTCGCTCGTCAGGCTGGCCGGTCTCTTTTTCGATGATGGACGCCATGATCAGCGCCTCATAGGGCGTCTTGTAGGGCAAGTTGGCCTGACGTTTCTCCCAGCTCTGCTGCAAGAAGGTCTCCATATCCTGATGGGCTCGGCGCAATAGCGATAGATCGCTGGCATGGGTGGTATAGGCGTAGGTTTCCGGCAGGAACCACCCTTCCAGCTTGCCATTCTCGATGCCGAGCTCCTGCGCCAGATCGGCTTCTGATTGCTCGACCGTCAACCGCTCAAGATACGGCGCACTGGATAGCTGCTTCTGCCAATCCTCGAAACGGGACCCTTCAACGAAGGTAAGGCTGAAGTGAAACTCCTTGCCTGAGGCAAACAGGGAGAGGGTATCCTTGAGGGGAGCCCCTTCCTTGATCTCATAGGTGCCCGATTTGATGGCCACCAATTCAGGATGACCACGCAGCCAAAGCCGCACCGCCCATGGGCTGGTTTCCCCCTCCCCCAACTCAGTGATCAAGCGGGCAGCATGAGCCCCTTTTTCCACCGTAAAGAGCCGGGTCGGCCCTTTGTTGGTGAGTGTCTCCACCTGTTGCCATTTGTAGTGCACATAGCCCCCGGAGACGGCAACAGTCAGTGCCGCCCCCGCAAGCAGGGTGTAAAGCCGATTAAACTTCAATGACCAAACGCTCCTGTAAACGGCGACTCAATACCGCGGCGGGATAATAAATATCCTCGATACCGTTGACCGGCACCACCCCCATCAGGGTATTAGTGAGCCATACCTCTTCTGCCTGCCATAGTGACTCCAGAGGAGCCTCCACCACACGCAACTCAATACTCATCTGTTTCAGCATCGCCATCACCTGGCGGCGCATGATGCCATCGACACCACCGCGGGCCAGATCCGGTGTAAATACCGTCTTGCCTCGACGCCAAAACAGATTGGCACTGACCCCTTCAGTCAGAAAACCACGACTGTTGAGCACTATCCCTTCGACTGCATCGCGGCTGACAAGTTCGCTTTTCAGCAATACCTGCTCCAGACGATTCAAGGTTTTAAGCCCGGCCAGCATGGGGGCATCACCGATCCGCTGGCGGCACACCACCATCTCGATACCCTGCTGTTGCCACTGGCCATAGTGGGTGGGAAATGGCGCCAGGTTGATAATGCGGGTGGTGTGCTGACAGCCGCTGCCATCATAGCCTCTGCCACCCTCGCCGCGGGTCAGGATCACCTTGGCCACACATTGTGGCTGGTTGGCCACCATCTCTTCAACTTCTTGGGTCAACAGATCCCAGTCAGGTTCAACCAATCCCAGCCGGTTGTTGGCCTGCTGCAACCGAGCCAGATGGGCCGGCCACTGCAACACCCGGCCATCTCTGACCGCCATGGTGGTGAAATGACCGTCACCATAGGCCAGCCCCCGATCATATGCCGAGATGCTATCAAGCTTCATTCCATTGATAAGCAAAGGGATCCCTCCGATAAAAAAGGCCCGATACCGGCAGTATCGGGCCTGTGTCTTTGCCCTGCGGCAAATTATACGCGTTTGAAGATCAGTGAGCCATTGGTGCCACCAAAACCAAACGAGTTGGAGAGGGCATACTCGAAGCTGCCTGGCTTGGCCACGTGGGGCACCAGATCCAGATCGCACTCTTCATCCGGGTTGTCCAGGTTGATGGTGGGCGGAGCCACCTGATCACGCAGGGCCAACACGGTGATGATCGCCTCGATGGCACCGGCGGCGCCCAGCAGGTGACCTGTCATGGATTTGGTGGAGCTGATCATCAGGGATTTGGCGTGCTCGCCAAACACTGACTTCATGCCACGCAGCTCGGCCACATCACCCAGCGGGGTGGAGGTGCCGTGAGCATTGATGTAACCAATCTGCTCGGGGGCAATGCCGGCATCCTTGATGGCATTTTTCATGGCGCGCGCGCCACCGTTACCATCGGCGGGAGGCGCAGTCATGTGATAAGCGTCACCGCTCATGCCAAAACCGACCAGCTCGGCATAGATCCGGGCACCACGGGCCTTGGCGTGTTCGTACTCTTCCAGCACCAGTACACCGGCACCATCACCCAGCACGAAACCGTCACGATCCTTGTCCCACGGACGGCTCGCTTTTTGCGGCTCATCGTTGCGATTAGAGAGCGCCTTGGCTGCGGCAAAACCGCCCATCCCCATCGGGGTGGAGGCTTTTTCAGTACCACCGGCCACCATCACCTCCGCATCACCGTAAGCGATCATCCGGCCCGCCATGCCTATGGTATGGGTACCCGTGGTACAGGCGGTGGTCACGGCAATGTTCGGCCCTTGCAGACCTTTCATGATGGAGAGATGACCAGACACCATATTGATGATGGTGGATGGTATGAAGAAGGGGCTCAGCTTGCGCGGTCCACTGTTGATCAGGCTGCTGTGGTTCTGTTCAATCAGACCCAGACCACCGATACCGGAGCCAATTGCCACGCCAATACGCTCGGCATTCTCTTCATTGATGGTCAGGCCGGAATCATCCAGCGCCTGCATACCGGCAGCAATACCGTATTGAATAAAGAGATCCATCTTGCGAGCGTCTTTACGGTTGATGCCGTATTGCTCGGGATCGAAATCTTTGACCATGCCTGCGAAGCGGGTCGCAAACTCGCTGGCATCAAAGTGGTCGATCAGGGAAATGCCGCTCTGCCCGTTGAGCAGTGCTTGCCAGCTGGATTCGGCAGTGTTACCCACCGGGGAAAGCATCCCCAAGCCGGTCACCACGACTCTGCGTTTTGACACTGAGGTAGTCTCCGAGAGGTTTTTGAAAGGAAGCAGATATAAAAGAAGCGGCCCTTGGGCCGCTTCTTTCAGAACAGGAAATTAATCCTGGTTAGCGGTGATGTAGTCGATAGCCGCTTGAACAGTGGTGATCTTCTCGGCTTCTTCATCAGGAATTTCGGTATCGAATTCTTCTTCCAGCGCCATTACCAGTTCAACGGTATCCAAAGAGTCAGCGCCCAGGTCGTCGACGAAAGAGGCGGCGTTCTTAACGTCGTCTGCTTTAACACCCAGTTGTTCGATGATGATTTTCTTTACGCGTTCTTCGATGTTGCTCATGACCTGAATTTTCCTTTAAAAATACGCTATTGCGTCTGGTTGGGGTAGTTTATTCAATTGACGTGAGTTTGCAAGTAGCTTGCCGCTGGTCAAACCACGATATTCGCCAAACTTCGGCGTATTATCGCAAATTTGAACAGATCTCACGACAAATTGATTACACCATGTACATCCCGCCATTAACATGGAGGGTTTCGCCGGTGATATAAGCTGCTTCATCAGAAGCCAAGAATACCACAGCAGCGGCAATTTCTTTTGGATCACCCAAACGGGCGGCAGGCACCTGGCTCATGATGCCACTGCGTTGATCATCATTGAGTGCGCGGGTCATGTCGGTTTCGATGAAACCTGGCGCGACCGCGTTCACAGTGATACCACGGGATGCCACTTCCCGTGCCAACGCTTTGGTAAAGCCAACCAGACCGGCCTTGGCGGCCGCATAGTTGACTTGACCCGCATTACCCATGGTTCCCACCACGGAGCCAATGCTGATGATGCGACCATGGCGTTTTTTCATCATGGCACGCAACACCGGTTTGCTCAGACGGTAGAGAGAGGTCAGATTGGTATCGATGATCTCGTTCCACTCGTCATCTTTCATCCGCATCAACAGGTTGTCACGGGTGATACCCGCATTGTTGATCAGAATGTCGATGTCGCCAAAACGCGCCTTGATGGCGGCAAAGACGGCTTCGATGGATTCCTGGCTGGTCACGTTCAGTGCCATACCGCAGCCATTGTCGCCCAAATAGGCACTGATCGCCTCGGCACCGCTCTCGCTGGTTGCAGTACCGACCACTTTTGCGCCACGGGCCACAAACGTTTCGGCAATCGCACGACCGATACCACGACTGGCACCGGTCACCAACACAACCTTATCGGTAAAACTCATCACTTGCTCCTGTTTACTTGGACTGGGCCAGCGCCTGCTCAAAAGAGGCCGCATCGTTGGCATGGATACCTTCCACACGCTTGTCGATACGCTTGGCCAACCCGCTCAATACCTTACCCGGCCCCATCTCAATCGCGAGAGTGACACCGTCATTGGCCATCTGCTCGACAGTCTCGGTCCAACGAACCGGGCTGAACAGCTGACGCACCAGGGCTTGCTTGATGGCGGCCGGATCCTGTTCACAGGATACGTCGACATTATTGATGACCGCGATGGTTGGAACCTTGATCTCGATCCCGTCCAGCGCTGCTGCCAGTTTTTCTGCAGCAGGTTTCATCAGCGCGCAGTGAGATGGTACGGAGACCGGCAGTGGCAGAGCACGCTTGGCGCCCGACTCTTTCATCAGCACGTTGGCACGCTCAACCGCTTCTTTATGGCCGGCAATCACGACCTGGCCCGGAGAGTTGAAGTTGACCGGGGAGACCACCTGCCCTTGCGCCGCTTTTTCGCAGTTGGCGGCGATGGATTCGTTGTCCAGACCGATGATGGCGGCCATGGCGCCAGTGCCTTCCGGTACAGCTTCCTGCATGGCCAGGCCACGCAGCTCGACCAGTTTGACGGCATCGGCAAAATCGAGTGCACCACTGCAAACCAGCGCCGAGTATTCCCCTAAGCTGTGACCCGCCATCACCGCAGGGGTTGCCCCACCCTGCTGTTGCCACAAACGCCACAGGGCGACAGAAGCGGTCAACAGCGCAGGCTGAGTGCGCCAGGTTTTGTTCAGATCTTCAAGTGGACCATCCATCACCAGAGCAAGCAGGTCATAACCCAGCACCTGGCTCGCCTCGGCGAAGGTCTCCTTGATCACGGCATGTTGTTCGGCCAGCTCGGCCAACATGCCAACGGACTGGGAACCTTGTCCCGGGAAGGCAATGGCAAAATGGGTCATCATTGATTCCTGTTAGAAAAGATGAAAATGAAATCTGAAACAGGATGAGGCTAATGCCTCATCCCGACGAGGATCAGAGGCGAACCAGCGCCGAACCCCAGGCGAAACCGCCGCCAAATGCTTCCAGCAACACCAGCTGACCGGGTTTGATCCGGCCATCTCTGATCCCCTCATCAAAGGCGATCGGCACAGATGCCGCAGAGGTATTGCCATGTTTGTCGAGGGTCAGCACCACTTTGTCGAGGCTCATACCAAGCTTCTTGGCCGTCGCGTTGATGATGCGGAAGTTGGCCTGGTGCGGCACCAGCCAGTCCAGCTCGCTTGGCGAGATACCGGCAGCCGCCAGGGTCTCGGTCACGATCTCGCTCAGGCGGGTGACCGCTACCTTGAATACGTCGTTGCCCTTCATATACATGTAGGCTTCGAGCTCGGCACCCGGCATACCACGGCGAGGATGTGGCAACTTGAGCAAGTCACCATAACGGCCATCAGCATGCAGATGGGTAGAGAGAATACCGGGGGTCTCGCTGGCGCCAATCACCACAGCACCCGCCCCATCACCGAAAATAATGATGGTGCCACGGTCTTGCGGATCGCACATGCGGGAGAGCACATCGGCCCCCACAACCAGCACATTACGCGCCGCGCCGGATTTGACAAACTGATCGGCAATGGAGAGCGCATAAGTGAAACCGGCGCAGGCTGCGGCCACGTCAAAGGCAGGAATACCTGGTACGCCGAGCAATCCCTGCAGCTCGCAGGCTGCGGCCGGGAAGGCATTTTCCGCACTGGTGGTGGCCAGCACGATCATGTCGAGATCGGCGGCAGTCAGACCTGCCGCATCCAGGGCGCGCAGAGCCGCCTGATGAGCCAAGGTTGCCACTGTTTCGTCAGCACCGGCAATGCGGCGCTCATGGATCCCGGTTCGTTCCACGATCCACTCATCACTGGTCTCGACCATCTGCTCAAGATCGGCGTTGGTACGCACTGAACTCGGCAAGTAGCTGCCAGTACCCAGAATTTTGCTATGCATAGAGTTCTTATAGATCCCTGTCAGAGAAGACAGCTTCAAGGCGATCTGCTATTTGCAGTGGAAGTTGATGTTTGGCCTCTTGTGCGGCCAGCAGGATCGCATTACACAAGGCACGCCGTTCAGCACGCCCATGACTTTTTACCACAATGCCGCGCAATCCTAACAGACTTGCCCCGTTATACTGGTCGGGGTTCAGGTAAGAAAAGCGTCGTTTGAACATAAACCCGGCGAGTCGGCCAAGAAAACTGCGTTTCTTACGGGGATATCCGGCCAGTTCAGCCATCATCCGTACTACACCTTCTGCCGTCTTGAGCGCGACATTACCAACAAAACCATCGCAGACAATCACATCACACTCACCACTGAAGATACGATCACCTTCGATGAAGCCAACATAATTGAGTGCACTGCACTGTCGCAGCAGCTCGGCACTGTGCCGCACCAGATCATTACCCTTGATCTCCTCCTCGCCAATATTAAGCAAGGCGACCCGAGGCGCCGATATACCTTCTACCTTCTCTGCCACAACGGAGCCCATTACCGCAAATTGCAGCAAGGTATCTGCATCACAACTGACGTTGGCGCCGAGATCCAGCATCATGGTGCGCTGGCCGCTCAAGGTCGGCAATGCCTTGATGAGCGCCGGTCTGTCTACCCCCGGCAAAGACTTGAGCACGCATTTGGCCATCGCCATCAAGGCTCCGGTATTACCGGCACTGACACAAGCATCGGCCTCACCGGCTTTCACCAGATTGAGCACAACTCGCATGGAGGAGTCTTTAAGGGTACGCAGTGCCACGATCGGCTTGTCGCCCATGCCAACCACTTGGGATGCATGTACGAAACGAACGCGGGGATGATTGAGCAAGCCATGTTGCTGCAACAAAGAAGAGGTCTGGTGCTGGTCGCCGACCAGGATCAGTTTTAGCTGGGGCAAAAGAGACAGTGCCTGCACGGCGGCAGGCACTGTTTCAGAGGGGCCAATATCTCCCCCCATGATGTCTAGCGCGACAGTTTGCGTAGACAAAGGCAATCCTTAAGCGATTACCTTTTTACCGCGATAGAAACCATCGGCAGTCACGTGGTGACGACGATGAATTTCACCACTGGTCTGATCAACAGTCAGTGCAGCGGAGGTCAGTGCATCGTGGGAACGACGCATGCCACGCTTGGAACGGGTTTTACGGTTCTGTTGTACGGCCATTGTAGGCTAACTCCTAAATTCACTTACGTTTAAGCGCTTCAAGAACTGCAAAGGGATTCGGCCGCTCATCAGCAGGTTCGATTTCACCCCAACTCATCTCCATATTCCCTCTCGGGCAAGCATCCATAGGGTGCATTGCGACTTGAGGCAACGTGAGGATTAATTCATCCTCGAGGATTTGATGAAGATCTATCTCGCCGTTTTCATCCAACTCAATGGGCTCATAAGCTTCCGGCAGTTCTTCCTCGTTTGTTTTTTCAAACAGCGGAGTGTAGATATATTCAGCTTCACAAAGGTATTCAAACGTCTCACCACAACGTTGGCAAACCAGGTCAACCTTGGCATGGGCAGTGCCTTTCATAACGGTCAACTTCTGGACATCTTTACCAAATTGCAGTGATACATCGATATCACTCTGCAAGCCAGCGGTTGACTCTTCCAGCCTGGGCATCTGCGACTTTTCAACTATCCCGACATAATCGAGCAGTTTCAAGGCACTACGGACTGGATCAACCTTAACGGGCAACTTCACCTTTTGCATAGGGCGCGAATATTATAGGTCCAACAATGGATAGTCAAAGGAAAAAGTCCTTACCGCCGATGATTTTAACGTCACAAGTCCCTAGAATGCCGGTACTTGCTTTCATCGGTGCCTGATATTATGCCACAGAATCTGACCCTCGCCTCAACTTCTCGTTACCGTAAAGCCTTGCTGGAGAAGCTCGGCCTGCCCTTTGATTGTGCCGCACCGGATGTGGATGAACGCCCACTGGCAGAAGAATCGGCCCAAGCGTTAGTGGCCAGACTGGCCCGCGCCAAGGCACAAGCCATCGCCGATGGTCGTGATCACGGCCTGATCATAGGTTCTGATCAGGTGTGTGTCTGCGATGGCCGGATACTCGGCAAACCGGACACCATCGACAATGCGATCGCGCAGTTAATGGCGGCACAGGGTCGCAGCGTGACCTTCTATACCGGTTTGTGTGTGCTGGATGCCGCAACCGGGCAGGCCCATCAACTGGTGGAACCCTTCACCGTCCATTTTCGCACCCTTGATGAAGCCGCCATTCGCCGTTATGTCGAGGCTGAATTGCCCCTCGATTGTGCGGGCAGCTTTAAATGCGAAGGAATGGGTATCGTGCTGTTCAAGGGGCTGGAGGGACGCGACCCTAACGCCTTGATCGGTCTGCCACTGATCGGCCTGATCGAGCTGCTGGCCAGCCACGGTATCGCCCTGCCCTGATGTCTCATTGCACAAAGAAAGATAACAACGACCAGCGCCAGGATCGCCGCCTCGTCTGGCAAGCACAGCCCGTGATCTTGCTGTTTCACTCTTATCCACCGGGAACCAGATTGTGCGTATAGATGATTTGAGGCTGTTTCTCTCAGTGGTTGAACTGGGCAACTTTGCCGCCGTGGCACACTCCCTTGATGTGCCACGAGCCCAGGTCAGTCGGCGGATTGGCGATCTGGAGCAGGCCCTTGGCTGCAAGCTGTTTACCCGCACCACCCGCAAACTGGCCCTGACGCCAGCCGGTACCGATTACTTTATGCAGTTGCAGGAGATTATTCCCCGACTCGAAACCCTGAACCAAAGTATCAAGAATCAGAGCTCGGCCCCCACCGGCTCGGTTAAACTGGGGTTGATCGGGGATGCCGATATTCTGGCTCACGATCTGCTGCTTAATTTTCTCAGCCAGTACCCGCTCATTACGCTGGAAACCCACGTCAGTAATCTGGGTTATCACGACATCATGAACTACGGACTCGATGCCTGTGTCCATATTGGCAAAATGCAAGATAGCTCGTTTATCGCCAGACCCCTGACCACGGTGTCGCGCAAGCTTTATGCCAGTCCGGGCTATCTGGCCGAGCACGGCATGCCGCAGCGACTTGAGGATCTTCAGCAACACGCACTGCTGATCCACCGACTGGCCAGCGGTGAACTGGAAGATTGCTGGAACTTCAATACGGGCCCACTCAAAGTGAGTAGCCGACTCATCTCCAACAGTAGCCACTATATCCGTTACGCCGTGCTCAAGGGTGCCGGTATCAGCCTGCTGCCCGAGTTGAGCGTCAAGGCGCAGGTCACCAGTGGTGAACTACTGGAGATCCTGCCTGCCCACAAGGTCTATCTCGATGATGCCTGGCTGGTCTATCCCAGTCGCAAGGGGATGACCCATGCCGCCCGCCTGCTGATCGATAGTTTGCTGGCGGAGTCGGCGCTACTACTGGATTGATTGTCACGTATTTCGAGACATTGAAGCACAGCTAGACGGGATTATTAACGCTTCATGATTCAATTAAACTGGCGCCATATGATAACGCCTGTTTAAAGGAATCCTCCCATGGCACTTTCCCATCCCGGTAAAACAGTGCTTAGCAGCACACTCCTGCTGCTGTTAAGCGGTTGTGGCACCGACGCCACCACGCCCCCGCTCCAGCAACCAGCACAACTGCGCGCCGTCCAGGTGATGACCCTGGCTGACCCCGTTGCCACCCGAGCGCACAAATTTAGCGGGGTGCTGAAATCAGCCCACACCACTGACCTCTCGTTTCGCGTTCACGGCATGTTGCAGGAGCTGGTGGCGACCGAGGGCTCGCGGGTCAGCAAAGGGGAGCTACTCGCGCGCCTCGACCGGCACGATTTTCAGGTCTCAGTGAGCCAGGGAGAGGCCCAGTTAGCTGAAGCAACCGCCGCCCACCAACTTGCACGGATCGAGCTTGCTCGGATCAAGCGTGCTTGCGCCGATAACGCCATCGCCGATGTCAATCTCGATCGGGCTATCAGCGGCGAAGCACGCGCGCATGCAGCGGTCAAGCTGGCCACTCAGGGGCTGCAAAAAGCCCGTGATGCGCTGGCATATAGCGAACTGCGCGCTCCCTTTGACGGGGTGATTGGCAAGCGACATATCGACAATCACGAGTTCGTGCTGCCCGGTATCAAGGTGCTCACCTTGCATCAGCCAGATCAGCTCAATGTGGTGATCGATGTACCGGAACGCCAGGTCAGCAGGATAAAAACCGGTCAGCCGGGTCATCTTGCCTGGGGTCAGCGCCAGCAAGATCTCGCCGTCACGGTGACCGATATCGCCTCCATCCCCTCCCCGCTCAAACGCACCTATGAGGTCACCCTCTCCCTGCCTCGGGATCAGGTCAATCTGGTGGCGGGCAAGTCGGTTAATGTCACCCTCGAACTGCCGCAGCAAGCTGAAAACCCGCTCTTCTGCCTGCCCGCGATGGCGGTCAACAGTCAGGATCGCCAGTGGCATGTCTGGCGGGTGGCGCAAGACCACGTAACCCGAATCCCGGTGTCACTCCATGATCAGCAGCAGAATACCCTGTGTATCAGTGGTGAACTGACGGCTGGTGATCAACTGGTGGTCGCTGGCAGCGCCTTCGTCAGCGAGGGCGAGCAGGTCGCCATTATTGCCAACCACTCGCTGGATCAGGTGGCAATCATGGCAAACCAATCACTGGAAAAGGTCGGCAAATCATGAATCTCTCGACCTTTGTGCTACGCCAGAAGACCTTCGTGACCTTCTTCACCCTGCTCTGCACCCTTATCGGGCTGGTCTCCTACTTCCAACTTGGCAAGCTGGAAGACCCCGCTTTCACCGTCAAAAGTGCGGTGATTGTCACCCTCTACCCCGGTGCCGATGCCGGTGAGGTGGAGCGGCTGGTCACCGATCAGATCGAAACCAAATTGCAGGAGATGGCGCCGCTATGGAAGCTGCGCTCCCTCTCCCGTCCCGGCAGTTCGATGATTTTTGTCGATCTGCAGGAGCAGGTGAACTCTGCCGAGCTCCCCCAGCAGTGGGATTTGCTGCGCCGCAAGGTGGATGACGTCAAGCTGTCCCTGCCACCCCAGGCCCAGCTCACCATAGTGCAGGATGAATTTTCCGAAGTGTATGGCATGCTCTTCTCCCTTTATGGCGATAACGTCGCCATGGCCGATCTCAAGGATCACGCCCGCGAGCTGCAACGCCGGCTCAAGGCCGTCGAGGGGGTGAAGAAAGTTCAGCTGCACGGCATTCGGGAGCAGGTGATCAACATCGATCTCGATGATGAACGGTTGGCACAAGCCAACCTGACCACCCTGCAGCTGATCGATCAGCTAACCAGTCAAAACATGCCATTGCACAGTGGGGATTTCCCCCTTGGCATCGAGCAACTGCGCGTTGAACAGGGCGGTGCGTTCAACAGCGTGGAGGATATCCAGAACCTCAGCATCAAGACCGGTATCAATGGTCTCGAAAGCGCCACCGTGAAGCTCGGGGATATCGCCGACATCTATCTGGACTACCAGGATCCCGCCATGACCCTGAGCCGCTTCAATGGCCAGCAAGCGATCACCCTGGCGGTGAGCCCGGTCAACGGCATCAACGTGGTCAGCATTGGTGACACCCTCAAACAGGAGCTGGCACAGTTCGAAGCCACCCTGCCGGAGGGGGTGCATATCGGCGTCATCGCCTATCAGCCGGAGGAGGTGGCCAAGTCGGTCAATAACTTCATCTTCAACCTGGCCGAGAGCGTGATCATCGTTGTGGTTGTATTGCTGATCTTCATGGGGTGGCGCAGTGCCGCCATCGTCGGTGCCAGCCTGTTGCTGACCATCCTGTTTACCCTGATCTACCTCAATCTGACCCAGGTCGACCTGCAGCGGGTGTCGCTCGGCTCGTTTATCCTGGCGCTGGGCATGCTGGTGGACAATGCCATCGTCATCGTCGATCTCTTTGAGTCCAAATTGCGCCAGGGGATTGCTCGCCATCAGGCGGTGAGCGACAGCATCCGCGAAATGGCGCTGCCGCTGTTGGCTGCCACCCTGATCGCCGCACTGGGAACCGCACCGGTACTTTTCTCCCAGACTGATGCCGCCGAGTTTGCCCTCTCCATCGTCCAGGTGCTGTGCAGCTCCCTGCTGCTCTCATGGCTCATCGCCATGACGGTCACCCCGCTGCTCTGCTGGTATTTCATTCCAACGCCGAGCCAAACCGACGGCACGGCACAGGTCTCACCCATGGCCCAGCTCTACCAAAAAGCCGTGTTCTGGTCGGTAGACCATCCGGTCAAACTGCTGCTCGGGGTTGCCCCTGTGCTGCTGCTGACCCTGGCCGCCATTCCGCTGCTGCAGGTCAACTTCATGCCCTCCTCGGATCGCCCCATGCTGTTTCTCGACTACTGGCTGCCTAACGGGGGACGGATTGCCCAAACCTCCGCCGACATGCACAAAATTGAGCAGTGGCTGCTGCGTCAGCCCCAGGTGATCAGTATTTCCAGCCACGTTGGCGAGAGTGCCCCGCGCTTCTCGGTCACCGTGGAGCCTGAGCCTTTTGACAACAGCTATGGCCAGATCCTGATCAATACCCGCAGTTATGACGATATCGCTTCCCTGATCGCGGCAGGAGATGCCTGGCTGCAGGCCGAGTTCCCTTATGCCGAGCCCAGATTCCGTCCGCTCAAGCTGGCCACCAAGGATAAATTTGCCATTGAAGCCCGCTTCGTCGGACCGGATCCTCAAGAGCTGCACCGGCTGGCCAATCAGGCCAAGCAGTTGCTGGCCGCTAACCCCCACCTCATCTACATCCGGGATAACTGGCGGCAGGAGAGCAAGGTGCTGGTGCCCCTCATCAACCAGGATGCGGCAAGAATGGCCGGCGTCAATCGCACTGATATTGCCAACGCTATTTCCCGGGCAACCGATGGTAGCCTGATTGGCCTGATGCGCCGCGATGATGATCTGATCCCCATCAAACTGCGCAGCAGCAACGCCTCGCTGGAGCACTTTGACAATATTCCGGTGCGATCCCTGCTCGGTAGCCACAGCGTCCCGATGGGACAGGTTGTCGATGGTATCGAATTCAAAGGGGAAGAGAGCATGCGCTGGCGCTACAACCGTCAACCGGCCATCACAGTGCAGGCTGACGTGCGCGGCGATACCCCTTCCAATGTGCGCAAGGCCGTGGCCAGTGAGCTGGAAGCCATTGCCCTGCCCCCCGGCTACACCATGGCGTGGGGCGGCGAATACTATGACGAGAAGCGATCGGTCGATGATCTGATGACTCAGACCCCCAAAGCGATGATCTTGATGACCATCATCCTGGTCGCCATGTTCAGTGCCTACCGCCAGCCGTTCATCATCTTGGTGACCCTGCCATTGGCCTCCATCGGCGTTGTCTGGAGCCTGTTGTTACTGGACAAACCGTTCGGCTTTATGGCGATTGTCGGCCTGATCTGCCTGAGTGGCATGATCATCAAAAACGGCATAGTGCTGATCGACCAGATCGAACTGGAACGCAAGAATGGCAGAGCGCTGGCAGAGGCGGTAAAAGTCGCGACCCTCAACCGCACCATGGCCATCTCGATGGCGGCCCTCACCACGGTACTCGGTATGATACCGCTGCTGACCGACCGGCTGTTTGATCAGATGGCGGCCACCATAGTAGGCGGGCTCTCTGCCGCCTCATTTCTCTCCCTTTTCGTGATGCCAGCCCTCTATCAACTGCTCTATCGCGGCGACAAGCAGGCGGCCACCACCCCCTCGATCAGCAAGGAGCAGTGCCATGATTGACTATCGACTCACCATGGTGGCCGCCGCCCTGCTGCTGTGCGGTTGCAGCATGACCCCAGACTATGAGGTGCCGCTGGTGGCCGTGGGGAATGTCTATCTCAATAGCCAGGGAACAACGGGGATCAGCGAGGTCAAGCCCGTGGCTGGGGTGCTCTGGTGGCAGCAGTTCAATGATCCGCAGCTCGACCAGCTGATCGTGGCCGCCCAGCAACAGAACATCCCCATCAGGATGGCCAAGGAGCGGATCAACGCCGCGCAATCCTATCAGGCGGCGGTGTCCTCCCTTAAAGTGCCTACCGTCTCCCTTAATGCCGGTTATCTGGATATGCGGCTGAGCGAGAATGGGCCGCTGAGCGGCCCTGCCGTCACCGAATATGCGCTGCCGCCCCAGCTGGGGGGCAGTAGCATCAGCCTGATCGATCGCGACAGCCATACCCATCTGGCCAGCGCATCCATCGGCTGGGAGGCAGACCTGTTTGGCCGGATCGATGCCATGAGCCAGGCCGCCAGCATCCGGGTTGAGCAGGCCGAGCTGCTGCAGCGCAACCTCACCACCCTGATGACCGCCGAGGTGATCAACAACTACTTGCAGTATCGCGCCGCTGAAGAGCGCATGGCCATCACCCGCCAGACCATCACCGAACAGCAACAGGTGCTGGATCTGGTGCTCTCCCTCCAGCGTCACGGCTATGGATCTGAGCTGGATATCGCCAATGCCCGCGCCGCCCAGGCCACCACAGAAGCCATGCTGCCGATGCTCGACAGTGCTCGCGCCGTCCATCTTGGTCGGCTGGCCATTTTACTGGGGGAGACCACCGCCCAGACCCGCAACCGACTCGGTGACGGCGTCTTGCCACAGATGAAGGGGTTGATCCCGGTGGGCCTGCCATCGGATCTGCTGACCAGACGATGGGATATCGCCCTGGCCGAGCGGGAGATGGCCGCGCGCAACCAGCAACTGGGTGCAACCATCGCCAACCAGTATCCGAAACTGATGTTGACCGGTACCCCCGGGGTATCGGCCCGCAATCTGGACGATCTGCTCTCCTCGGGTTCCGTGGGTTGGTCCCTTGGTGCCGGCATAAGCTGGAACCTGTTCGACGGCGGGCGAGGTGCTGCCATGGTGGATCTGCAAGAAGCGGCATTTAGGGAGTCCGCCCTCGCCTACCAGCAGGTCGTCAATGGCGCCTTCAATGAGGTTGATACGGTGCTCAATGCCTATGCAAACAGCCAGGAGTATTACCGCTTGATCAACCAAGCCGACCAGCAGGCGCGCCTGGCGGTCAACAAAGCAACCAGCCTCTATCGGGCCGGGCTCGAAAACCATCTGAGCGTGCTCAATGCCCAGCGCGTCAGCAACAACCTGCAGGATGCCAAAGTACAGGCCAGGCTCAATACCGCCACCACAGTGGTGATGTTGCACAAGGCACTGGGCGGCGAATGGACAGTGCCACAAGCCCCCCCGCATGAGGGAACGGCAGGATAAGCAAGATAAAAAAAGAGCCCGGCCAATTGGCCGGGCTCTTTTTATCGATGGGATTCATGCATTCACAATAACTGTTGCAGCGCAGCCATGGTATCCACCACTGCCGATGGCCGGTGACGACTGAGGGCATCACGGTTATCGACCCCCCAGCTGACGCCAATCCGCGGCATGGCAATCGCCTCGGCCATCGCCATATCATGCACCGAGTCACCGATCATCACTGCCTGCCGGGGCAATAGCCCAAGCTCGGCCAGGATCTGCTCAAGCATCAAAGGATCAGGTTTGGAGCGCGCCTCATCGGCACCTCGGCTGGTGATGAACAAGGGGCGCAACCCAGTCTCATCCAATACCCGGTCAAGGCCACGACGTGATTTTCCGGTGGCGACCGCCAGCAGCAGTCCCTGGGTGTGCCAGCCACGCAACAACGCCTCTGCCCCAACAAATAAAGGACTGGGAGTCACATCGTGCAGATAGTGATGGCGATAGCGATCGGTCAGCGCGGTGATCTGACGCTCATCATCGCCACAGCCAAACAGGCGGGACATGGCCACATCAAGACTCAAACCGATAATTTGCCGGATCTGGGCTGGGGCTGGCACCGCCAGTTCGCAATCGCTGGCGGCCCCTTGCACACAGGCAACAATCCGGCCCACCGAATCCATCAAGGTACCGTCCCAATCGAAAATGGCGAGCCGGATATCTTGCATTAGCGAGCCAGTTTTTCCAGGAAGCCGTCAAGCTCAGGAGCAAGAGGAGCCTCCATCTGCATCTCGCGACCATCGGCAGGATGAATAAAGCTCAGCTTCCAGGCATGCAAAAACAGTCGTTTCAGCCCTTGGCTGCGCATTTTCTCGTCAAACGCCGCTTCGCCATACTTATCGTCGCAAGCGATCGGGTGACCGGCATGCAGGGTATGAACGCGGATCTGGTGGGTGCGACCGGTGATCGGACTACACTCGACCAGGGTCGCTTCGGCGAATTGGCGCACGATCCGAAACCGGGTTTCAGACGGTTTGCCATCAGCACTGACCCGCACCACCCGTTCACCGGATTGCAGATCGTTTTTGCGCAGCGGTGCGTTGACCACTTTGACGTGAGCCTGCCACTTGCCGCGAACCAGCGCCAGATACTGCTTGCGCATGGTCTTGATCCGCAGTTGTTCATGCAGGCTACGCAAAGCGCTGCGCTTTTTGGCAACCAGCAGCACGCCGGAGGTATCGCGGTCGAGACGGTGTACCAGCTCGAGGAAGCGAGCGTCCGGACGCAGAGCACGAAGCCCCTCGATAACGCCAAAGCTGAGGCCACTGCCACCGTGCACGGCCATGCCAGAGGGCTTGTTCAGCACGATCATCGCCTCGTCTTCGAACAGGATCTGGCTCTCCAGACGCTGGATAACCCCCAGATTAGCCGACGGCAATTCATTTTTTTCGGCAACGCGGACAGGGGGCACCCTTATCACGTCACCCGCGCAGAGTTTGTACTCCGGTTTGATGCGCTTTTTGTTTACCCGCACTTCGCCTTTGCGAAGGATGCGATAGATCAGGCTCTTGGGGACGCCCTTTAGCTGAGTCTTGAGAAAATTGTCGATGCGCTGCCCGTCATGCTCAGCTTCGATGGTGAGCAGCTGCACTTGTTGTTGTATCTGTGTCATGGCGCGGATTTTAACACTGCCAGGGCCCCTTGGCTGCATGGTTTGTTGAAAAATGGCGCCTTGCTATAAAAGAGGTTTAAATGGGATAATAAACAAGGTTTTGTCATTGTGTTCAAGCCTTGTACTAAGTGGCCAAATAGTATGCCACCCAATCCCGAAACACCGTGTATACAAGAACATGACGGTTCCCGGGTGCGAGGTACAACGCATGGAGAACACAAACATTACCGTTTATTTGTCTCCACTGCGGCACCCTTAACTCGTCACCTCTCGAGAAGTGACGACCAGAGCGCCCTTAGTTTGCGCCTCATGCATACCCCAGCCGGGAGGTTGCCCAAGTATGCTGAAGACCCGAGGCCGGCGCCGGCAGGACCCAAGTGGAGGAAATCAAAATGACACAATAATGAGAACTCAATGAAAAGAATGCTAATCAACGCAACTCAAGAAGAGGAGTTGCGCGTAGCGCTGGTTGACGGACAACAGCTTTACGATTTGGATATTGAAAGTCCGGGACACGAGCAAAAGAAAGCGAATATTTACAAAGGTAAAATCACCCGCGTAGAGCCCAGCCTTGAAGCTGCTTTTGTCGACTACGGCGCCGAACGACACGGTTTCCTGCCGTTGAAAGAGATCGCCCGCAACTATTTCCCCTCCGGTTACTCCTATCAGGGTCGTCCCAACATCAAAGAAGTGGTCCGCGAAGGCCAGGAAGTGATCGTTCAGATTGATAAAGAAGAGCGTGGCACCAAGGGTGCAGCCCTCACTACCTTTATCAGCTTGGCTGGTAGCTATCTGGTACTGATGCCGAACAACCCCCGTGCCGGTGGTATCTCCCGCCGCATTGAGGGTGATGAAAGAACGGAACTGAAAGAAGCCCTGAACGGACTGACCGTGCCGGAAGGCATGGGCCTGATCGTGCGTACTGCCGGTGTTGGCAAATCGCCCGAAGAGCTGGAATGGGACCTGAATGTTCTGCTCAACCACTGGGACTCCATCCACAAGGCATCACAAGAGCGCACTGCGCCCGTGCTTATCCACCAGGAAAGCAACGTGATCGTACGTGCCATTCGCGATTATCTGCGTCGCGATGTGGGTGAAATCCTGATCGATGACCCGGTGATTTTTGAACGTGCCCGTGCTCACATCGAGCTGGTTCGTCCAGATTTCCTCAATCGGGTGAAGTTGTACAAGGGTGAAGTTGCCCTGTTCAACCACTTCCAGATCGAGAGCCAAATCGAGTCGGCCTTCCAGCGCGAAGTGCGCCTGCCCTCCGGCGGCAGCATCGTTATCGATCCGACCGAAGCACTGACCTCCATCGATATCAACTCCTCCCGCGCCACCAAGGGCGGCGATATCGAAGAGACTGCACTGCAAACCAACCTGGAAGCGGCCGACGAAATTGCCCGTCAATTGCGCCTGCGCGACCTGGGTGGCCTGATCGTCATCGACTTCATCGACATGACCCCGGTTCGCAACCAACGCGAAGTGGAAAACCGTCTGCGTGAAGCTGTGCATCAGGATCGCGCCCGCATTCAGCTGGGACGTATTTCCCGCTTCGGTCTGCTCGAAATGTCGCGTCAACGTCTGCGCCCCTCTCTCAACGAGTCCAGCAGCCACATCTGCCCTCGTTGCCAGGGTCAAGGTGTAATTCGTGACAACGAATCCCTCGCATTGTCCATCCTGCGCCTCATCGAAGAAGAGGCCATGAAAGACAATACCGAGCAGGTGCACGGGCAAGTGCCGGTCGATGTTGCCGCCTATCTGCTCAACGAGAAGCGCGCCGCCATCGCCAGCCTGGAACAGCGTAATGATGTCCGTGTTTACATCATTCCGAACCAGCATCTGGAAACGCCGCACTACGAAGTCACCCGCATTCGTCAAAACGAGATTGCGGAAGCGGCCAGCTATGAGCTGAAAACCGAAGTGGCCAAGCCGACCTACCAGCCGAAACAGGCTCAGGTGATCGAGCGTGAACAGCCACTGTTGCAAGGTTTTGCCCAACCGGTACAACCTGCTCCTGTAGCTGCCCCGGCCCCCGTTGCAGCAGCCACTGCCGCACCAGCCCAAGCCGGTTTCTTTGGCAAACTGATCAAGGGTATTGCAGGTCTGTTCAGCAATGATGCCGCTCCTGCCACAGTGAAAGCGCCTGCCGAACAACCGGTTGAGCGGGAAGCTCGCAAGGATGACGGTCATCGTCACCAGCGTGATGACGCCCGTGGCCGTGGTCAGCGTCCTCGTCGTGACGACAATCGCAATAACCGCAACAATGCGGAAGCTGGCGAGAAACGTGAAAACGGTAACCGTGAAGGTGGTGAAAACCGCAATCGCCGTCCTCGTAAAGAGCGTGAGCCCCGTCAGGAACGCGAACCGCGCGCTGAAGCTCGTAATGAACAGCGTATGGAGCGTGAACCCCGTGGTGACGTGCAACCGCGCGTTGAGCGTGAGCCTCGCGAACCTCGTCAAGAGCGCGAGCCCCGTGCACCACGTCCAGCCCGTGAGCCCCGCGCTCCTCGTGAACAGCGTGCTGAAGTCGTTGTTGAAGCAGTAGAAGCCATTGACACTGTGGAAGCCGCGATCGAGCCGCGTCAGGAAAAAGAGCAGAAAGTGGCTGAGCGCCGCGAACGTCGTCAACTGCGTAAGCAGATCCGTGTCGATGTCGTTGCTACCGATGCCCCTGCCCTGCCGGTTGACGAGGCGCCAGCTGAAGTGAGCGAGGCAACAGTGGGTAATGAGCAGGAAGAGCAGACCGAAGGTCAACGCCGCTCCCGGCGTACCCCACGTAGTCAGCGCATTGAAGGTCAGCGTCGCAAGCGTATCAACGAAGATACTCGTAGCCAGCGTGATGAAGAGCAGCAAGCAGATGTCACTCTGACAGCCGCGGCCCAGGCCGATGCTGCTCAGGTCAAAGTGGAAGAGCCTGCCGTACCAGTCGTCACTATTCCTAGCGCAGACGCCATTGCTGCGGCACTGCAGGCATCTTCAGCCTTGACTGAACATGTGGTTGTAGAAGCTGTTGCCGATGACATCCGTGATCAGGTCGTCGCAACCGAGGTTCACGCTATCGTGGCTGACGTTACTCCAACAGCACCGACTGCCGCACCTGCGCTGCTGGTTGCTGATGTGGTAGTCGCTCCTGTTGTTGCCGAGGTGACACCTGTCATTGAAGTCGCTCCTGTTGTTGCCGAGGTGACACCTGTCATTGAAGTCGCGCCGGTTGCCGACGTAGTTGAAGTGGCTGACGTGGTGATTGCACCCGCTCCGGTGGTAGAAACTGCCTCAGTAGCTGCAGTTGCCGTTGAAGCTGCGCCAACTACCGAAGTAACGGCACCTGTGGTCATTGCTGAGGTAGCCGTGATCGAGCCCGTCGTTGTGGCTGCTGTTGAACCTGTTGCCAAGGAAGCGGTTGCCGCCCCAGTGGCCAAGCAGGTCAACAAAGGTGCCGGTTTGCTGGCTCGCGCTCGCAAAGCCTCTGCACCTATGGCCACCCCTGCCGAGGTGCCTGTCGTTCAGGTTAGCAGTGAGCCAGTGAGCCATCCGCCACTCGTTCGCAGTGAAGTGGCCAGTTCTGGCCGTCACGGTGGCAGCACTGCTGCAGTTAACGTGGCAACCAGCCCTGCTGGTCGACCATAACAGATCAGAGTTACCTGATTTGCCAAAAGCCACACCATCCGGTGTGGCTTTTTTATTGCCTCTCACACGCTCATCTTGTCGCTCTCTTTTAGTGCCGCCCTGCTAGTCCTGCCCCCCCCCCTTTAGCCTTTGCTTAACCGTTTTGATCAAACCGCAAATATCTTCCGATAGAGAACTCGATACTTAACTTTATGCGTTGTATTCAATATCCAGTTTGTTGGCATATAAGTAGGTGTAAATATTGAGCAAGCATCTGCGCCCACTTCACCCCACTGCAATAAGTAGTTTCCCCTATGGGTGCTATATAGCGATATGGGCGTGCTTGCCGATATCGAGTTCATCCCTCTCTTCCTGCGGATTTAAAAAAGAAACAGCCCAGCAAACTTAGCTTGCTGGGCTGTGGATCTGGCTGACCATGATCTGAATCCGAACCCCGGTAACAGGGTCAAATTGCCTCATCGGCGCTTATTGTGCCAGCAGGTGACCTACCAGCTCATGACGCCACCCTTGCAGCAGCATCGGCTTGTCGCTGCGGGCCCGCTCTTCGTCGTTCATCCGCCAGCTCCAGGTGAAGTACTGGTGAATGATCTTCTTGCTGGCAATCAGCTCGGGCGGAATGTTGCTGGCCTTGGCCTTCTCTTCCACCATGGCCTTGATGCGCTTGAGCTCGGCCTTGTACTGGGGGAAGTCCACCAGCCGACGAATCGGCTCGGGCCAGCTGTCAGGATCGCTCTGCTGGGCACGGGCGACGATATCGAGCATCCGCTTGCCGTGGATCTTGATCTCGATGGGGGCCAGCCCCAGCTCGTTGAGATCACGCATGGAGGTCGGACGACGCTCCGCCACCTTGAACAGGTGCAGCTCTTTGACCACGAAGTTGAGGGCCAGATCGCGGCGCACCGCCTCTTGCTGGCGCCAGGCGGCCAGCTCACGCAGAATGGCAAGCTCACGGCGGCCCAGTTGCCAGGCGTTGACGATTTCAAGATAAGCCTGACGGGGATCGCTGCCCTGGGTCTTGCGGGCGGAGTGATTTTGGCACTCCTGCTCGAACCAGGCAAACTTGCCGCTTTCCCGCAGTTTGGCCATCACTTTCTCGTAGAGCGGCATCAGGTAGAACACATCTGCCGCCGCGTATTCGAGCTGACGATCGGTGAGCGGACGGGCCAGCCAGTCGGTGCGCGCCTGATCTTTTTCCAGCTCGACCCCGAGGAATTCGTTCACCAGGGCACCAAAACCGACCGAGACGCCGTAACCGAGGAAGGCGGTGGCCAGCTGGGTGTCGTGCATCTGGTTGGGCAGGTGGCCCGCCTGATGTTGAATAAGCTCCAGATCTTCGCCCGAGGCATGCAGGATGGAGATCTGCCCTTCCCTGCCCAGTCGCTGCCACAGGGCGGAGAGATCCAGCGTCAGCGGATCCAGCAGCGCCAGATGCTCGCCGTCATAGATCTGGAACAGGCCAAGCTGGGGATAGTAGGTGCGGGTGCGAACGAATTCAGTATCGATAGCCAGGGGAACGTCGGCCAGAGAAGCGAGATA
This sequence comes from Aeromonas sp. EERV15, assembly GCF_900079845.1. NCBI lineage: Bacteria > Pseudomonadati > Pseudomonadota > Gammaproteobacteria > Aeromonadales > Aeromonadaceae > Aeromonas > Aeromonas sp. EERV15. The sequence continues at coordinate 82,895 of NZ_FKKY02000014.1, read as the reverse complement.
GTGCTCAAGTTCGGCTTGCTGAGTGATAAGTTGATAGTGCATCTGTGCCTGCGCGGTTGATCAGGGCCAAAAAGAAAAAACCGTGGGATGACCCACGGTTTTGCATAACGACGGTGCTGATTTGCAGAAGGTTCTGCAGCCGCAGTCCGGTTATTGCTTGGCAATCTCCTCGTCGCGCAGTACGCGCCGCAGGATCTTGCCCACATTGGTCTTGGGAAGTTCGTCGCGAAATTCTACCAGTTTCGGCACCTTATAGGCAGTCAGATGTTTGCGGCAGTGGGCAATAATCTCGTCCTCCTGCAATTTTGCATCTTTCTTGACCACAAAGATCTTCACCAGTTCGCCAGAAACCTGGTGCGGCACGCCGACGGCGGCCACTTCCAGCACTTTCGGGTGCAATGCGACCACATCTTCAATCTCGTTCGGATAGACGTTGAAACCGGAGACCAGGATCATGTCCTTCTTGCGGTCAACGATCTTGAAGAAGCCCTGCTCGTCGCACACGGCGATATCACCGGTACAGAGCCAGCCATCCTGCATCACTTCGGCGGTCGCCTCGGGGCGCTGCCAGTAGCCAGTCATCACCTGCGGGCCGCGTACCTGCATCTCGCCGGGAGTGCCGAGGGCGTGGATCACCTGACCGTTGTCATCCACCAGACGGATCTCGGTAGAGCAGACCGGCAGACCGATGGAGCCGTTGTAATCGGTCAGATCGTAGGGGCAGACGCTCACCAGTGGCGAGCACTCGGTCAGGCCGTAGCCTTCCAGCAGCGGAGTATGGGTCAGTGTCTTCCACTTTTCCGCGACCGCGCGCTGCACCGCCATGCCGCCGCCGATAGTCAGCTTGAGCTTGTCAAAGGAGATGCCTTGAAACTCTTCGTTGTTGACCAGCGCATTGAACAGGGTGTTGACCCCGGTGATGCAGGTGAAGGGGTACTTCTTGATCTCTTTGACAAAGCCCGGGATGTCGCGCGGGTTGCTGATCAGCAAGTTGTAGCCGCCGACTCGCATAAAGAGCAGGCAATTCACGGTCAGGGCAAAGACGTGATAAAGCGGCAATGCGGTGACCACGAACTCCTTGCCGCGCTCCAGCATGGGGCCATAGACGCCGAGGCACTGCTCGACGTTGGCAATCATGTTGCGATGGGTCAGCATGGCCCCTTTGGAGAGGCCGGTGGTGCCACCGGTGTACTGCAGGAAAGCGAGATCGTCGTTGGTGATCTCCGGCTTGATGTACTGCAGGAAACGCCCCTTGATGAGCGCCTGACGCATGGTGGTGGCGTGGGGCAGATTGTATTTCGGCACCAACTTCTTGACGTACTTGACCACGAAGTTGACCAGGGTGCCTTTGGCCAGACCCAGATTGTCCCCCATCCGGGTCAGGATGACGTGCTTGATCGGGGTGTCGTAGACCACTTTTTCCAGGGTATGGGCAAAGTTGGAGACGATAACAATGGCCTTGGCGCCGGAGTCTTTGAGCTGATGTTCCAGCTCGCGCGGGGTATAGAGCGGGTTGACGTTGACCACTATCATGCCTGCCCGCAGGATGCCGAACACAGCGATGGGATATTGCAGCAGGTTCGGCATCATCACCGCGACCCGATCACCCTTCTCCAGCTTCAGCTCGTTTTGCAGATAGGCAGCAAAAGCGCGAGACTGCTCTTCCAGTCGGCGGTAGGTGATGGTCTGTCCCATGTTGACGAAGGCTGGCTGGTCGGCAAACTGGGTCACCGAGGATTCGAACATCTCGACCAGGGAGCTGTATTGATCTGGATTAATCTCGGCGGGAACCCCTTGTGGATAACGCTTCAGCCAGACTTTTTCCACGAACTTCTCCTGCATAACTAGCACCTGTGCACTCACTGTGTTGCCTCCGTCCCTGTTCACATCCATTTAAATCGGTCGTTTTAAGCTGATACTCTAATGCGCCCATACTTACACAGCGCAACATTGATTAACAGCGAATTAACAATGAAAAAATGTGAGGGGGATGACAAACTTGGAATTATTGAAAGCCGGTGATTCTACCGAACTTGACAAAACTTTACGATACAAACGGCCGTATCAGCCGAATTTTCCATATGAAAATGGTGGTTTCCACCCAATATGACCCGCTCGATCTGCTGGAAGGCATCCTGACGGGACTGCCATTGGGTTTCCAGCGCAGCAAAGCCCTGCTCCCCCTGGATCAACAGCACCGGACAACGGATAGCCGCCATCAGTGCCCGGGCTTGCCCTTCGCTCATTCTAAGGGGCGAAAGATCCCGCAAACGGGGATCACTGCGCCAGTGCCAGCGCCCTGCCCTCATCTCAAGCTGCCGCTCACAGATCAGGCGCGCCGCCTGCGGCGTGATATCCGCCACTTTGCAACGGGCGGCTACGGCTTCATCGATGGAGGCAAAACCGTTGGCACTGCGCTCCCGGGTGCGACTGCGGTTTAAAATCGCTCGTCGCAGCTGGGCAGGCACCTCCTCATCTGGCTGACTGAGCGGCCCCAACCCCTCCAGCATGATCAGCCGCTCTACCTGCTCGGGAAATACTCCGGCATAGGCCGAGGCGATCAACGCCCCGAGGGAGTGTCCAAGCAGATTGAAACGCGACCAGCCTGCCGCCTGCACGATCTGGTAGAGATCGTCCAGCCAATCGACAAAGACATAGGGGGTGGTCTTGTGATCGGAGTGACCATGCCCAGGCAGATCGACACAGATGAGATGAAAATCACCCAGATGCGGTGCCAGCGGCAAGAAGCTGGCACTGTTGTCGAGCCAGCCATGCAAGGCAATCAGCAGGGGTTTGCCCTGCTGAACATGCTCAGCGGATTGATTCTCCAGCAGGGCCACCTGCCGCCCGTCCGCCAGGGTGAGCAGACGCTCGTGCACAGTGCTCATCATGGGATTGATCATGGCCAGCCTTAGCGACGCAGCGGCCGTCTCGGCCAGAAGGGATCATAGAAGGGGTCGTAGAAGTAGGGGTCCATATAGCGTACCTCCACCTCTTTGACTGGCGGCCACAACTTGCTGGAGGTGGTATCAATCACCGAGAAGCGATACTTGTGCTGGCCAATCTGGCCATCCACCGGCTTGCCTATGGTGCCAAGCACCGTCAGGCTGCGCCCCTTGGCATAGAGGGTCGGGTCGACAAAGCCCTTCATAACAGCGAAAAAGCGGCCCGGGCTCTGCTCAGTCTGCTCCGGTACCCCGTTGGATTTGAGCGGCAGATAGACCATTTCGATGACGCTCTTTTCCGCTAAATTGTGCACCGCCGAGATAACGCCACTCCAGCGGGCCGGTTTGCCCTCCATCCCGCCAAGGGCAGCTTGATAGGCCACCAACTGGTTTTCGGGCTCATAAGCCAGCTCCTTGGGGACCGAGCTGCAGGCCCCGAGCAGCAGGGCCAGCGCCCCGACCATCATCCCGCGTTTCATCATGTCGCTTCTGGTATTACGCATCATGTCACTCTCCTGTTGCCGGCGTGGCCCGTCGGGCCATCCGCTGGTGTTGCAGCTGATGAGCGGCAAGAGCGACATGCTGTCAGTGCTCCTGCCCTTATTCGCGACCCGGCAGTTTTTTCCAGGTCACCTTGTCACGCAAATAGACCGGCGTCGCTTGTTCCACCGGCACTGCCTCCCCCGCCAGCCAAGCGGCGCGGGCCAGCGGCAGCATGTCTTCTGCCGCCGGGAAGCGCACCTGACTCACAGCCAGCTCATCGGCAAGACCTCCCAAGGTCTCGCCATAGGTTTCAAAACCGGTGCCGACGCAGGTCACAGGGCCCGCCTGCTTGCCACGGGCGTCAACCAGTGCCGCGGGATCACTCACCACCTCGTCGCCCACCAGCTGCATGCGGCCATCGATCAGCGCATAGCGGCCGAAATAGACCTCGTTCATCCGCGCATCGATGGCGGTCAGCACCTGTTCGGCGCCATCCAGTCGATAGGCACCTTGTGCCATGGCGGCCAGAGTCGAGATGCCAATCAGCGGCACACCCACCCCGAACGCCAGCCCCTGCGCCACGCTGATGCCGATCCGCACGCCGGTAAAGGAGCCCGGGCCGCGGCCGAACGCGATGGCATCGAGGTCATTCAAGGTTATCCCGGCATCGTCTAACACAGCCTGAACCATGGGCAGGATTTTTCGGGTGTGATCCCGTGGCGCCTCCTCCCAGCGGGAGAACAGCGTGTCACCCACCAGCAAGGCGGCGGAGCAGGCTTCGGTGGCGGTATCTACGGCCAGGATCTTCAACTCGTTCATGCTTTCCAATCTCTATAAAATCAGTCAATTACATAACCGGCAAGCGAGATATGCTCACCCGTTGTTCAAATCTGTTAGCTGGCGGCACACTTATTATTCGCCGCGTTCAGTGCGATCGAAAAAACTCCCCAGCGTCCCCAACTCCCGGGTGCGAGGAATGGCGGGCAGACTCTTGATAAAGGTGGCGCCATAAGGCTTGTTGACCATTCGTGGATCACAGATCACCAGCACACCGTGATCACTGCGATCACGAATGAGCCGCCCCACCCCCTGTTTGAGGGCAATCACCGCCTTGGGCAACTGCAGCTCGGCGAAGGGATCGCCCCCCTTGAGCTTGCAATCATCCACCCGAGCCTTGAGCAGCGGATCATCGGGGCTGGCAAACGGCAGCTTGTCGATGATAACACACGACAACGCCGCCCCTCGCACGTCGATCCCCTCCCAGAAGCTGCTGGTCGCCACCAGCACGGCGCGGCCATTCTCGACAAACTCCTTGAGCAGTCGCTGCTTGTTGTCTTCTCCTTGCAGCAGCACGGTGCGGCCAATCTCCCGGCGCAGCACCTCTGCCACCTGACGCATCACCTGATGGCTGGTGCAGAGGAAGAAACAGCCCCCCGGCGTCTTGTTGATCAGGGGGATCATCAGATTGGCCAGCTGCTCGCCACGGCCAAAGGCGTTGGGCTCCGGCAGATAGCGGGGCACACAAAGCCGCGCCTGCTCGGCATAATCAAACGGGCTGTCGAGAATAAGCTCGGCACTGCCCGCGAGTCCCAGCTCGGCCACAAAGTGATCGAAGCGCATGTCCACCGTCAGGGTGGCAGAGGTAAAGACCCAGGCCACCTCCGGTTTTTGCACCTCGGCACTGAATCGCTCGGCCACCGAGAGCGGCGTCAAATTGAGGGAAAAATGCAGCCGCGAGCAGTCATACCAGTAGGAGAAGCCGGTCTGGTTGACCGCCAACACCTCGCCGAGACGGGTGCGCAACTCGCAGATCCGCTCGAAGGCGTGATCCAGCTGCTCGCCGCGCCCAAGCGCGAGTTTGAGCACCTCGTAGCAGAGCCCGATGGCGTCGTTGAGACGAGCCAAGGCCTGACCCCAGAGCGATTGGTGCAGCATGTCGCGGGTATTGCCACGACCGCCATCCACCCCGAAGGCGAGACGCAGATCCTGACTGGCGATAGAAAGCCGGTCCGCCGCCTTGCCGAGCTGGGCCATGTCGTGGGCTTCGGCCCGATAGGCCAGCTGGATATCCTGCGCCAGATCCTGGATGGTGCGGCTGCCCACCGACTTGCCGAAGTAGTTGGTGGCGATCTCCGGCAACTGGTGTGCCTCATCAAAGACATAGACTTGCGCTTGGGGCACCAACTCGCCAAATCCGGTGTCTTTCACCGCCATATCGGCGAAGAAGAGGTGATGATTGATCACCACCACCTGGGCATCCATGGCACGGCGTCGGGCCATCACCAGATGGCAGTCGTCGTAATAGGGGCAGTCGCGACCGAGGCAGTTGTCGTTGGTGCTGGTGACGTGGGCGAGGATCTCGGCGTTCTCCTGCAATCCCGGAATATCTCCCACATCGCCGTTATCGGTGGCGGTGGACCAGGATTTGACCTTCACCAGATCGTTGAGAATTTCAGGCTTTTGCAGATGGGATTCGATCAAGAGCCGGTTCATCCGCTCGATGCAGAGATAGTTGCTGCGCCCTTTGAGCAGGGCCACTGGCGGGGTGTAGGAGAGCGCGCCTGTGATGGTCGGGAGATCCCGATAGAAGAGCTGCTCCTGCAGGTTCTTGGAGCCGGTACTGATCACCACCCGCTTACCGGACTCCAGCGCAGGGACCAGATAGGCGTAGGTCTTGCCGGTACCGGTCCCCGCCTCCACCAGCAGACGGCCACCACTTTTGATGGCGCTCGCAACCGCTTCGGCCATCTCCAGTTGGGGAGCGCGGGCTTTGAAACCGTCGATATGGCTGGCCAGAGGGCCATCTGGCTTGAACAGGGTCTGGATGGTCAAAAAGGCGTCCCGCAGCAAAAGCGGCCATTATGCCAAAAGCGCGGCAAAAGCGGGACAGATAATCTGCCTAGACGAACAGATCGATCTGATGCTCGGGATCCGGCTTTTGATCGTCCTCTTCCGCCTTTGGCTGATCACGTTTGGCGGGGGTGTTATACGCCTGCTGGCGCTGCTGGGAGTCACTGTTGTCAGTGCTGGTCTTGCGCAGCTGATGCTTCTTGCTGATCTGGTTCACTTCCCGCTTGATCTCTTCGCTGCCGGGCGCGGCGGGAGCCCGGGGCAAAATGGGGAACAACAGGTCCTGGCTAGGCATGATGGCGACTCCTGCAGGGGTTATTGTCTAGTTATCGACCAAGAAACCGTTTTCTCCACTTTAATCGATCAAATCACAATTTCGGGTTGCATTTTCTGTCAAGGCAGGTAGTTTAAATCAGGCGTCAATTACGACATCTTATTTTGTAAAGGATTGATTACATGAAGTTCACCACCCTGAAGACTCATCACCACCACCATCATCCCGACTAGTCTTTCAGGAGGTTGACTACTGGAAGACACTTAACTGGTGACTTCCAAAAGGACCGCAAGATTCATAAACCCTCGGAAGCACACACTTCCGAGGGTTTTTTCGTTTTTGACTAGAAGGAAATCGAGCAAATGGAAACACAACGTCTGCGTATCGCCATGCAAAAGTCCGGTCGTCTTAGCCAGGACTCCCAAGCCCTGTTCAAGAGCTGCGGCCTGAAAATCAACCTGCGCGAGCAGCGCCTTATCGCCCATGTCGAGAACATGCCCATCGATATCCTGCGGGTGCGCGATGACGATATCCCGGGTCTGGTGATGGAAGGGGTGGTCGACCTTGGCATCATCGGCGAGAACGTGCTGGAAGAGGCGCAGTTGATCCGCGCTTCCCAAGGATTGCCTGCGGAGGTTAAGACCCTCAAGCAGCTCGATTTTGGCGGCTGCCGCCTCTCGCTGGCGGTGCCTGAAGATGTGACCTACACAGGGCCACAAAGTCTGGCAGGCAAGCGCATCGCTACCTCCTACCCCGGGCTGCTCAAGCGCTTCTTTGATGAAAAGGGTCTTGGCTTCAAGAGCGTGATGCTGGGCGGCTCGGTGGAAGTGGCGCCCCGCGCGGGTCTGGCCGATGCCATCTGCGATCTGGTCTCCACCGGCGCGACGCTGGAGGCCAATGGCCTGAAAGAGGTTGAGGTGATCTACCGCTCCAAGGCGGTACTGGTACAGGCCCCCAACCCCTTGTCCGATGCCAAGCAAAAGCTCATCGACAAACTGCTGCCCCGTATTCAGGGGATGCAGCAGGCTCGCGAGAGCAAGTACATCATGCTGCACGCCCCCAAAGACAAGCTCGATGCCATCACCGATCTGCTGCCGGGTGCCGAGCGCCCCACCATCATGCAGCTGGCCGGAGACACCAATCAGGTGGCCCTGCACGTCGTCTCCAGCGAGACCCTGTTCTGGGAGACCATGGAGCAGCTCAAGGCCCTCGGCGCCAGCTCCATTCTGGTGCTGCCCATCGAAAAAATGATGGAATAAGGAAGGGATATCATGCAGACCCTGATCTGGAAGACCCTCTCCCCGGCCCAGCAAGCCGACGTGCTGACCCGGCCCGCCCTCAATGACGAGGCCGATATCGGCGCCGTGGTCAAAGAGATCATCGCAGCGGTGCGCAGCCGTGGCGATGAGGCTCTGCGCGAGCTGAGCCTGCGCTTCGAGCGCGCCCCCCGTGAGCAGTTGCGCGTCAGCGAAGATGAGATTGAAGCTGCCTACGCGCGGCTGGATGACGACATCAAAAGCGCTATCGAAGCGGCGATTACCAATATTCGCACCTTCCACGCCGCACAAGTGCAGCCGGTGGTAAGAGTGGAAACCCAACCCGGGGTGGTGTGCGAGCTGCGCACCCAGCCCATCAGCCGGGTTGGCCTCTATGTGCCGGGGGGCAGCGCACCGCTCCCCTCCACCGTGATGATGCTGGCCATTCCAGCAGCTATCGCCGGTTGCCGTGAAGTGGTGCTCTGCACCCCGTCCCCCGCCAGCGACGAGATCCTGTTTGCCGCTCGCGCCTGCGGCGTCGAGAAGGTGTTCGCCATCGGCGGCGCACAGGCCATCGCCGCCATGGCTTACGGCACCGAGAGCATTCCCAAGGTGGACAAGATCTTCGGCCCGGGCAACGCCTATGTGACCGAAGCCAAGGGGCAGGTATCCCGTGACTGGCGCGGCGCCGCCATCGACATGCCCGCTGGCCCCTCCGAGGTGCTGGTCATTGCCGACGAGAGCGCCAACCCCGCCTTCGTGGCGGCGGATCTGCTCTCCCAGGCCGAGCACGGCCCCGACAGCCAAGTTGTGCTGGTGACCACCTCACCATTGCTGGCCGATGCCATCGCAGGGGAGATCAAGCGCCAGCTGGCCAAGTTGAGCCGCCGGGATATCGCCGCGCAGGCGCTCGGCAGCAGTCTGGTGATCCTCTGTGACGATCTGGCCGAGGCGTGTGCCATCTCCAACGCCTATGCGCCGGAGCACCTGATCGTGCAGACCCAGGCGCCTCGTGATCTGCTGGATAAACTCGAGAACGCCGGTTCCATCTTTCTGGGAGCATGGACCCCGGAATCAGTCGGCGATTACGCCAGCGGCACCAACCACACGCTGCCCACCTATGGCTATGCCCGTACCTGCTCCAGCCTTGGCCTCGCCGATTATCAGCGCCGCTACACGGTGCAGGAGCTGAGCGCCGAAGGTATTCGCGGCCTTGGCCCTATCGTCGAACGCATCGCCCAGGCCGAGGGGCTCGATGGCCATAAAAATGCCGTCACCCTCAGGTTGAACGCCCTGGCCGCCGCGCCCCAACAAACAGCACAGCAGAAGGATTTGTCATGAGCATTGCCAATCTGGCGCGCCGCGTGGTGCGAGCCCTTACCCCTTATCAATCCGCTCGCCGCATTGGCGGCAAGGGCCACGTCTGGCTCAACGCCAACGAGGCGCCACAGGCCTATCCCTTCACCATCGAGGGGAGCCGCCTCAACCGCTACCCCGAGTGCCAACCGGCCGAACTAGTGAGCGGCTATGCCGCCTACGCCGGGATTAATCCGGATCAGGTGCTGGTGAGCCGCGGCGCCGACGAGGCCATCGAACTGCTGATCCGTACCTTCTGCGAAGCGGGGGAAGATCAGATCCTCATCTGCCCGCCCACCTACGGCATGTACGCCATCAGCGCCGAGACCTGCGGCGTCGGTATCGTCGAGCAACCGCTCACCGCCAGCCGCCAGCCTGACTGGCCCGCCATCGCCGATCGACTTTCCGACGTGAAACTGGTGTTCCTCTGCTCCCCCAACAACCCCACCGGGGATCTGGTGGGTCGCGATGGCCTGATTGCCCTGCTGGAGAAGGCCCGGGATCGCGCCATCGTGGTGGTGGACGAGGCCTATATCGAGTTCTGCCCCGAGGCGTCCGTGGTAGACCTGCTGGCCCGCTTCCCCAATCTGGTGGTGACCCGCACCCTTTCCAAGGCTTTTGCCCTGGCGGGGATCCGCTGTGGCTTTACTCTGGCAAGCCCCGAGGTGATCGCCATGCTGGCCAAGGTGATCGCCCCCTATCCCATCCCCGAGCCCATCGCCCAGATCGCGGCGCAGGCCCTCTCCCCCATGGGGCTGGCGCTGATGCGCGAGCGAGTGATAGAGCTCAACAAGCAAAAAGCCGCCTTCAAGGCAGAGCTGACAACGCTTGCCTGCGTAAGGGAAGTATTCGAGGACAAGGGCAACTTCGTGCTGGTGCGCTTTGTTGATGGCGCCGCCGTCTTTGCTGCCATGAAGGCCGCCGGCATCATACTGCGGGATTTTTCGACTAAACCCGGCCTTGATAACAGCATTCGCGTCACCATCGGCTATCAGGGCGAGATGGATGCCGTGCTGGCGGTACTGCGTGATCTGCCCTCTCCCACTTTGTAAGACAAGGATGTAGCGATGAAGACCCCGTTTTTGTTTATCGACCGCGACGGCACCCTGATTGAAGAGCCGGTGACCGACAAGCAGGTGGATAGCCTCGCCAAGCTGCGCTTCGAGCCCATGGTCATTCCGGTACTGCGCGAGTTGCAGGCCGCCGGTTACGTGCTGGTGATGGTGACCAATCAGGATGGGCTGGGCACCGCCAGCCTGCCGCTGGAGAACTTCCAGCCCCCCCATGATCTGATGATGCACCTGTTTGAATCGCAAGGGGTGAAGTGGGAGCAGGTGCTGATCTGCCCGCACTTCCCCACCGACGGCTGCAGCTGCCGCAAGCCCCACCTCGGGTTGGTGAAGGAGTACCTCGCCTCCGGTCGCATCGACTTTGCCAACTCCTTCGTGATTGGTGATCGCCAGACCGATCTGCAGCTTGCCGAGAATATGGGCATTGGCGGTATTCGCTACCACCCGCAGGATCACGACTGGCTTGCCATCCGTGATCAGCTGTTATCCAAGGGGCGCACCGCCGAGGTGGAGCGTTACACCAAGGAGACCCGCATTCAGGTGGCCCTAGATTTGGACAAGAGCGGCGGCAACCAGATCGCCACCGGCATCGGCTTCTTTGATCACATGCTGGATCAAATAGCGACCCACGCCGGTTTCCAGCTCAAGCTGAACGTCAGCGGCGATCTGCATATCGATGATCACCACACGGTGGAAGATGTGGGGCTGGCCCTCGGGCAGGCGCTGCGCCAGGCCCTTGGCAACAAGCGCGGTATCGGTCGCTTCGGCTTCGTGCTGGCGATGGATGAAGTGCAGGCAGTGATCGATGCGCGCCCGCTGACCGAACAGGAGGTGAGCACGGCGCTGGATCTCAGCGGTCGCCCCTACTTCGTGTTTGATTGCCCGAGCGGCTTTGGCCGCGACAACGTGGGTGAGATGGCCACCGAGATGGTGCCCCACTTCTTCCGCTCGCTGTCGGACGCCATGGCCATCACCTTGCAGATGAAGGTGGGCAGCGGCAACACCCACCATCAGGTGGAGGCGCTGTTCAAAGGCTTTGGCCGCGCCCTGCGTCAGGCCATTCGGGTGGAAGGGAGCGAGCTGCCCTCCAGCAAGGGAGTGCTGTGATGGATGTGAGCAAGCAGAAGCTGGTCATTATTGATACCGGCTGCGCCAATCTGGCCTCGGTCAGAATGGCGTTCGAACGCCTCGGCGTGCAGCCGCTGGTCTCCAGCGTGGCGGCCGATATCGAGCAGGCGGACAAGCTGATCCTGCCCGGTGTCGGCACCGCAGTGGCCGCCATGAAGAACCTCAACGAGCGGGGGCTGGTGTCCCTTATTCGCGCCGCCAAGCAGCCGCTGCTGGGCTTTTGCCTCGGCATGCAGATGCTGGCGGAGGCCTCCGAAGAGAGCATGGGTACGGATGACTCGTCAGAGCGGCTTATCGACTGCCTTGGCATAGTACCGGGCAAGATCCGGCTGATGGAGGTCGGCAATCTGCGCCTGCCCCATATGGGCTGGAACCAGATTGAGCATGACGAGACCCACCCTCTGCTCAAGGGGATCCCGAGCGGCAGCTACTTCTACTTCGTTCACTCCTATGCGCTGGAAGTGACCGACGCGACGCTGGCGACCTGCGACTACGGCACACCTTTCACCGCCATCGTGGGCGGGGTTGCAGAGCGCAGCAACTTCTTTGGCGCCCAATTCCACCCGGAGCGCTCAGGCGCAGCCGGTGCCCGCTTGCTGCAAAATTTTCTGGAGCTGTGACTAGCATGATCATTCCCGCAATTGACCTTATCAACGGTCAGGTAGTTCGCCTCTATCAGGGGGACTACGACCAGAAGACTGAATACAGCAGCAGCCCGCAGGCGCGCTTCGATGAATATGTCTCCCAGGGAGCGGTGCAGCTCCATCTGGTGGATCTGGACGGTGCCAAGGATGCCAAGGCTCGCCAACTGCCCCTGCTGACCCAACTGCTGTCGGCCACCGAAGCGCCGGTGCAAGTCGGCGGCGGCGTGCGCACCGAACAGGATGTGGCAGACCTGCTGGCCGCCGGTGCCAGCCGGGTGGTGATTGGCTCCACCGCCGTCAAATCCCCGGATCTGGTGGCCAGCTGGATGGAGAAATATGGCCCCGAGCAGATAGTGCTGGCGCTGGACGTCAACATTGATGCACAGGGCAATCGCCATATCGCGGTTGCAGGCTGGCAGGAGAACAGCGGTGTGACCATCGAAGCGCTGATCGAGCGCTTCCTCCCCGCCGGTCTCAAACATGTGCTCTGCACCGACATCAGCCGTGACGGCACCCTGGCTGGCACCAACGTCGAGCTCTATCGGGATCTCTGCACCCGCTACCCGAGCGTCGCTTTTCAGGCCTCCGGCGGCATTGGCGGCATCGCGGATATCGAGGCGCTCAAGGGCTCCGGCGTCAAAGGGATCATCCTTGGCCGCGCCCTGCTGGAGGGCAAGTTCTCGGTGGGTGACGCCATCGCCTGCTGGCAAACGCCCGCAGCCGTTACCACAGGAGGCAACTGATGCTGGCAAGACGCATTATCCCCTGCCTCGACGTGAAAGATGGCGTGGTGGTCAAGGGGGTGCAGTTTCGCAACCACGAGGTGATGGGCGGCATTGTCGAGCTGGCCCGTCGCTACGCCGAAGAGGGCGCTGACGAGCTGGTGTTCTATGACATCACCGCCTCCAGCGATGCGCGGGTGGTGGACAAGAGCTGGGTGAGCCGGGTGGCGGAGGTGATCGATATCCCCTTCTGCGTCGCCGGTGGTATCAAGAGCGTGGAAGATGCCCGCCAGATCCTCGAATTTGGCGCCGACAAGGTATCCATCAACTCCCCTGCTCTGGCCGACCCGACCCTGATCAGCCGACTGGCCGAGCGCTTTGGCGTGCAGTGCGTGGTGGTGGGCATTGACTCCTACTTCGACGCCGACACGGGCCACTATCAGGTCAAACAGTTTACCGGCGACGAGAGCCGCACCCGCACCACCGCCTGGCACACCCTCGACTGGGTGCAGGAGGTGCAAAAGCGCGGCGCAGGCGAAATCGTGCTGAACGTGATGAATCAGGACGGCATGCGTCAGGGTTATGATCTCGACCAACTCAAGCTGGTGCGCAGCGTCTGCAAGGTGCCGCTGATTGCCTCCGGCGGCGCCGGTGCCATGGCGCACTTTCGCGATGCCTTCACCCTCGCCGATGTGGACGGGGCGCTGGCCGCCTCTGTGTTCCACAAGGGCCTTATCCCCATTCCCGAATTGAAACGCTGGCTGAAAACCGAAGGAGTCGCCATCCGTGAATAACTTCTCTGACAACATACAAACAACCGCCAGCGCGCGCCCCCTTGCCGAGCAGCTCGATTGGGAAAAGTGTGACGGCATGATACCCGCCATCGTCCAGCACGCCGCCAGCGGCGAGGTGCTGATGCAGGGCTTTATGACCCGCGAGGCGCTGGAAAAGACCCAGACTACTGGTCAAGTCACCTTCTTTAGCCGCAGCAAACAGCGGCTCTGGACCAAGGGTGAAAGCTCGGGCAATGTGCTAAAACTCGTGGCCATCAGCACCGACTGCGATCAGGACTCCCTGCTGATTGCCGCCAACCCCATCGGCCCCACCTGCCACAATGGCACAACCTCCTGCTTTAACGGCCACCCGCTGCCGCCGCTCGGTTTTCTGGCAGAGCTGGAGCAGATCCTGGCCGCCCGCAAAGGGGCCGATCCGGCCACCAGCTACACCGCCAGCCTCTACGGCAAAGGCACCAAGCGCATAGCCCAGAAGGTAGGTGAGGAAGGTGTTGAAGTGGCGCTGGCCGCCATGGCCAAGGATCGGGAGGAGCTCATCAACGAATCCGCCGATCTGCTCTACCACCTGACCGTGCTGCTGCAAAACGAGGGGCTGGGATTACAGGATGTCGTTCAGCGACTTTACGAGCGGCACAATAAATAAGCTGAGAATAAAGCCGGGATTTCCCGGCTTTATTTAATGAATATCCCATTCGACTGGCTACAATAGAACTTTCTTGTGGCTTCATACATCACTTGAAATGAGCTTGCTGGTGGGATACGCAACAAGATCATGGTAGCTGCCTGATAAAACATAGGTTTCGAAATTTAGAATCGCGTTCTTGAAATCAAAGCGGCCTTCTCCCGAAAGCCGCAATGAATCAATCTTTAACTATGTTCAGCGCGCTGAGTGTAGTGGGATTTCAGGATCTGGTTCGTGGGTGATCCTGTTTCGCAAGTCGCGACGAATAATTTCAATCGACCAGAACCAAACCAGATGTCCGACGATCTCTGATACATGTTCGTACCAAGGTAACGCCGCCAGCGGTGGGGTCAAACCCATCAACGGGAATGAAATCATATGCACAAATAGTTGAGCCAGAGCCCCAGCCAACAAACCTTGCATTAATTTAATTTTTGGAAAACGCTCTGCAACTACACAATACCCGACAGCAAAAACAATCGAGAAAATAATATGTGTTACACCAACCCAGTTAAAGGCATGACCTGCGAAGGTGTAGACTGCAGCATTGGGATCTGCGATACCCAGCCAGTCACGTAGAAAAACATATGGTGGATTCAGGAAGTTTCGAGAACAATCAATCTGATCTGCGGCACGAATCAATGATTCGTTGGAGCAGGCTGCGTTGAATATATCACTTGGGCTGCGTGGTGGGAGTGGATGCTCAGCACCCCATTTAACAAACGCGGATACAATACCTGCAATAACACCAATGAATGCAGCCAACCCATAGCGTCTACGGGAAACGGGTGTTTGTTCAAAAATACTCATTTAGTTTCCTATTAAATACAATTTAGATATAACAGAAAAATAGTATCACCGAATACAGATGTCGGCAAAAATTAATTTTTAAAATTTAGTGTAGATGGATTCGACTCCATGGTATATGCGATAATTTACACCATTATTGTGTTATATGTTTTTGTTTATCTTTTACATAATCCATTCATTAAAGCTACAAAGAGAAATACCCTGCAACCTAAGGCAAGAACTTGATATTTTTGTGCGCTTTTAGCCCCATGAGGTTACGCACATAGTTGCGATGCTTGCCTTCGGCGGCGAGGTAGTTGGTAAGAAATTCAGCATAGCGGGCGCGATCCAGCCGATCGCCACTCAAGTTCTCTTCGCTACCCGCAATGGCCCCCGGCCCGTCCCACTGAACTACTTCATTCCATTTAAACGGTACCACTGTCATCTCGCATCCTCTTTGCTGTATTGCTGCAGGTAATAACAGCAGTGGGTTGTCAATTGTGTACTAAAAGTACCTTTCCATATCCCTTCACCTCACGCAGAGGGGAAATGTGAATACGCTCTTGAACATCAATATCGTTTTACTGGCCCTTGCAAGCAGTCACAGCACCTCAACCTTTACCTTGATAATCCCATCCCGAATATTGCCGATGGTGCTAAAGGCAGATTTGGAGAGATCGATAATACGCCCTTTTTTAAAGGCGCCACGGTCATTGACCTTGACCACTACGCTCTTGCCATTGGCGAGGTTGGTAACCTGCACCATGGAGCCAAAGGGCAATTCCATATGGGCTGCGCTATTGAGATTGCTGCGATAGATCTCGCCGCTGGCGGTCTTTTGGCCGTGATAGCGGTCGGCATAATAGCTGGCGTAACCAGTCTCGCTATAGCCGCGCCAGCTGCCGCCGTGACTCTCGTCATAACGGCTGCTACAGGCGGCCAGCAGCAGACAAAGAGATAACAGCAGCCCTTTCTGGATATGTTGCACCTTTCACTGCTCCTCTCTTCTTCTTTTCGCTATGCGCAATTTTTCTTCTTCGATACGGCAGGTGACGCTTGCGACACGTTTGCAGGCGGTAGATCTCACCTTGCCATAGCTCCAAGGCACTCACCATGTTACTCGCCTTGTTGTCAGGCAACAGCGACCGTGCGGCTACTTTGCCATATCTTCCATGTAAAAAGGGAGGCAAATGCCTCCCTTTTTACTAGTTACCGGTCATCCCGTGTCGGATGGCCCAGAGACTTCTCAGGCAATCAGCTTGTCGTCGGCAAAGCCGAAGCCGCGCAGACCCACCACATGCACATGCTCGTGCTTGCCCTGCACCTTGCGGATGAGCTTGTAGGTGGTGCCCTTCTCGGGGCTGATGTTCTCGGGCGCCGCGATAAGCAGCTGCATATCCTGCCGCTCGCACAGCTCGAACAGGGTGGCGATGGATTTGCCATCCAGACGGGCCGCTTCGTCGAGGAACAACAGACGGCAGGGGGCGATATCCTTGCCGCGCAGACGGCGGGACTCCTCCTCCCAGCTGATCAGTACCATCAAGAGGATGGCCTGACCGGTACCGATCGCCTCACCGGTGGAGAGCGCACCGCTCTCGGCACGCAGCCAGCCATCGGCGCCGCGCTGCACCTCGATCTCCAGCTCCAGATAGTTGCGATAGTCGAGCAGCACGTCGCCCATCACCTGATAGCTGCGATCCCCCTGCTCGATCTGCGGGTTCAGACGCTGGAACAGCTTGGCCATCGCCTCGGAGAAGCTCAGCTCCTTGTCGGCGAACAGATCGTTGTGCATGGCTGTTTGATCGGCCAGCGCCGTCAGCAGACGGGTGTGGGCCTCGCGGATATTGACGTTGAGGCGCACCCCGCGCACCAGACCGAAGGCGATGTTTTGCAAGCCCTGGTTGAGCACCCGGATGCGGTTCTGCTCGCGGCGGATGATGTTGGTGATCTTGGCCGCCACCTCGTGAGAGGAGAGCGACAGATGGGTTTCCCGCTGCTTGAGCTCGTCAGCGAGACGGGCCAGCTCGATCTCCATCTCCTCGATGGCCTCCACCGGATCATCGGAGCGGATGATGTCGTTGCGGATGCGATCTTTAAGGTAACGGTAGACCTGCACGTAGAAGGCGACCTTCTGCTCGGTGCTGCGGTTGCCCTCAGAGAGACGCAGCGCATCGCGCAGGGCCTCGTCGTGGGCCACCGCCACCCGCAGGGCGCCGAGGGCCTTGTCCGACATGGAGCGCAGCTCGTCGCTGTCGAGATAAGCCAGCTCGCGCTTGTTGAGGCGCTTCTCGACGTCGGTCTCCCGCGCCAAACGCACCACCCGCGACCAGCTCGCCTTGTGGCCTACCAGAGATTTACGGGCGCTGAAGTAATCCTTGCCTTCGAGCGTGAGACGACCACCGAGGGATTCGATCTCGCGCTTGGTCACCTGCAGCTGGGCCTCGGCGCTGGTGCGACGGGAACGGGTGCGGATCAGCAGCTCTTCAATCTCTTTCTTGTGGGCGCGGGACTTCTCTTCCATATCGTCAGAGAGGGTCAGCCCCATGGCCGCCAGCTCCTGCTCGAACTCGGTCAGGGTCTGGCGCTTGGCCGAGGCGCTGGAATCAAGGGCGGTGCGCAGTTGCAACGCCTCGGTGTGACGCTGGGCAATCTGCTTGTGCTGCTCGCCGGCGGTGCGGGCCGCCAGCTCGGCCGCCTTGAGCTTCTCTTTGAGTCGCTCGCTCATCTCGGAGGCCTTGCCAAGCAGGTCTTGCGCATCCTGATAGGCAAAGTGCGGCAGGCGGGCCACCAGCTGATCGAGGGCGTAGCAACGGCGCTTCTGCTCGGCCAGCAAGTCGCTTACCTCATCATAGGCAGCCTGCAGGGCGGCCAGATCTTGCGGATCCTGACGCAGCACCTGCACCACTGTCTCGAGCTTCTCCAGCGCCTTGCCGTGCTTAGCGATAAAGGCTTCGGCCTGTTTCAGCGCTTCCACATCGGTGTGAGCCGCTTCGAGGCGGACCGCCAGATCTGTCTCGGCAAACAGGTGGGCAAAGGGCAGCATCCCCTGCACCAGCTGGATATGGCGGGTCAGCTGGGCGGCGGCCGCTTTGGCCTCGGCCAGCTGCTTTTCACACCCGGCGATGGCACCCTGCAATCCCCGCAGTTCGGCCTGCTTGGCCTGCACCTCGGCTTCGGGGTCGGGGCGGAAGGCGATATCCAGATGCTGGCCGATAAAGTCGCGAAAATGCCCGTAGAGACGGTGATACTTCTGCTGCTCGAAGGCGGCCTTGGCGTAACCCTCGATGAGCCCTTCGCGCTCAAGATCGAGCTGCTCAATGCGTTTTTCACGGGCGGCGCGACCAAACAGCGGCAGCTCGGGGTAGCGGGAGAAGCGCACCTGACGCTTGCTGGTACGCACCAGCACGGCATCCCCCAGCTCGTCGGCCTCTACCAGATCCTCGTCAAAGGAGTCGGGGTTGCCCTGAATGAGGTAGATATCCTCTGGGCAATCTTCCAGCTTTTTCAGCCGCTCGATGGCGCCCTCAAGATCGAGCACCACCAGGGCGCTGCGAGCCGGGCCGTAGAGCGCGGAGTAGTAAGGGGCATCGTCGATGGATATGTCGTCATAGACATCGGAGAGCAGCACGCCCCCCACCTGCTCGGCGATGCGAGCAAGGCGCGGATCTGCCTCGCCAGCCCCCAGTTGCAGGTTGCGAATTTGCAGCTCCAGCGCCTGTTTCTGCGCCGCGATGCGGTTGCTCTCCTGCTCGAACTCGCGCTCCTTGTCGAGCACGCTCTGCATGCCGGCAGAGAGCGCTTCGGCGGTGGCCAGCGGCAGACCGCTCTGCTCGCGCAGCTGTTCGAGCTTTTCAAAGGATTTGAGCCAGCGCGGGGCCAGCTTGGTCAGCTCCGCAATATCGCGTCCCAGCTGGGCGCCCTGATGCTCGAGGCTGGCGCGGCGCTGGTTCACCTCCGCCTGTTGCTCGGCCAGCTCTTCCTGACGGGTGCGCTGGGCTTCGAGGAAGATCTCCAGCTCGTCCTGGCTGGCGATCAGCTGACCAGAGGCCTGCTGCAGCTCGTCGCGCAATTTGAACAGCGCCTGCTGGCTTTCACTCTCTTTCTCGAGGCGAGCCAGCGCGGCGCGCAGCCCCTGCCCCTGGGCAATGCGGGCCTTGTCTTCGATGTGACGCTTGAGCAGCGCCTGCGCGGTAGGCCAGGCGGCCTCACGCACTGTCTCGGGTGCGATGCTCAAAAGCAGCGCCAGCGCCGCTTCGTGCTCGGCCACTGCCGCCTTGGCCAGCGCCAACTGCTGCTCGGCGCCCAATACCCGGCTGGTGAGGCTCTGCTCGGCGGCGCGGAACTGGTGCAGGGTGTCGCTCGCCTGTTCGGCGGTCAGCCCCGGCAGCTCGCACTGCTCGCGGGCAGTCTCCAGCGCCTGCACCGCCTGACGGTACTGGATGGCGCGGGTCTGCTGAATATCAAGCGCCTGCTGGTAGTCGGCCAGCTGGGTCTTGAGGCTGTCTACTTCGGCCTGCGCCAGCTCCTTGCACTCTTCCACCTCCAGCAGCTGACTGTGGATCTCCTCGACGATCGCTTGTTGTTGCTCCAGCTTGTCGCACAGATCCGCCAGATCGGCGCGGTACATCTCGATCTTCTTTTGCAGCGCCACCGCAGCCAACACTTTTGCCAAGTGATCGGCGGCAGACTCAGCCTCAGCAGTCAGCAATTTCTCGCGGTTGGTAAGCTGCTCCACCTCGTCGGCCAGATAGATGGCTCGCTGGCGCTCTTCGGCCAAGATACGGCGTTTCTCCGCCAGCTCCTGACGCGCCTTGAGGGCCAGCTCGGAGAGACGGCTCTTTTCGGCAGCGTTGCGCACATAGTCCGCCGCCACATAGTGGGTGGTCTCGGTGATCAGGTTTTTGAACAGATCCCGCTGACCCTGGGTCTCTTTAATGGCTTCCAGGGTGCGGCGGTTTTCATAGATGGCCGCCTCCATGTCCTGAAACGCCTTGCGCACCCCGGAGTTCTCCGGCAGCAGGTATTCACGCAGGGAACGGCTGATGGACGAGGAGATGCCACCGTAGAGAGAGGCTTCGATCAGGCGATAGAACTTGCCGCGATCCTTCTGGTCGCGCAACTTCTTCGGGGTAATGCCGAACTCGAACATAAAGTTGTGGTAGTCGGTCACCGTATTGAACTTGGCGACCTTCATGGCCCCCAGCTCGGCGGCGGCCCCTTTCAGATCGGTAAAGGCGCGCACCCGGCCCTTGCCGTCATCGAGTTTTTCCAACAGCAGATCGGTGGGTTGCAGCTGCTCCGGCACATCCACCAGCGCGAACGGGGTGATGTTGACCTTGTTGTCGCGGTTGGCCACTTGCTCCAAGTGGACGCCGACCCAGATCCGCTGTTCGCGGCTGTTCATCACTTCCAACAGCGAATAGCAGTGGCCGCGCTGCAGCTTGCCGTAGAGCCCCTTGTCACGGGAGGCGCTGCTGGAGCCCGCTTCCGTGGTATTGCGGAAGTGGAGCAGAGACTGGTCGGGAATGAGCGCCGCAATAAAGGCCGCCATGGTGGTGGACTTGCCCGCGCCGTTGCCGCCAGAGAGAGTGGTGACCAGCTGGTCGAGATCGAAGGTTCGGGCGAAGAAGCCGTTCCAGTTGACCATGGTCAGGGATTTGAATTTTCCTCTCACGCCACACTCTCCATCACACCAAGGGGCTTCATCAGTACCGGTAAATTAACGCTGCAGGTCATCTTCTACCTCCAGTTCAAGCTGTTCTTCATCAAGATCCGCTTCGATATCGTCAAACAGCGAATCGCTGCTCGGCATCTCGTCGTCGTGGAAGATGGCTTCCCCTTCCTGGATCATCCGCAGCTGCACGGCGCGCGGATCTTCGTCGGAGCGCACGTCGGCGGCAAAGCGGAATACCGATTCGTTGACCCGGAATTTGTCACTGTTGCCAAGGGCGGTGATCATGCCAAGGCGACGCAGGCGGCGCATGGAGGTACGGATCTTCTCCAAGAGTTTCTTCTTGTCGAGATCGGTACCGCCGGAGCGGCTGTTGACCATCCGCAGCAGCTGCTTCTCGTCAGCCAGGCTCAACACCTCTTCTTGCAGCTCACCCATGGTGAACACCCCTTCCGAGGCCAAGCGATCCGGGCTCAGGTAGAGGTAGCAGAGCACCTTACCCACCAGCATATCGAGCTCAGACAAAACCGTGGTGCCGATGTCGGCGCTGGGGCGCGGACGCAGGTAGAAGAAGCCTTCCGGCGCCTTGATCAGTTCAACCTGATAACGGCCGTAGAAGATCTCCAGCTCGTTGTGGTACTCCACCAGTGCCGAATGGGGTTCGAAATCGTCGGCAGTGATGTGACGGCCGGAGCGCAAGGCGGTGTCGATGCGCGGAAACAAGGGGTTGGCAATCGCCTCTGCGAGTCGCAGCGGCAAGGGAAACTCAGTATTGATCAATGACATAGGCCTGAACCTTGGATCCAGCTTGGTTAATGGGTTTCCATGCGGGTTGGCGGTGCAGATCGCGCTCGCCGCTGGCATGGCCCAGGCGCACAGCCTGGTCGATCAGAAGGCGCGCCACATCGAAATGGGCGTGAGCCGGGTAGTCCAGCAGGTATTCCCGCAGCACATCGGCCAAATCCAGCTGCTGGCCCTGCTCGGGATAGCGGGCCAGATAACGTTCGATGCGCTCCGCCAGCTCCTGGTTAATATCCACCATCTCCATGTACTCCATCTCGAGGGGCACCTCACCTGTCACCTCCTCGTCATGGATGGCGATGGTTTCGTCCCGCAGCTCCAGCAGACGGGGCTCCTCGGCAATGCGCAGCAGCCAGTTGTGCTGCTCGAAATTGCGGATGGAGTCGCGCAGCCGCTGGCTGAAGGCACGGTTCTTGTCCATGTCGATGGCGTTGCGGATAAATTTGTGGACGTGACGGTCATAACGGGACCAGAGCTCGATGCACTGCTGGCCCCAGCTGGTGATGACGTCAAGGCGCCCCTGCAAAGCGTGAGTCAACTCCTCGACGTGGAACAGATCGTCGCGCCCTTGCGCCGCTTCCTGAATGTTGAGCAGCCCCGCCTGCAGGCGATGACCGGCGGCGTCCAGGGTGTCTTGCAGTTCGCGCAGGGTCTGACCGGTCTCGTGCAGCAGTTTTTCGCAGCTGTGAATGGCATCGACCCAGTTCTGGGTCAGCAGGGCCGCGATCTCGCTCTTGACCTGATTCTGCTGCTCATCCATGGCGCGCTGGGTCAGATCGATGCGCCCCAGGGTCTCTTCCAGCGAAAAGGTGAGCCGTGGCAGCACCTCCGCATCCCACTGCTCGCGGGTGTTGGTCTCAAGCGCCGCCTTGCGGGCAGTGTCGAGTTCGGCCGCCAAGTGCTCGAGCAAAATGGAGAGCTTGATGGAATCAACCGGACGCTGATCGAGAAAGAAGTCAACGATGCTGACCCCAAGGCGCGACAGGCGATAGAGGCTCTCCCCCGCCACCATGTCGGTGTTGAAGCGCGACAGCATCTGCTGGCGAATAAGATCGTTGATGGCATTGTTGGCGCGACCGGTGAGGGTCTCGTCCATCTGGCCAAACGCGTTGCTGACATAGCCAAAGGCATCGTGCAGCGCCGCTTCCGACAAGTCCGACTCATCTTCGGACAGTGTCTTGATTGCAATCAGAAAAGCCAGCCGGTCGGTAGGCAGGCTCAGCGCCAACCCCTCCTGCCTGACCCACCCTACTATCTCCGGCAAAGAACGCTCGGGCAGGGCACGGGATGTACTCATCATGACGTTGTCATCTCGTTGTTGTAATTGAGCGCACAAACTTGCGCGCGGCTACATCCGGTAGCATCAAAAAAATCACGTTATTCAGGGCATCAGCTGGCCGGTTTCTGCGCCATCACATGGATATAGCGCCCCAGTCCGACAAACGGCTCCTGACGGCAATATTGCTGCTCCATGGCCAGCAGATCGTCGAACTTCTCGCTCTGATCCTGCCGGTTACGCATATAGTCGTGGATCACCCGCACCCCGGTCTTGCCGATGATCTTGAGCCCCCCTCGCCCGATCCAGTCATAGACCTGCTCCGGCAACTGGGGATTGGTGGGGGTCAACGGAAGTTGACGCTTCTTGCGCAGGCCAAGTCGCACATAGTCAAAATTGCCCACCACCAGACTCTGAAACAGCAAGCCATGGCGGTTGTAAAAAAGCAGCGACAGTATGCCCCCTGCCTTGACGAAAGGGAACAGACCTAGCAGGGTCTGGCGCGGCTCGGCGAGCCACTCCAGCACCGCATGGCAGAGCACCAGATCAAAGGTGCCGGTCACATGGGCCTTGAGATCCTGAATGGGGCAATGGATGAGACGAATTCTGTCTTGCAGCCCCTTTTCGACGATCTGGCTGCGAGCCAGCTCCAGCATGTCGGCAGAGAGATCGCACAGCTCCACCTGATGGCCCATGGCCGCCAGCTTCTGGGCAAAATAGCCAAAACCGCCCCCCGCATCGAGGATGCGCAGCGGTCGATTGCCAAGCCGGGCCAGGCAGGCTTCGATGTCACTCCAGACGATGGTGGTGCGAATGCGCCCCTTGGTGGAGTCATAAATGTTACGGGCGAACTTGTCGGTGCGGCCGTCAAAACTTTGATCTTGCTTCAAAAACACTCAACTTTAGCCGCTGCATTGGGCATGACGAAAAAGAAGGGTATTCTGTCACATCCCGAATTTGCTGAAAACTCAAGGAAGTGTGACTCGTGTTTGAGCTCAACCTGTTTGTGGTCAAAAAATGGCTAGGCCAACTGCTGATGCCACTCCCCTTCTCTCTCTCCCTGCTGCTGCTCGCCCTGCTGCTGCTCTGGTTCACCCGTTTCCAAAAAACCGGCAAGCTGCTGGCCACCTTGTCACTGCTGATTGTCACCGTGATGGGGATGCGACCGGTGAGCTATGAACTGGCCAGAGGGCTGGAGCAGACCTTCCCACCGTTCGAGGTGAGCCAGCATCCCAAGATCGAGGCGATCGTGGTGCTTGGCAACGGCCATGTCAGCGATCCGGCGGTGCCCGAGCGCTCCTGGCAGAACAATATCGCCCTGGCCCGCACCCTCGAAGGGGTACGCCTCGCCCAGGCCTATCCCGAAGCGGAGCTGGTCTTTTCGGGTTATGTGTCGGGGGATCCTCTCTCCAACGCCGAGGTCAACGCCCGGATGGCGATGAGCCTCGGCATCCCCCGCGCGCGAATGACGTTGTTTGAAAACAACAAAGACACCCATGACGAAGCGGTCAGCATCAGTGCCCATCTCAAGGGCAAAGAGGTGGCACTGGTGAGTTCGGCCACTCACCTGCCCCGCGCCATGGCACTTTATCAGAGCCAGGGACTCAATGCCGTGCCAGCCCCCACCGACTACACCGCCAAGCAGAGCCAGGTAGCACAGCCGCTCTACAGCTATTTACCCAAAGGGCGTTATCTGATGTATTCCGAGGCTGCCATCCACGAATGGATTGGAGTATGGTGGGCCCGCTTGCGAGGGCAGGTTAACGAATGAGCGATCAAGCGTTTCATTTCTGATTTGGATCAGGAAAGCGAAAAAAAATTACGTCATTTGCCGCCGGGTCAGCTATCTTGGGCTCGGTTCAATTCATATAATGTCGCGCAATCAAATGCCTAGGAGATATACAAGATGAGACAGCACCTGGTAATGGGTAACTGGAAACTGAACGGCACCAAAGCTTCTGTTGAAGCTCTGATCAAAGGACTGACCCCGGCTGCTGCCGCTCATCCTTCTGTGCAAGTCGCCGTCTGCCCGCCGGTTATCTTTTTGGGTCTGGTTGAGCAGCTGACCGCTGACAGCAAAATTGCTTACGGTGCCCAGAACGCTGACCTTCACGAGTCTGGCGCCTTCACCGGCGAAAACGCCCCCTCCATGCTGAAAGCGTTCGGTTGCACCTACTCCCTGGTCGGCCACAGCGAGCGTCGTACCCTGCACGCAGAGACCGACGACGTGGTTGCTGCCAAGTACGAAGCGATCCAGAAAGGTGGCCTGGTGCCAGTTCTGTGCATCGGTGAAACTCTGGAGCAGTTCGAAGCCGGTGTGACCAAGAACGTGGTTGAGACCCAGCTGAAAGCCGTTATCGACCGTTGCGGCATCGCCTCTTTCAGCAACGCCGTTGTTGCATATGAGCCGGTATGGGCCATCGGTACTGGCAAGACTGCCACTCCGGAGATCGCTCAGTCCGTTCACGCGCACATCCGTCAGTATCTGGCCGGTTTTGACGCTGCTATCGCTGCCAAAGTACAGGTTCTGTACGGCGGTTCCGTCACTGGCGCTACTGCTGCAGACCTGTTCGGTCAGCCGGACATCGACGGTGGCCTGGTCGGTGGTGCGTCCCTGAAAGTGGACGACTTCTCCCAGATCATCGCGGGCGCAGCCCAGTAATCCTCGATTACTAATAAGAGAGGGGCTCGTCCCCTCTCTATATCGCTTTTCCTATGGTCACCCCGCATTCCATAGGAAAGCCGATATAGTAAAAGTGGCTTGTCTATTTCAACATTCGTATTTGACAACTCAGATCCAGAGGCACTCATGACCAAACAAATCAAACGTATTGGTGTTTTGACCAGTGGTGGCGACGCACCGGGTATGAACGCAGCTATTCGCGCCGTGGTTCGCGCCGGTTTGCATCATGGCCTGGAAGTTTACGGTATTTATGATGGCTACCTCGGCCTGCACCAGGATCGCATCGTCAAGCTGGAGCGCCACAGCGTCTCCGACGTGGTAAACCGTGGTGGTACTTTCCTCGGTTCTGCCCGTTTCCCTGCCTTTAAAGATCCGGCGGTACGTGCCGAAGCTATCCAGAACCTGAAAAAGCATGGCATCGATGCGCTGGTGGTGATTGGCGGTGACGGCTCCTACATGGGTGCCAAGAAGCTGACTGAAGAGGGTTTCCCCTGCATCGGCCTGCCGGGCACCATCGACAACGACATCGCCGGTACCGACTTCACCATCGGCTTTGATACTGCACTGAACGTGGTTGTTGACGCCATCGACCGTCTGCGCGACACCTGCAGCTCCCACCACCGCATCTCCGTGGTCGAGATCATGGGCCGCCACTGTGGCGATCTGGCCATGTCTGCAGCCGTTGCTGGCGGTGCCGAGTACGTGATCGTGCCGGAAGTGGCCTTCGACAAAGAGAAGCTGCTGCAACAGATCAAGGAAGGCGAAGCCAAAGGCAAGCGTCACGCCATCATCACCATCTGTGAGCACGTCACCGACGTCAATGTGCTGGCCAAGGACATTGAAGCGCTGACCGGTCGTGAAACCCGCGCCACCATTTTGGGCCATATCCAGCGTGGCGGGGCCCCGACTGCTCGTGACCGCATCATGTCCAGCCGTATGGGCGCCTTCGCTGTTGAGCAACTGCTGGCTGGCCAGGGTGGTCGCTGCGTCGGTATTCAGGGTAACGTCATGGTGCATCACGACATCATCGACTGCATCGAGAATCTGAAGCGTCCGTTCAATCAGGAACTCTACGATCTCTCTACCACCCTGTTCTAAGCGACTGCCGTTTAGATAGCTTGGTAATGCAAAAACCCTCCGCTGGAGGGTTTTTTCTATTTGAAGCAACCAGCCATAGCGCCAGCATGGCTGCTCATCCATCGCCCGGAACGGCTAACGGCCTCTCTGGCAACGTGCCGCCATCATCCTGCTCCTATTTCGCAACCCTGCGCACGGGAAGCGCGCTCATCCTCCCCTGCATTGTCTCTGCTCTCCCCCTTGGCCCAATCAGGGAATATGGGCATGCCGCTGCAGTTACAACACACACATCCGCCGCAACTATCCCCCTGCATCCAACCCATATCAATGACGACGGGCTCCGGCGGCCCCTCTTGATGGTTGACGATCACATAGACCTCTCAATGCCCGATAGCAGACTGTCCACCACCCATTGTCCATATGACAGCGGGATTACAGTGACTTGGCGGCTCAACCAGAGGCATGTCGTGCAAGCCGCCCCCGATTTGCGGTCATCATTACCAGTGGTTACTTTTTTTGGCGGGGTTATCTTAGCCAGAAATGGTCAACAGCATGATTGCGACAGTTTTCATCACCCATCCAGCGCCATAATAGCTGTGTTAATTTACCAAAAATAAAGATGGAGCCACATAAACCCCATTGAAAGCATCCTCACCAAAAACACAACATACTGATTTATAATGCATTTATACAAACCAGTTGATTGAAAAAACGCCACTAAGCCAAATGGTAGATAAAAACAGCACAAGATGACAAAAACAGACCGTTCGCCTCCGGCGACCACCAAAACACCCATTTAAACAACAATACGCTTGTTTTAAGGGCTGGTTATGGTATCTTGACTGCATCAACCAACAATCTGGGTAGAAGAAAATGAAAGAATTTGTTGTTACTGCCGTCTTTACGGTGTTTTTTACCCTGGTTGCTGTCTCTCTGCCCTCACTGTCACAGTTCTGAGCCGGATAGAGAGACATCAATCCGGAACATCCCTGTCAGACATGCCTGTTTTATCGCCACTAACTGGCGCTTTTCAACAGCACTGTCGTGATAGCCAACATAGATATGATTTCTGTACGTTGACGCTGCTTCTTTCGCCACAAGGGTGTAACCAGGATGGTTTAACCAGCAGCAGATCATATCCGAGGGGAGCCAAGCTCCCCTTTTTGTTGCCTGCCATTCAGCCCCCCCAGCCGCACCTTGCTCACGCTTGCCCCCTGATACCTGTCCGGCAGATATAAAAAAGCCCCCACCATCATGGCAGGGGCTCGCGTCACACAGTTTCAGCTCAAAGCTGTTTATCTCAGCGCTGTTTTAGTTCAACTCAACGCTGTTATGCCTTGTTCCAACGCTGTGGGTCATATTCCGGGCTAAAGCGGTCAACAATGACAGCACATGCCGCATCACCGGTGATATTGAGGGAGGTGCGGATCATGTCAAACAGACGATCCAGCGCAAACAGCAGCGGCAGCCCTTCAATGGGGATCCCGGCCGCCAGCAGCACGGCAACCACCAGGAAGCTTGGGCCCGGTACACCGGCCTGACCGATCGCCCCCAGGGTGGAGGTCACTATGATGGCAGCCCAGGCACCGACACTCAGGTCGATGTTGTAAACCTGCGCAAAGAAGATGGCGACCAGACCGTAATAGATGGCGTTACCGCTCATGTTGATGGTGGCCCCCAGCGGCAGCACGAAGGAGGCGGTCGCGTTGGTCACTTTCAGATCATGCTCGCAGGTCTCCATGTTGACCGGCAGGGTCGCCATGGAAGAGGCGGTGGAGAAGGCCACGATCTGCGGCTTCTTCATGGCAGAGAGGTACTTCATCACCGGCGTATTGGAAAACGCCATCACCAGCAGCGGATAGACCACAAAGCCGAAGATGAGGATCGCAGCCACATAAACCACGAACAGCTTGAGCACCAGCGTCAGCACGTCGAAGCCATAGGTACCGATGGCTTCGGCCATCAGACCAAACACCCCGAGCGGCGCGATGATCATCACCTTGTTGATCATCCAGACGAAGGCATCCACCAGGGTATTGAGCCCATCGACCAGCGGCTTGGCGCGTTCGCGCGGCTGTTTGGCCAGCGCAATGCCGAGGAACATGCAGAACACCAGGATCTGCAGGATGTTTGCCTCGTTGAGCGACTGGAACACGTTGGTGGGGATCATGCCAAGCAGGGTGGCAACCGCATCCGGCAACGCCCCTTTATCGGCGTAGTCACCGCTAAACATGGCGGAGGCTGAACCGAAATCGACCCCGACACCGGGTTTGAAGATCTGCCCCATCACCAGCGCCAGCAGCACAGCCAGTGCTGACGTGCCGAGGAAGAAGGCCAGGGTGGCTGCACCGATCTTGCCAGCAGCCGGGCTAGCACCCAGATTGGCTGCGCCGGAGAGGATGGCAACCGCCACCAGCGGGATCACCAGCATCTTGATCAGCTGGATAAACAGGGTACCGAGCGGTGCAAACACAGTGGCCTGCTCACCCATGAAGGCGCCGACCACTGCGCCCAAGACCATGGCCACCACAACCTGGAAGCCGATGTTTTTAATGAGTCCTTTAGTTAACACAATATGTTCCTTTATGTAGCAAAATTCACACTTTCCCAGTGCAATAAACCAAATAGGGGAATGAGCATCGGCTCATTCCCCTATTTGCACGTGTTATCTCACATTTAATAGCTGTTTTAAATCAGCAAGTCGTTAACCTTAACTATTAATAAGTTTGCTAAAAAGTAAAGATTCAACGCGGCCACGGTGATTTTTAGCCCATCCCCCCATGACAACTGGCAAAAGATTGTGCTAGCTTGGCTGCACAAACGTACACACAGGGATGTAAAGATGCTGAAAGTTAACGAATATTTTGACGGAAATGTAAAATCCATCGGTTTCGAACAAAAAGGCGAAAAATCTACCGTTGGGGTGATGAACGCCGGTGACTACCTGTTCAACACCGCCGCCCCCGAGCGGATGACAGTGATCAAAGGCGCACTCACCATTCAGCTGGCTGATGAAGATAAGTGGCACACCTATCACCAGGGTGAATCCTTCCTGGTAGCGGGCCACTCCTCCTTCAAACTGGAAGTGAAAACCCCCACCGCCTATCTGTGCGAATTTCTCGACTGATCCCGCAGGTTGAAGGGGCAAGTCCCCTTCAACCTGGATGAACATGCCGTCACCACTTTATCTGTGCCCATGTCACAGCACTGCATCTCCCCTCTTTCTATCTACGGCAAAAATCCTAGAATAAACAGACATAAACCATCACCGGATTGATGTCATGATCAGCGTATTTGACCTGTTTTCCATCGGCATTGGCCCCTCCTCTTCCCATACCGTCGGTCCTATGCGGGCCTCTTATGCCTTCGTCCAACTGCTCCGCCAGCAAGGTCAGCTGCCACACACTGCGCGGGTCGAAGTGGAGTGCTACGGCTCGTTGGGCCAGACCGGAAAAGGGCATGCGACCGGCAAGGCAATCATTCTGGGACTGGCCGGTTTTGAACCGGAATCGGTCGATATCGATGCTATTCCGGATCTGCTGGCCAAGGTGGATAAAGAACAAAGCCTGCTACTGGCCGGTGAACAGCCGAGCCACTTCCCCCGCAGCGGGGCCATCATCTTCAACCGCCGCAAGACGCTGGCGGCGCACACCAACGGCATGACCCTGCGCGCCTTTGCCGCCGACAACGTCCTGCTGTTTAGCCAGACCTACTACTCCATCGGGGGCGGCTTCATCATTGAAGAGAGCCACTTCGCCACCGCCAAGGAAGAAGCCATCAAAACAGATGCCGAGCACCCGGTCCCCTACCCGTTTGACAGCGGGGCCCAACTGCTCGCCCACTGCCAGGAGAGCGGCCTCTCTATTTCTGGTCTGATCCTGGCTAACGAACGGGTATTTCGCAGTGATGAACAGATAAAAACAGGGTTGCGCAAGATCTGGCAAGCGATGCAAGGCTGCGTCGAGCGGGGCTGCAAAAGCGAAGGGGTGCTGCCGGGCGGCCTCAAAGTGCTACGCCGCGCGCCGGGGTTGTTCCGCCAGCTCAGCTGCGAGACCAACTTCAACAAGGATCCGCTGATGGTGATGGAGTGGGTCGATCTGTTTGCCCTCGCGGTCAATGAAGAGAACGCCGCCGGTGGCCGGGTGGTCACCGCCCCCACCAATGGGGCGGCCGGGATCATTCCTGCGGTACTGCACTACTACGATCGTTTCGTCCACAAGGTGGATGACGAGATGCTGGTACGCTACTTCCTCACCGCAGCCGCCATCGGCATCTTATATAAGAAGAACGCCTCGCTATCGGGGGCGGAAGTGGGCTGTCAGGGTGAGGTCGGGGTCGCCTGCTCCATGGCCGCCGGGGCACTCACCGAGCTGTTTGGCGGCAGTCCGGCGATGGTCGAGAACGCCGCCGAGATCGGCATGGAGCACAATCTTGGCCTCACCTGCGATCCCATCGGCGGGCTGGTACAGGTGCCCTGCATCGAGCGTAACGCCATGGGGGCAGTCAAGGCGATCAATGCCGCCCGCCTCGCCCTGCGCGGCACCGGCGAGCACAAGGTATCGCTGGATAAGGTGATCAAAACCATGTGGGAGACCGGCAACGACATGAAGACCAAATACAAGGAGACCGCCCGCGGTGGCCTGGCAGTTAACATTACTGAATGTTAAAAAACAGAAACTGACTCCATTTGGTTCCTAAATGCCCGGCAT
This sequence comes from Aeromonas sp. EERV15, assembly GCF_900079845.1. Taxonomy (NCBI): domain Bacteria; kingdom Pseudomonadati; phylum Pseudomonadota; class Gammaproteobacteria; order Aeromonadales; family Aeromonadaceae; genus Aeromonas; species Aeromonas sp. EERV15. Next base: position 51,685 of record NZ_FKKY02000014.1, on the reverse strand, counting down.
CGCCGGGTATTTTTATGGGTAAACGCTTAACAAAATGGATAAGCAACAAAATTAATTTTATAATCCCGCCTCAGATTCAACAAAAATAGATCTATTTCAACTTTTTTTAGGTCTTGAGCCGTTACACTACGGTTATCTGGTTCTGTGACCTGCGCTGACAAGCGCGTCCCATGGATCTTCCAAATTTCTGTGAGTGGGCATGCCGCCCCCTTCTACCCTGAGGTAATTGTGACATGATCAGCGTTTTTGATATCTTCAAAATCGGTGTAGGCCCCTCTTCTTCCCACACAGTTGGCCCGATGAAAGCGGCCAAGCAGTTTGTTGACGAGCTGCGCGCAGGCGGCAAAATCCGCGAGATCACCCGCATCAAAGTGGATGTTTACGGCTCCCTCTCCTGGACCGGTAAAGGCCACCACACCGACACCGCTATCATCATGGGTCTGGCAGGCAACTTGCCGGAAAACGTCGATATCGATGCGATCCCCGAGTTTATCTCTCGCGTCGAGCAGACCGAGCGTCTGCCGATCGGTCTGCACTGCCACACCGTCAGCTTTCCGCGCAATGCCATGGTGTTCCATGACGAAGCCCTGCCGCTGCACGAAAATGGCATGAAGCTGACTGCTTTCATTGAAGATGAAGCGGTTTACAGCAAGACCTATTACTCCATCGGCGGTGGTTTCATCGTTGACGAAGAGAACTTTGGCAAAGCAGACAGCGGCGACATGTCGGTCCGCTATCCGTTCAAGAGCGCAGCCGAACTGATTGCCCACAGCAGCCAGACCGGTCTCTCCATCTCCGCCCTGATGCTGGAGAACGAGAAGTGCTTCAATACCCCGGAAGAGATCTACAAGAAGTTCGGCAAGATCTGGAACACCATGCGTGAAGGGATCGAGCGCGGCTGCCGCACCGAAGGTGTACTGGCCGGCCCGCTGCGGGTTCCCCGCCGTGCTGCCCCGCTGTTCCGTCAGCTCAGCACCAACGAGAATCTCTCCAACGATCCGATGAACATCATTGACTGGGTCAACATGTTCGCGCTGGCCGTGAGTGAAGAGAACGCGGCCGGTGGCCGTGTGGTCACTGCACCGACCAACGGTGCCGCCGGCATCATCCCGGCCGTACTGGCCTACTACGACAAGTTTATCCAGCCGGTTGGCCGTGATGAGTACACCCGTTTCTATCTGGCTGCCGGTGCCGTCGGTATTCTCTACAAGATGAATGCTTCCATCTCCGGTGCCGAAGTGGGTTGCCAGGGTGAAGTGGGCGTATCCTGCTCAATGGCCGCTGCCGGTCTGACCGAGCTGATGGGCGGTAGCCCTGAGCACGTCTGTGAAGCCGCCGAGATCGGCATGGAGCATAACTTGGGTCTGACGTGTGATCCGGTTGCCGGTCAGGTACAGGTGCCTTGCATCGAGCGTAACGCCATTGCAGCCATGAAGGCGGTCAACGCCTCCCGCATGGCCCTGCGTCGTACCTCCAAGCCACGTGTATCACTGGACAAGGTCATCGAAACCATGTACATCACCGGCAAGGACATGGACTCCAAGTACCGTGAAACATCCCGTGGTGGTCTGGCCATCAAGGTGATGCAGGTCTCTTGCGAATAAGGGTTCACCCTCTTGTTCAAAGCGGGATCGTCGATGATGGCGGCCAGTTAAGGCGCCATTGACCGATCCCCAACAATGAAAAATCCGAAACCTGTTGCAGGGTTTCGGATTTTTTTATGCCTGTCGAACAGGGTCAGGAAGCTAGCCACAGGCGGCCAGCAGTAGGCAAGCGGGCCGGCGATCACTACAATGGCGCTCTTTTGGATGTAACGAGTAATAGACATGGCGGAACTGACTTATCTGGGTGGCTATCCAGATCCCCTCAAAGCCCAGGTACAACAACTGATCAGTGCAGGCAAGCTGGGAGATATGCTGGCCAAACGCTATCCCGATAGCCATCAGGTCCAGAGTGACAAGGCGCTGCTGGCCTACACCATGGAGCTGAAGAACCGCTACCTCAAGAGTTCGGCGCCGTTATCCAAGGTGGTCTTCGATGGCAAGATCAATGTCATCAAGGATGCCCTCGGCCTGCACACCTATATCAGCCGGATCCAGGGCAACAAGCTCAAGGCCAAGAACGAGATCCGCATCGCCGCTCTGTTCAAAGAGGCACCGCCCCCTTTTCTGAAGATGATCGTGGTACACGAGCTGGCCCACATCAAAGAGAAGGATCACAACAAGAGCTTCTATCAGCTCTGCCAGCACATGGAGCCGGACTATCATCAACTGGAGTTTGATCTCAGACTCTGGCTCACCTGGCGCGATATCGACAAGGCCAGCCGCTAGGCTGACAACCGTTTCAAGGAGGAAACATGTCATTTGCCGCTATCCCCTTTAGCACCAGGCTATTTATTGCCAATGTGGGGCGCGCATCACGCGGGCTGCTGGCCCTGCTGCTTCTGCTCGCGGGCCACAGCGCCCGGGCCGATGAGCGCTGGCAGAGCGACAGCTATCTGGTCGAAAGCTTTATGGCCATCGCCATGGAGCGGGAGTATGGCGAAGCCAAGCAGACCCGTTTTGCCCGCTGGCAGCAACCGATCCGGTTGCAGCTCATCAACGAGTCGGGGGACAAGCCGCTGCAAGCGGAGGTGGTGAAGGTGCAGGCGGCCCATCTGGCCCGCATCACCGGCCACCCCATCAGCATGGTGACCACAAAGCCCAATCTGACCCTGATCATGACCGACTACAGCAAGATGAAGAGCTGGGCCAACCGCACCATGGGGAACGACCCGTCTGTCAACATCGCCCTCAAGGAGGGGCTCTGCCTTGCCAACTTCGCCACCAATCCGCAGCACGAGATCAGCCGTGCGACCATCATCATTCCGGTGGACTACAGCCGGGCCAAGGGGCGTTTTCTCGACTGCGTGGTGGAGGAGTTCACCCAGGTGATGGGGCTACCCAACGACTCGGACAAGGTGTTCCCCTCCATCTTCAATGACAACAGCATCGACAGTTTTCTGACCGGCCTCGACTATGTGCTACTCAAGATGGCCTATCACCCGGCCCTCAAGGCAGGGATGAACAGTGACGAGATCCGCGCGGCACTGCCCATTGCGCTGGCGGATCTGCGCGCCAAGGGGGAGATCCGCGAAGCCAATCGCCGGGTGCAGCAGCAGAGTTTGAAAAACTGGGCGGGACTGTGAATACCTCGCCTGCCGGTGCTATCAGGCAGCAGTGGCTGCCATCTCCCCAACCACTGGTTCGCAGTGAGGTTCGAAGCGCAACACCCGATGGCAGATCTGGCGCAGCAGCGCCTGTTGGTGGCTAAAAATCAGGATACCAAGCCCGCGCTGTTCGCACTCGCGCATCAACTCCAACCAAATATGGCGCTGGATTTGCGGGTCCAGCTGAGCGGTCACCTCATCTGCAATAAGCAGACGAGTGCGGGGATCAAGGGCTCGCAGCAGCGCGATGCGGGCCAACTCGCCGCCAGATAGCTGACCGGGTTTGCGACTGAGCCACTCGGGCTTGACCATAAAACGGGCCAGCATGGTCTCATCGGGACGCCACACATCCCACAGCGCCTGGCCGGTAGTGCGATAGGGATTGAAAGTGAGTTCCGGGTGCTGGGGCACCAGCTGGATGGGGTTATACCCCTTCACTGGCTCAGGCACCGGCTGCCCATCCAGCAGTATTTCCCCGCTTCCCCGAACCGGTTGCCAACCGGCTAATACCCGCCCCAGCGTGGTCTTGCCATAACCGCTCGGGGCGGAGATGCCGAGCCGCTCGCCCGCTTTGACTGCCAACGATAGCCCCTGCCAGAGGGGGCGTTCCCCTTGGGCGATGGTGAGATCTCGTACTTCAAACATCAGGAAACCTCCGACACAGCAAAGAGCGAATTGAACTCGGGCAGCGCCTGCCAGTGGGCACGGAGCATCTCGCTCCCCTGCCCCTGGCGCAGATGGTGGCTGCTCAAGGTATCGCTCACCTGCCCCTGATGCAGCGCCACGATGCGATCGGCAAAACGGGCCGCCAGCGCCAGATCGTGAGTGACCCAGAGGATACCGCTGCCCTGATTGGCCAATTCGCGCAACTGGCTGAGCAACAGGCAGGCCAGCTCGTCGTCGAGCCAGGCGGTGATCTCGTCCGCCAGAATGTAGCGGGCGCCGCCAAGCGCCGCAGTGCAGGCCAGAATGCGCTTGGCCATGCCGCCGGAGAGCTGGCGTGGGAATCTGTCTAGGGTGGTCGCGGGCAGCTGGTAGCGCAGCAGTTGCTCGCCGAGCCGCTCGCGAGAACCATTCTGGCCGCAGAGGCGTGCCGCCCGGCCTAGCTGGCGCTCCACCGTCAGCAGCGGATTGAGGGCGCTTACCCCCTGTGGCACATAGCAGAGGGTGTGGCCGCGCAGACGGGCCCTACCGGCATCGCACAGAGGCGTGCCATCGAGAGAGATGCTGCCGCGCATTCGCAGATTGTCCGGCAGCAATGTCAGAGCGCTTTGCAGCAGCAGGCTCTTGCCCTCGCCGCTCCCTCCCACCAGTGCCACTATCTCCCCCGGTGCCAGTTGCAGGCTGATATCGGTCAGCAAAGGCTGCCAGCTGCGCCGCCCCAGCCAGGAGTAGTGGGCCGCCTCTATGGTCACCTGATCAAAACTCAGCATGGTTCACTCCTGTGCCACAACAGCTGTTGCAAGGCGCGGGTAGCCTGATCAAACAGCAGAACCAGCAGCAACAACATCAGCCCTGGGAAGAGGGCCAGCCACCAGCCGCCACCAGCCAGATAACGCAGGGCATCGGCCAGCAGCAGGCCAAGGGAGGCCTCGTGGGCCGCCAGCCCAAAGCCGAGAAAGCTCAAGGCCGCACTGTGCAGCACCGCATGGGGAAACATCAGCAAGGTGCCGATAAACCACTGGGGCAACAGCCCCGGCAGCAGGTGGATGCGCCAGCGACGCAGCGCCCCCATCCCCTGACAGCGGGCCAGCACCACATAGTCGCTGCAGGCGATCCGCCGCGCCTCGGCGCAGAGAATGAGCGCCAGCTTGGGCCAGTGGGTCAGTGCCACCGCCAGGATCACCCCGCGCATGCCGCCCCCCACGGTAAAGCAGATGAGGATCAGCAGCAGCATATGGGGCAGCGCCAGCATGGCGTCGATCACCATTCGTACCGCCGCATCACATCTGGGGTGAATGAGCGACACGCTGGCCGCCACCATGGCCAGCAACCCGCTACAGAGCGCCGTGCTGATCCCCAGCTCCAGACTGGTGAGGGTGCCCTGAAAAGCCCGCAACCAGAGATCCCGCCCCATCTGATCGGTGCCGAACCAGTGGGCCAGCGAGGGGGGCTGCTGACGCGCCAGCAGATCCATCGGCACATCCTGATGAGAGAGGCTCCAGCCGTAAGTGGCCAGCAGCGCCAATCCGAGCAGGGCAAAAACCAGCCGCAGTATGGAGGGAAACGGATTAAACAGCATGCTCACCCTCCCAGCCTCGATTGATGCTGGCCAGCAGCAAACTGGCCACCGTGTTGCCAATAAAGACCAGCAGGGTGCAGAAGAGCACTATGCCCATCAGCAAGGGGATATCCCCCCGCAGCCCCGCATCCACGGTGGCCTGGCCGAGCCCCGGATAGGAGAAGACCTTCTCCGCCAACAGCGAGCCGCCAATCAGCTCGCCGAGGGAGGCAAACTGCAGGCAGAGCGCCGGGGTCAGGGCGTGGCGCAGCACATGAAAACGCAGCATGGGCCAGCCGCCATCCCCCTGAGCGCGGGCGTAGCGGATAAAGTCACTCTCCAGCACCTCGGCCACTCGCGCCCGGGTATGCAGGGCAATATTGCCCAGCCCGAGCAGGGCGAGCGTGGTCACCGGCAGCAGCAGATGACGCAACCGCATGACCCAATCCGCCTCATCGGCAGCGAGCCCCGGCGTCCAGGCGCAGCAGACCGGCAGTAGCGGCCAGTGCACCGCAAACAGGGCGAGCAGCAACAGGCCGACCCAGAAGGTGGGCAGGGAGGCTAGCAGGTAAGCAAAGCGGCAAATAAAGCGATCGGGCCAGCGGTTGAGATAGCGACCGGCGCTGAGGCCCAGCAAAATCCCGAAAAAGCCGGAGAGCAGCCAAGCGCCAGCCAGCAGCAGGAAGGAGGCGGCAAAGCGCTGGCCAATTACCTCACCCACAGGTGCGTTGTAGAGCATGGAGTAACCGAGATCCCCCTGCAGCACCTGGCTAAACCAGTGCCAGTAGCGCAGCCAGAGCGGTTGATCCAGCCCCCAGCGAGCGGCAATGCGGGCGTACTGCTCCGGCGGCACATGGAGCAGATCGTTGCCGATATAGGCCTTGATGGGGTCGATGGGGGAGTAACTCAGCAGCACAAAGGTGGCGACCGAGACCAGACATAACAGCCCTGCCAGACGCAGCAGGGCTTTTAACAACAGATAACCTGAATGACTCAAAGGCGAACTTAACGGCACGTCCACCGCCAATCCTGCAGGTTGTTGAGCAGGGACCAGCTACCGTGGATTTCCGGCGCCCCCTTGCCAAGATCGATGCAGCGGTTGGCGAGATAGGTATGCTGCACATTGAGCAGCCAGGCCCAGGCGGCATCCCCCTGTACCCCGGCGCCGGTCTTGCCATCCCACTCCACCTGCTGCCAGAACGGCACGGCAGCCTGCCAGTTCGGGGCATCCAGCGCCTGCTTGAGGTGGCCATCCACCACAGGGTTGCTGTAGTAGCCCGGGTTGTAGAACTCCACGCCACCGGAGCCGCTCTGGTAGTGGTGATAGAGCTCCATGGGATCCAGACTCCCCCACCCCATCAGCACCGGGTTGGCGTGCATCTCCCGCTCCACCTGCTCCCAGCTGCCGGATTTGAGGCTCACCTCAAGGCCAATGGGTTTGAGCATGGCGCGCACCGCTTCCGCCAGATCCCGGCGGGTGCTGTCACCGCTGGTGTACCAGAGGGTAATGGCGGCGCGCAGGTCGCCCTTGTGGCGAATGCCGTCACTGCCCATCTTCCAGCCTGCCTCGTCGAGCAGGGCGTTGGCATGGGCGGCATCGCCGTCCTTGAAGGCGGTGGCTTTGTTTAGCCAGGGCAAGCCTTCCACCGCGCTATCGGCAGGGATGGCGTGCCCTTCCAGCAGTTGATCGGCCAGCAGCTTGCGGTCGATGGCGTAGTTGATGGCGCGACGCACCGCAACATCCGAGGTCACGTCGTTGCCGATGGGATAACCCTTGGCATCCTTACTGCCCGCAGCAGGAATGGGGAAGACGATGCCACGGTTCTCCACGCTCGGCCGCACCCACAGCTTGAGGGAGGCAGGCACGGTGGGCGCCAGCGACGGGGGGATGCGCACCAGATCGAGCTGGCTGCTCTGGGCAGCGGCATAGGCGCTCTCTTCATCGATAAAGACAAACACCAGCCGTTTGAAATCATTGTTGCCACCGGCGTAATAGGGGTTCGCCTCCACCACCAGTTGCTGACCGGGCAGGAAGCTCACCAACCGGTAAGGGCCTGCGCCGACAGGCTTTTGGGCATATACCTTGGGATCGTAATCCTTCTTCGACACGATACCGAGCGAGCCCAGCACGTTGACGAAGGTGCTCTGGGGGGCACTCAGGGTGATGGCCACCTCGGTGGGTGAGACCACCCTGGCCGAGACAAAGTTGCCCATGTCGATCTTGCCGCCGCCCTGGGCCGCGCTGTTGTAGGTAAAGGCCACATCCTCGGCGGTGAGCGGTGCGCCGTTGGAGAATTTCAGATCAGCCTTGAGGGTAATGAGCCACCCCTTGCCATCCTTGTTCGGAGTCACCGCTTGGGTGAGCAGATCCTGCCAGCTGAGATCAGCGTTCTGCTTGAGCAGCGGGCTGTGCAGCAGCAGGTAGCTGCCGTGGCTCCAACCCAGCAAAGGGTCAAACCCTTCGGTGGGTTCGCTACCGATGGCAAGCTTGAGCTCGGCAGGCACAGGTTGGGCGGCGGCCAGCGCAGTATGAGAGGCGGTGCCCAGCAGCAGAGTCAACAGGGCGGCAGCACTGGGGCCGACGTAATGGCGAAGGCAATTGCGTGGAATCGTCATGGGGATCCTTTTTATGGTTCCACTCACTCTTTATCTCTGAAAGAAGAGGTTGAATGCGTGCTGGTAAATGCGAGTGAGGGGCCAAAGTGGCCCCCTATTCTAAACTTGATTTCGCGTGAAACCTAGCGACTATGCCGGTTGGCCACGCCGGGCACCAAATAGCCGTCTGCGCCCCAGATCCACACCGCCAGCCCCTTGCTGCACCGGCAAGGAGAGCAGCATCTTGAGGGTGCTGCTCACCAGTGAGCGCCCCTGCTCGGCCCCGAGATGGGGTTCGAGCGGCGACATCAGGGAGCAGGCCAGCAGCTGACCACTTTCGGGCAGTTCACCCACCATAAAGGTCAGGTTGCCGCAGGGGAGCTGCAGGGCTAGCCGATCGCTGCTGCTGCGCACCGGCCACAGTTGATCTGGCCCCGGCAGCACCACCACACTCAGCATCCAGGGGGTGAGCACGCAGCCGAGCCACTGCTCTTCAAACAGCACGCACTCCGCAACTATTGGCATGGTGGCGTGATAGAAGGGCAACCCTTGCATCTCCTCCCGGGCGATCCGCTCATACTGGGCTACCAGTAACGGCGCAGGATTGGTGGCAAAACCCGAAAACTCCTGCACGCGTTCCTGCATGGCATCTGCCTCGCTTAAATGGGACTGCGCCATAGGCCCTCCCGCGCTTGTTCAGCTTTTTCCTGCTCAGAGAGCGGGATGGCAGGGGCACCGACACTGGCCAGCAGGGTCAAAATCCGATCCGTCGCCTCCCCCATTGCGGCCGCCACCACAGGGGTGAGCCCGATGCGCGGTTCGAGGGATTCGGGTTCTATGCCGATCAGGGTGAGCCGCTTTGGCGACTCCCCCGTCATGTGCAGCGCCGAGAGCACGTCCGCCAGCCCCAGCTGATGGGGGGATATCTTGCGACCAAACAGGGTCGGGATCTCCTCATCCTTCAGGGTCACCACTATGCCCGGCGGATTACCGCTGCGCACCGCATCCGCCAGAATGATGTGATCGCGACTGGCCATCGCTTCGAGCAGCTCCATACCAGCGGTACCGCCGTCGAGCAGCTCGATGCCGGGGGCGAAACGGTATTCGCGCCCCAGCGCCTCGACGATGCGCACGCCGACGGCTTCGTCGCTCAACAGCAAGTTGCCGACGCCCAGGATCAGGGTGTTCATCACAGCACCTTCACCTGAGTCGTTTCGCCATTTTGGGTATCCACCACGTGGACCGCGCAAGACATGCAGGGATCGAACGAGTGGATGGTGCGCACCACTTCCAGCGGTTTGGCGGGATCCGCCACCGGGGTGCCCACCAGCGCCTGCTCGTAGGGACCGGGCTCGTCATTGAAGTTGCGCGGGCCCGAGTTCCAGGTCGATGGCACCACCGCCTGATAGTTCTCGATCTTGCCGCCCTTGATGACGATCCAGTGGGAGAGCATGCCGCGCGGTGCCTCTTCAAAGCCCACCCCGCGAAACTCCTTGTCCGCCGGGATCTCCGCCTTGATATAGGCGGTGGTGTCCCCCTTGCCGATGTTGTCCACCAGCGCCTTCCACTGATTTGACAGGGTATCTTTGAGCACGCAGCAGCGCACCGCCCGGCCGATGATGCGGCCCATGGTGGAGTGCAGCTGTTCGGTCTTGATGGCCGAGCCGGTGAGCGCCTTGTAGATGCCATTCAACTGGTCGAAATGCGCCACCGTCTCCGGGTGTTTGGCGGCCAGTTTCACCAGCAAGTCGGCAAGCGGCCCCACCTCCACCACCTTGCCGTAGAAGGTGGGGGATTTGACCCAGGAGTATTTGCCGTCATCCTGCCAGCCGGTGTAATCGGGCTCGGTCTTGCCCTCCCAGGGTTTGAGAGGCTCGTCATCCTTGTACCAGGCGTGCTTGTTGCTCTCGGCGATACCGTCCATCAGCCAGCCATCCTGATGGCTCTCGATGGGGCGATAGCTGGCCAGATTGCCATTCTCGATGTAGCCGCCCGGCATCAGGAAGCTGCCGCCGTCACCGTCGGTGGGGAGCTCCGGCACGCTCAGGTAGTGCTTGGCCCCCTGCCCCAGATTCAGCCACTCGGGGTAGTGCGCGGCGATGATGGCGGCATCCACCTTGTAGACCTGCTCGATAAACTCGCCGAGCCGGTCGATAAAGCTCTTCACGTAGAGCAGCCGCTCTAGGTTGAGCACGCTCGGCGCATCCAGATTGATGGGGTTGGCCACGCCGCCCACCGCCAGATTCTGGATGTGTGGGCTCTTGCCACCGAGGATAGCGACGATGCGGTTGGCATCGCGCTGGCACTCCAGCGCCTGCAGGTAGTGGGCCACGGCGATGAGGTTTACCTCCGGGCTCAGCTTCATCTCCTTGTGACCCCAGTAACCGTTGGCAAAGATGCCGAGCTGGCCGCTCGCCACCAGCGCGCGGATCTTGTCCTGCACCTTGGTCAGTTCATCGGCACTGTTGAGGGACCAGGTTGATACCCCCTTGAGCATGTCCGCCGCTTTTTGCGGATTGGCCTCAAGGGCCGCGGTGATGTCCACCCAGTCCAGCGCGGAGAGCTGATAGAAGTGGACGATGTGGTCGTGGATGTTGTGGGCCGCGATGATGAGGTTGCGGATGTACTGGGCGTTGACCGGCACCTTGGCGCCGATGGCGTTCTCCACGGCCCGCACCGAAGCGATGGCGTGAATGGAGGTACATACCCCGCAGATGCGCTGCACTATCATCCAGGCATCGCGCGGGTCGTTGCCCTTGACGATCTCCTCCATCCCGCGCCACATGGTGCCGGACGACCAGGCTTTGGTCACTTTTCCGCCTTCGATTTCGCAGTCGATACGCAGGTGCCCCTCAATGCGGGTGATGGGGTCTATGGTGATTCGTTGGCTCATACGTTGACTTTCCCTCGGGCCTGATAATCTTGGTGAACACGTTCAAGTGATGGCAGTACCGGCAACAGCCGGATCAGCAGTAAATAGGCACACACCTCGATGGCCACGAAGCCAACGGAGATCAGCACCTCCTCCGCAGAGGGGAAGTAGTGGTAGCCATTGCCGGGGTTGAAGGCGAGCAGCGAGTAATCCAGTCGCCAGAGGGCTGCGCCCAGCAGCATGCTGAGGGCCCCCAGAAACAACATACGCGAATCGCGGCGGCTCTTGTCCCAGTGGAACACCAGCAGCGGGAAGATCATCAGCGCAATCTCGCTCCAGAACATGATGGAGAAGCGGTTGAGATCGGAGAGGTACTCCGACTTGTCATTGATGACGATCTCGGCAAAGCGCAGCGCCACAAACAGGATCAGGAAGATATCGATCACCTGGGTCAGCTTGTAGAACAGCGACTTCTCGTTGGGGCCACGTCCCGCCAGTCCCGCCTGCACCAAAGAGCCCTCAAACACCACGATGGAAAAGCCCATGATAAAGGCGGTCAACAGCGAGAAGACCGGCAGCAGCTCGTAGCTTTGCCAGAGCGGATGGATCTTCTCCCCCGCCACTATCATCAGGGAGCCCATGGAGGATTGGTGCATAGTGGGCAGCAGTGCCCCCAGCGCCAGGACGAAGAACATGATCTTGTTGAGGCGAATGAGTGACGCCTTCCAGCCAAACTTCTCCAGCAATACCGGCGCGAACTCCAGCGCCATCACCCCGATATAGATGGTCATGCAGACCGCCGTCTCGAACAGCACCGAGGAGGTGTTGAAGTGGCCGGGCAGGTAGAAGTACGGCAGGTTCCAGTAACGCCCCACGTCGATGGTGATGGAAAGCCCCCCCAGCGAATAGCCAAACAGGCTCGCCAACAGGGCCGGTCGCACCAGCGGGTGATACTCGCCGCGGTTGAACACATAGACCGCCCAGGCCAGCGCCCAGCCGCCACAGGCGAAACCGGTGCCGATCAGCAGGTCAAAGGAGATCCACAGCCCCCAGGGATAGCCGCCGTTGAGATCGGTGACCGAGCCCAGACCGAAGACGAGACGTTTGAGGATCAGCATGCCGCACAGCACGGCAAAAGGTGCCAGCACCAGCACCGGCCAGCTGACCAGCTTGCCGCCGAGGGGATGAGCTTTATGGTTACTCATGATCCTTGCCTCCCTTTGTTGCGTCCTGATCCTTGCTCTGCGCACTCCCCTGATCATGATCATCGTCATGATCGTGACCGTTCTTCTTGGTATTGCGGCGAATGAGCACCGAAAGGCCGGTCAGCACCACCATGGGCAGCACCATCCCCTTGTAGAGGGTGTGCTGGATATGCTCGGAGCGGGCACCGGAGGAGAGCTCCGGCAGGTCGGGCATGTCGAGCTTGGTATAGGGCACCCCGGCCAGCACCAGCACCTGAGTGCCGCCCCCCTCCTTCTCGCCATAGACGTAAGGCTGGTAGTTGGGCACCTCGTGCAGGTAAGGATCGTTGGCGCTGAAGGTTTGGCGCGGATAGGCATATTCACTGCCAGGGCTCGCCAGCAGGCGGCGCTTGGCCTCGGCCATCAGCTCCTCGCGGGTGCCGAAAATCACGGCGCCGGTGGGGCACACCTCGACACAACCGGGCAATTTGCCCTGATCAATCCGCTCAAGCCCTTTCTGGTTGCAGAGCTCGCACTTGTGGATCGCTCCAAGCGGGTTGTCGTAGTCATATTTGGGCACATCGAACGGGCAGCCCACCATGCAGTAGCGGCAGCCGGTGCAGACGTCCGGATCGTAGTGAACGATGCCGGTCTTGGGATCCTTGGTCAGCGCCTGCACCGGACAGACCGAGACGCAGTTGGGATCGACGCAGTGCATGCACTGCTTTTTGATGTAGGCGTAGCCATCCACCAGCTGATCCTTATGCTCACCCGTGCCGCTCTTCCACACCTGAATGATGTTGTTGGTGTAGGGGGTCAGCTTGTCGTTAGTGGACCAGGTCTGTGCTCCCTCCGGATTGGACGGGTTGCCATTCAAACGCTGACACTCCGCCACACAGGCCTGACAGCCGACGCAGAGGGTGGAGTCATACAACATGCCGAGCGACCCGGGAATGGGCGGCTTGTTCTTGGCCGCCGCCAGTGCGCTGCCGGGCACGGCGGCACCTGCCGCCAGTGCACTGGCAGAGGCGAATTTGAGGAAATTGCGTCTGTTCACGGTTACTCCTCCCGTGATGGGTGCTGCCCGGCTTCGTGGCGCTTCTGCTGGCGACCGAGTTCACGCACCGTCATCAGACTCACCCCTACCAGCACCCCGAGGGCGCCACCGATCAGGCCAGTCGCGGTGGGCGAGGTATAGCCCCCCTCCTGGATCTTCACATCGGGTTTATCCACCCGCGGGGTCGGGTTCTCGACCTTGGCCAGCTGGAAGATCCCCTTGCTAAAACCGACCCCCTGCTCGTTGCAGCCATAGCAGGGGTGGCCGATGCCGACCGGCCAGATGCCGCCGCCCACATCGCAGAACTCCAGTGTCGAGCAGTTGCCGTAGGTCTCCGGCCCCTTGCAGCCCAGATGGTAGAGGCACCAGCCCTGACGGTGGCCCTCATCGCCAAACTCCTTGGCAAAACGCCCTGCGTCGAAGTGCGGACGACGCTCGCAGTTCTCATGGATCAGGCGCTCATAGGCAAACAACGGGCGCTTCTTGCTATCCAGCGCCGGCAACTTGCCGTAAGTGATGTAGTAAGCGACCGTGGTGAGGAAGTTGTGGGGATTGGGCGGGCAACCCGGGATATTGATGATCGGGGTGCCGATATTGCCCAGCGCCTCTTCCAGACTGACGGCGCCGGTCGGGTTGCTACCGCTGGCAGGCACGCCGCCCCAGGCGGAGCAGGAGCCGATGGCAATGACCGCAGCCGCATCGACGGCGGCACGGCGAATATGGTCGACGATAGGCTCACCGGCCACCATGCAGTAGACACCACCATCTTTCAGCGGAATGGAGCCATCCACCACCAGCAGATACTTGCCTTTATAGCGCTTGATGGCGTTGTGCTTGTTCTCTTCCGCCTGATGACCAAACGCCGCCGAGAGTACCTCGTGGTACTCCAGCGAAATGGTATTGAGGATCAGGTTCTCGATGGTGGGGTGAGTTGCCCGCAGCAGTGACTCGGTACAACCGGTACACTCCTGCGCCCCAATCCAGATCACCGGCGGCCGCTCGGGGCTGGTGAGCGCGGTGGCCATCTTGGCGACGGCATTCTGACTTAATCCCAGGGTTGCGGCCATCCCGGCACACAATTTCATAAAATCACGGCGATTAATCCCATGAGCCGATAAAAAATTATCCTCGACCATTCTTCTTATTCCCGTAGTGAGCACTTGTTTGGTAAATGCTTAATAGCGGAAATGCTAAGGACTCACCCACCCTGCAGTATTGATCTCTATCAATTTCGACAGGCTTACCCCTATTTTCGAGGCGAGCTACATCACAAATCAAATTATTTACCCCTAAAGAGATACCAGCTACCGCGTAAATTTAATGAATTTAATTGGATGCCAAATAATTAATCGCACAACAGACCAATCTTTACCAAAGGGTTAAATTAATATGGGCGGCGATTTGGGCACATTCTTAATTTCACAAACCGGATACGCCACCATAAATGCTCAGCTGGATATATCTTCATGCACCCAGCCGCATATTTTTGTCATCCCCTTTGCTGCCCCCTATCAGACTGGATGCTTGGCTCCCTTGCCTGATGCGCCTTCACCGGCAGCACTGGCAGCACGGGTCAAGCTTGCGTCAGGCCCATTGCGTTCCTCTTGCTGGCACCCACCACGCTATCAATGGAAAAACAGCCCCTACAACCGCCCTGCTTATCCAATGGGAAAAATTTTCTAAAACGGCGAAACTTACGCACAAAAATGAATGGTGATTCACATTTAATGGTGCTGCCAAAAACGCCAGCACCGCATCATTAACATATTAGCAATGTCGTTATTGTTGATGAGTTGTTCGTTAATATACAAGTTACATTGTTAAACAGCACAATATTTACCTTAACGTCACCTCACGTAATTAACCAACACGTAAATGGACATGAACACACCACGATAATGATAAAAGCTCTTATTCAATAGCCATACTGGAATATTTATACCGCCCTCAACATGGCAAGATGAAAATAGTAGCCACCCGAAGGTTCGCTCTGACATCACGATAGCATCACCACTATTCTGCAGATGAGTGATGCCATGATTAGTTCAACTCGACCTTGCCAATGGCCAGCACCGCCAAGCTGGGGCGGTAATCAATACCTCCTGCTCTAGCCACTGGGCCTGACTCTTCAGCACATCCAGCCAAGGGAGCGCTTCCGTTCCCCCTTCATCCTCAGTCAAGGGCAGCGCACGCCAGGGGATCTTGCCACTGCCAGCGGTGAAGGAGCCCACAGGCCGGGCGTAATGACCCAGATAGGGCCGCAGATCGCAAGGTAGCCAGAGCCGCGCTGGACGATCAAGGTCGCGCGCCAGCTCGATGGCGATATCAATACCCCGTTGATCGAGATCGCCAAAGTGAGCCCACTGCACCCCCTGCGGCAATAGCGGGATAAACCGTTTGGCAAGGGTGGTATTGCGCCCGGGGGCAAACAGCAGCAGTTGCCCGGGCTGGAGCGGGTAGTCAACAAAGGCGCCCTTGTTCTCCACCGTGATGACCTGATGCCCTTGCCACCAGATGGCCGCCAGGGTGGCCAGCGCCCGCTCAGGCAAGGCCAGCTCACCCAGTAGCGTTATCACCGCCGTCATATCCTGAGGTTGACCATGCTTATCGACCAATGAGAGCGGATCCAGCGT
The DNA here is from genome assembly GCF_900079845.1 of Aeromonas sp. EERV15. NCBI lineage: Bacteria > Pseudomonadati > Pseudomonadota > Gammaproteobacteria > Aeromonadales > Aeromonadaceae > Aeromonas > Aeromonas sp. EERV15. The sequence continues at coordinate 35,915 of NZ_FKKY02000014.1, read as the reverse complement.
GCGCAGGCGGATCACCTCATCCTGAGTCAAGGTCATGTTCGCACACTGTGGGCTGGCGTTGTCCCCGACGCGCGGATGTTTGCTATCCCCGTGCCAGAGCGCATGAAAGCTGGCCTGATTGAGCCGTGACGGCAACGCTATCCCCAGGCTTTGCAACTGCTCTCCCTTGTCCGGTTCGGGGGGCGGCACCTGCGCCAACTGCCCGAACAGATACGCCCGTCCCGCCTCGGTCAGCACACAACGGGCACCAAGCCTAACAGGCTTTACTCCGTCAACCGCCTGCAACAGATCTTTCAACTCCCTACCATGCCTGCTCTCAAGGGAGCAGCCCTTCTCGTTCTGGCTATCGAGCAGCCGGACACACAACTCCTGTACCCGGATTTCATCAAACAGCGACATCCTCACCTCCCCACATGGCTTCATATGACGAAGTAGAGGTGATTTTCCCTGTCATTACTGTGACCGGCTTCGCAAGCGGTTCTCATCAGAGCCTCCATGCCCGCCCCGTTACTGGTAAACCCGCCACAAACGGCGCAAGCTGGTTTGATAGAGAGATACGCCGCCAATGTACGGCACGGGCCGACAACGCGATACCCGCTTTCACAAGGGCTTCCCATGACCCAGTCGACAGACAAACCACAACCCTCCTCATGGCATTTTTCGGATCTCCGCGAGCTGGCGCAGTTGCTCACCTTGGCCCTGCCCGCCGCAGTACAGATGACCGAAGCTGTGCATCAAGCGATATTGAGCGGCATGGGGTTTAAGGGGCGGGACAAAGGGAAGACAGCGGGGATCACCGGGCTGGTTTACAAGGGGGTGCATGGGGCGGCCAACACCTTGAGCCATGGCATTAATGGGCTGCTGACGCACCTGCCACCGACCCCGCCGCAGCACCACATTCCCGAGACCCCCAAACGCGCCGCCCTGATCGCCACCCTCAACGGAATAATGGGGGACAAACTGGTCGAGAGCGACAACGCCCTCGCCACCCCCATGACCCTACGCTATCAAGGCAAGCCTCTTGATTGGCAGGCGATGCCCGCAGATCTTCCCCCCGAAGGCCGGGTACTGTTGATGGTCCATGGCCTGTGCATGAATGATCTGCAGTGGCAAACCCGCTATCAGGACCAGCCCGTCAATCATGGGGAAAATCTGGCTAATACCCTTGGTTATGTCCCCCTCTATCTGCGCTACAACTCGGGGCTGCCCATTGCCCAAAATGGCCAACAGCTGGCCCTGTTGCTGGAACAGTTGACCAGCCACTGGCCGGGGCAACTCAAGGAGATCAACGTGCTGGGCTACAGCATGGGGGGGCTGGTTGCCCGCAGCGCTTGTCATTATGCCAGCCACGACGATCTCACCTGGCCCGCACACCTCGGTAACCTGCTCTTTATCGGCACCCCCCACCATGGTGCGCCGCTGGAACATGCAGGCCATTGGCTAGAGCAACTGTTGCCCGCTACCGCTTACACAGAGCCCTTTGTCAGGCTGGCAAGGGTGCGCAGCATCGGGATCAAGGATCTGCGCCACGGCAAGGTGATCGAGCCGCTCGCAGCGCCCGACCATTCCACGCCCTTGCGGGATCCGCGCACGCCACTACCCCTGCCTGCCGGGGTGAACTGCTTTGCCATCGCGGCCACCACCGCCGCCAAACGCAGTCTGCTGGCAGACAGATTGATTGGCGATGGGCTGGTCCCCTTGCGTAGCGCCCTCGGCCAACACAACGAGGCGCGCCACCAGCTGGCCTTCCCCCCCTCTCATACCATGATTGCCTATCGCACCAGCCATATGGCCCTGCTCGCCAGCCCGCAAGTGGGCCAACAACTGCTGCAGTGGCTTGCCCCGCATAAGGCATAAGGGTCGGCCTACCAACAAGGGGTCGGCGACACCTCTTATTCGTCCGCCAGGGGACGATGCTAATGGCATCGTGAATGTGGCAACCGGTGGACGAAACACCGAAAAGTACTATGCCGGCCTGCAGATCTGCCTACCGCTGTGTCACTGATCTGTCTGAATTCTCGACGACCTTGTATATCGTCGCCCCCAGCGAAAACTGTCTATTAATGCAACAGAGTGCTGGCCCAGAGCGGGCGCCTGTGGCAGGCTGGGTTGTCGAAGGACAGACCACCATGACACCTTGTGTGTCCCCATAGCAAAGGAGCGCCACCGATGGCCAAAGTGAACAAAAAAGAGATCAAGAAGAAGATCGCCGCACGTCTTGAGAAAATTGCCAAACATGAAGGCAAGATCAAGAAACTGAAAAAAGCCCTGAAATAGCAGCTGAACATACCTCAATAACAAAAACCGCCAGCGTGAAGTGAGCCCGATATGTTGGCCACCTTAAGCTGGCGGTTTTGCACATCAGTGGCCTGGGTTAACCAGGTTACGGCTCCCCCCCAAAACCCGGTTCAACCCGATTATCCTGCTTTTTGCTCTAACGGCGCCATTCGGGCGCCGCGTATGGCCTTGCCAGCAGCTACCTTCAACAGAGAGTTTGATATGAGCCAGCAGTGGAGCGCCATATGTACTCTTACACCCTCACCTTCAAAGAAGATGTCGATCGCCTGACCACCCCGGAGCAGGAGATCACCCTGCAGAGCCCCGCCATGACGGGCGACTTTATTATCCTCTCCGACGGTAGCCGTCATCAGGTGATGTTCGTCACCCATCGCTCCCACTACAGCAGCCTCTATCTTGATAAAGGGGTCAGAATACCGCAGGGGTAACTACATCGATCCGGTCGATCTCGTCAATAATGGCCGCTCACCCCGGCGCCACAGGTGCTGGCTGCCTTCGCAAAGGGCTCTTATAAATCCCGCCACGTCACCCACAACAGATGCTTTGTGATATGGCGCTGATCTTGCGGGAATAATCGTGAATGATCTCGGGATCCGTGCTTAATTTAAAACAGTTGATACCCATTGCATCGGTATACAACGCTCGCATTGTAATGACCAAGGATGGCCAACCCCATGAAGGATGCCCCCTTATCCACCCGATTAGAATATGAGCTGGATCACCTCAAATCGATCTTCAACGAGATCGGTGCCTATCTCTTTACCAAAGATCTGGATGGCCGCTACGTCTATGCCAATCAGGCAGTGCTGGATCTCTTTGGTTGCACCCTGGCCGAGCTGCAGGGCCAGGATGACAGTGCTTTTTTTGACCTCGACCACTCGGATACCCTGCAACGTCATGATCGTCAGGTACTGACACAGCAGATCGAGATTTGTCAGGAGGAGATCAACTACCTCAAAGAGACCGGTGAGAAACGCATCTACTGGAGCGTAAAAAAGCCCATGTATGGCAGGGATGGTGCACTGATTGGCCTATGCGGCATCTCTACCGATATCACCGAGAAGAAGCAGATCGAGGCCCATCTGGCAGAACAGCATCAATTGCTGGAAATCATCCTCGCCAACGTGGATGCCCATATCTATATGAAGGACAGCCAGCACCGCTTTCTCTACGTCAATCAAAAGGTCTCTGATCTACTTGGCCTTCCTGCCGAGCAGATCATCAATCGGCGCGATGACGAGGTGATTCCTGCGGCCAGCGCCTGCCAGCTGTGGCGGCTGGACAACCGGGTATTCGAAACGGGCGAGCTGCAAGCCGGGGAAGAGTCATTGACCGATATTGAAGGCAATCAGCAATACTACTGGTCCGTCAAGGTGCCCTTTTTACTGGCCGATGGCACCCCGACCCTGATCGGCATCTCCTCCGATATCACCGAGCTGCATCAACTCAAGGAACAACTGCATAAGCAGTCGGTGCAAGATGGCCTCACGGGCCTCTATAATCGCCGTTTCTTCTTTGAGGTATGCGAAAAGAACCTGAGTTTGAATGCCCGCCACCACGTCAATTCGGTACTGATGGTACTGGACGTGGATCAGTTCAAGTGCATCAACGATCGCTATGGTCACCCCTTGGGGGACAGGGCGCTGATTCATCTGGGCAGGGTGATGCAATCGGTGCTGCGCAGCGAAGATGTGCTAGCCCGCATCGGCGGCGACGAATTTGCCATTTTACTGCCCAACACCAGGGTGTCGGCGGCTTCGTCGCTGGCCGAACGGCTGTGCCAACAGGTGATGCAAAGTCCGTTAGCCCTGCACGATGGCGATGAACTCATCATCACCATCAGCGCCGGGTTGGTGGAAAATAGTGAGGGCGAATTGATGGAAAGCCTCTACGCCCGCGCCGACCAGATGCTCTATCAAGCCAAACAGGCTGGCCGCAATTGCGTGGTGTGCGCACCAAGCTAAACCAGCATTTATCTTATCCCGTCGATTAACCCCATCACTGGGCCATGGCGCCCTGTGTTACCAATGGATGCGAGTTGCGCAAGTGATGCTGGCCTGATTGGCTGACGCTTGATGCGTTGGTAACAACACCCAGCGCCCTGGCGCGGGGTGTTGTTATTCAGCCTTAGTGATGCACCTGGCTCTGCTGGCGGAAGCAGTAGAGTTTGAGGCTGATGTCTGCGATATCGGCGGGAAGCTCCTCTCCCTGCTCGGCCAGGGGCCGGTAGAGGGATGAGAGCAGACGTTCGGCCTGCTGCGCCGTGATGATGTTGGCCTGGATGGCCGGGGTGATCCAGCTGGGTAACATTGACATATCTCCCCCTCGTTGATCCGGTGACCTCGGGTGAACATCTTCATATCAGGTCTTACGCGGCTGTCTGCCAACCCGTTCACCCTTGCCTGCCACTTAATCAAAGCAAAATGCTTGCCGTAATCTCTTATCGGCATCTGCTCAAGGGGGCTATAGCCATTTATCAACCAGTTGGCGCAGATCCCGGACCACAGATATCCGCTTTCATGGCAAATACCTGACCAACAGTCGTCAGCATTTTGCCGCTCTTGCCTTCTGCCCGCGAATGTCATTGCAAAATGCGACTCGAATTGCTCCTTGTCGCACCGACAGAGCCCGCCATGCGCCGGAAATTGGTCACTTTCAGTGCGTTGTCGCCAAAGCCAGACACTTTTTCTGGGTGGCTATTTTTCGACCTTGCCAGCAGTTGTCGCAGAGCCGCCCCCCTCGCCTTGTCCGGCCAACCGGTTATGACAAGATGGCGCCAGATTGGAACAGCCCGTATGGGTATGCAGGAGAACCATAAAATGAACAGATCCATGATGGCAGGTATCGGTATTGGCATCGCCTCGGCCCTGGCGCTCTCGGCCGCGGCCAGCGGCTCCCTCTTTACGCCGCAGCCCACCTTTGCCGAGGTGATCGCCAGCAAGCCGATCACCGAGACCATCAAGACCCCCAGACAGGAGTGTCGCAACGTCACCGTGACCCACCGCAAGCCGGTGCAGGATGAGCACAAAATCCTCGGCACCGTGGTCGGCGCAGCACTGGGTGGCGTGGTCGGCCACCAGTTTGGCGGCGGCAGCGGCAAGAAGGTGGCTACCGCCGCCGGGGCGGTCGCGGGAGGTTATGCCGGCAATCAGGTGCAGGGCAATATGCAGGCGGGGGATACCTACACCACCACCGAGCAACGTTGCAAAACCGTGCAGGATAGCAGCGTCAACACCATCGGTTATGACGTGACCTATCGCCTCGCAGGTCAGGAGGGGGTGATCCGCATGAAGCAAGCCCCCGGCGCCACCATTCCGGTCAAGGATGGCAAACTGGTGATCGACCAGCCAAAAGTGTGATGTCTCCTGGCGCCAGTCAGCAGCAGGCCCGCCTCTTTCGAGGCGGGCCTGTGGTTTTTGGGGCGGCTTGATTTCCTTTTTTCAAAAAACGGCGCGCATCACTAACGGTCACGGCCCCCGAACTGTCACTCCTTGCAGCACTTTTTCACCGCCCGCACCACGTTCTGATAGCCGGTGCAGCGGCAGAGGTTGCCTGAAAGGCCGCGGCGGATCTCTGCATCGGTCAGCGGACGGCGATCTGTCTTGTCGAGCAATGCCGCGCTCGCCATCACCAGCCCGGGCGTGCAAAACCCGCACTGCACCGCCCCCTCGTCGATAAAGGCCTGCTGCACGTCGGAGAGCTCATTGCCTTTGCGCTCCCCCTCCACGGTGCGAATGGATTTGCCATCGGCCCACACCGCCAGATAGAGGCAGCTGTCGATGGCTGTGCCATTCACCCGCACGGTACAGGCGCCACACTCGCCGACACTGCACCCCTCTTTCACGCTGATCAGCCCCTGCCCGCGCAGGAAGTGGAGCAGCGACATGGTGGGCGACACCGCATAGGAGTAGGGTTTGCCGTTGATCTCGCACTGGATCTCTACGGCGGGACAGGTTTGCGGTTGCATCATAGGATCTTGCCTCCGGCACGTTCGACTGCGCAGGCGACCACCCGCTGCGCCAGGGTTTTGATAAGGTGCAGGCGAAATTCCTTTTCTGCCCGCCAGGAGGAGCGCGGCGCCACATCGGCCACCACCGCCTCGGCAATCGCGGCAAGGGTTGCCCGGGTCAGGGGTTGCCCCTCGGCCGCGGCTTCCGCGTGAGGCGTGCGCACCGGCGTCGGGGCCGCTACCCCATAGGCCAGCCGCAGACTCTTGAAGTGGCCATCCTCAATCTGGCAGTAGGCGGCGCAGCCGATGGTGGCGATATCCATGGCATCGCGCATGGCGTACTTGAAGTAGTGGGAGCCCACATGGGGGTGTGAGTCCGGGGCAAAGTGGAATGCCACCAGAATGTCTGCCGGTTGCAGCGCAACCTTGCCAGGGCCGGTGTGAAAACCGGCGATGGGAATGCGGCGTGTGCCGTCTGGCCCGGCGATCTCCAGCTCGGCTTCCAGCGCGACGGTAGGCGCTGCCGAGTCGGCACTGGTGGCACCGTTGCAGATGTTGCCGCCATAGGTGGCGACGTTGCGGATCTGCGGACCGGCGATGGTGGCGGCCGCTTCGGCCAGCATCGGCAGGCGGCGCTGCACCAGTTCGTTTTCGATGATCTCGGTAAAGGTGGTGCCGGAGCCGATACGTATCGATCCGTCCGGCAACTCGCTTACCCCTTTAAGCTCGGGCAAGTCGTGAATATCAACGATATGGCGATAGGCGGCGTTGAGGTGATGAAGCTGGATCATCACATCGGTGCCACCGGCCAAGAGGCGCGCCTCGGGGTCAGCCTGACGCAGGGCGACCGCCTCGGCCACGCTGTGCGCCTTGTAGTAACGGGCAATATCAAACATGGTGTTGCTCCTCCCCTGCTCCCTCGCCAATCAAACCCGCCGCGACAAACTCCCGGAACAGGGTCTTGGGGGTGATGGGCAGCTCGTTGATGGCCACCCCGGTCGCCATGCGAATGGCGTTACGGATGGCGGGGCCCGGCGAGATGATGGGCGGTTCCCCCAGTGATTTGTGGCCATAGACCGACTGGGGCTCATAGGTCTGCACGAAGTCGCACTCAAGCTCTGGCAAATCCAGCATGGTGGGGAACTTGTAGTCGAGCAGGTTGGGGTTGCGCACCACGCCGGTTTTGGCATCGATGATCATCTCCTCGAACAGCGACCAGCCGATCCCCATTCCCATGCCGCCATGCACCTGTCCCTCCGCCAGCTGTGGATTGAGGATCTTGCCGGCATCGTGCAGGTTGATGATGCGATTGATGGTCACCTTGCAGAGATCGATATCGACGCTGAGATCGACAAAGGTACAGCCGAAACTGGGCGGGTTGGTGGTGGTCTTGTGGGAGACCTCGGCGGTGATCTGACCGCCGATGGTGAGGTGGTAGTAGGCATTGACCGACACCTCGGCCACGCTGATCAGCACCTTGTCCGGCGCACCGGCCAGCACCACGTAACCATCTATCAGGGTCAGCGACCCCACATCCTGATGACAGAGCTGGGCCGCCAGCGACAGAATGCGGGCCCGCAGTTGCAGCGCCGCCTGATGGATGGCGGGGGCCGCCACATAACTCTGGCGCGAGGCGAACGAGCCCGGATCGTAGGCGGTGATGTCGGTATCCTGAGTCGAGATGACCCGGATCTGCTCAAACGGGATCCCAAGGGTCTGGGCCGCCATCTGGGCAAAGACGGTATCCGACCCCTGCCCTATCTCGGTGGCGCCGATCTGCAGATTGACGGTGCCATCCTGATTGAGCAGCATGCGGGCGCCCGCAATTTCGACCCCCACCGGATAGGTGTTGGAGCCGTAGCTAAAACAGGCCACCCCGATGCCGCGCCGCACCCGGCTCGCGGGATCCTGCCCCAGACACTCGGCCTTGAGCCGATCCCACTCAAACATCTCGCGACCACGCAGCAGGCAGTCGGGCAGACCGGCGCTGTAGATGGTCTTCTGGTTGACCTGATTGACATCCCCTTCCCGTGCCACGTTGGCGATACGCACATCGAGCGGGTCTAACCCCAACTCGACGCAGGCGTCATCCAGCATGCATTCGAGGGCAAAAATCACCTGCGGCGCGCCGTAACCGCGCATGGCACCGGCGGTGGGCAGGTTGCTGTAGAAGGTCGTGGCGTCATAACCAAAAGCGCTGCGCGGATAGAGGTAGCTGATCTTGTTGCCACCGGCGCTGGCGATGGAGTGGCCGTGAGAGGCATACCCGCCGGTGTTGGAGAGCACGTCGAGCTGATAGCCCTTGAGGGTGCCGTCGCGGTTGAGGCCCATCTTGCCGTCGATGGCAAAGCCGTGGCGGGTGCGGGAGGCAAAAAAGCACTCCTCCCGGCTCAGAGTCACCTTGACCGGCACGCCGCCAAGCTTGTAGCTCAAAAACGCGGCCATCGGCTCTTCCAGCACATCCTGCTTGTTGCCAAAACCACCCCCCATATAGGGCTTGATCACCCGCACGCTGGACCATGGCAGGCCGAGGGATTTGGCCACCCGGCTGCGCACAATCTGGGGGATCTGGGTACTGGTGACCACTATGATGTGATCCGGTTGATCCATGTAGGCGTAGCAGGTCACCGTCTCCAGATGGCAGTGCTGCACCACAGGGGTCCGGTAGTGTGCCTGAAACTGCAGGTCTGCCGCCGCAATGGCCTGCTCCGGTTCATTGGCTCTGAGTTGGCTTTGGCGCAGCAGATTGCCGCTCGGGTGAATGGGATAGGCATCTTCAGCCAGCGCACTCCCGGCATCTGTCATCACCGGCAACGGCTCGTAGGTCACCTTGACCAGCGCGGCCGCTTTTTCAGCCACCAGCGGATCGCGCGCCACCACGATGGCGACCCCATCACCGAAATGGCGCACATGGTCGGTGAGCAGGCGCCGATCTTTGACATCCCGTTTGGTCTCATCGAGGGACCAGGCGTGACCGGCGGTACGAAAACAGGTGGTGGGCACATCTGCATGGGTAAACACGGCTTCGACCCCGTGCAGGGCCAGCGCCTCGGTCGCATCGATGGCGAGCACCTTGCCGTGGGCGATATGGCTTCGCACGTACTTGGCGTGGCGCATCCCGAGCATGATGTTGTCATCGGTATAGCGGGCGCTGCCGGTCACCTTGGCCTCGGCATCCACCCGCTTGAGCGGTAATCCTATGGACATATGCAAGTCCTTTTTCGAAGGGAAAAATCTGGAACCGACATAAAAAACAGCAAGATATGCGCCTGTTTCCCACCCGCGCCAGGACAATAGGGAGAAGTGTGAAGGGGATCCCGTCTAGCTCCCCTTTGCCAACCCGCAGCGACAAAAGCAGACCCGCCCCTGAGCAAACGGGACACATCGACGGTGAAAAAAGCGGCAGAATGGGAGCTGCGAGGGCGAGAGCCTATCAATCTGGTAGGGGGATTTATCAAAATGGTATAGCCATGGCACCACTCAACTACAGGCGGCCGAGACGTGATAGCCAGCGTGGGCGGGCTGAGCGCCGCAGACATAAAAAAACAACAAGCATAAAAAATGGGGCCGCCAGCGCGGCCCCAAGCGGGCGGGTTATCCCTAAATAGCCCAGCCCCCGGCATAAAATAGCACCAGCGCCAGGGCGATGATGACGGTGCCCAGATTAAGCTTGTGCCACTCCTTCGAGCAGATGCGGCCGATCACCAGCGAGCTGAAGCCGAGCATGATGCCGGTGACGATATTGCAGGTGAGCACAATAAAGACCGCGCACACCAGCCCGGACATGGCCCCGACAAAGTCATCGAAGTCGAGCTTGGTGACGTTGCTCAGCATCAACAGCCCCACATACATCAGGGCCGGTGCGGTGGCATAGGCCGGCACCAGATAGGAGAGCGGCGAGAGGAACAGCATCAGCAGGAACAGGCCGCCGACCACAGTCGCGGTCAGGCCGGTTTTGCCCCCCGCCGCCGTGCCCGCCGCCGATTCGATATAGACGGCAGCAGGCGCCGCCCCCACCAGACTGGAGAAGATGCTGCTGACCGAGTCGGCACTGAGGGCCTTGCCGCTGTTGATGATGTGACCATCTTTATCGAGCAGGTTGGCCTGCCCCGCTACTGCACGGATGGTGCCGGTGGCATCAAACACCGCCGTCATCACCAGCGCCAGCACACTTGGCAGCACCAGCGGCGAGAGAGCCCCCATGATATCCAGAGTGAAGATGAGGGACTTGCCCTGCTCGTCCGAGAGGCTCGGCAGGGCGAACAGCCCCTGGTACTTCACCGCCGGATCGAAGATAAGACCGAAGATGGAGATGGCGATGATCACCAGCAGGATCCCCCCCGGTACTTTCAGCTTCTCCAGCCCGAAGATCACCGCAAGACCGATCAGGGACATGATGACCGGCATGGAGGTAAAGGCCCCCAGCGCTACCGGCAGCCCCTCCAGCGGGTTCTTGATCACCAGCCCCACCCCGTTGGCAGCGATGAGCAGCAAGAAGAGACCGATCCCGATGCCGGTGCCGTGGGCAATCCCCATCGGCAGGTTGTCGAGGATCCAGCTACGCACCCCGGTCACCGAGATGGCGGTAAAGATTACCCCCATCAGGAAGACGGCGCCGAGGGCCACTGGAATGGGGATCTGCTGCCCCAGCACCAGACTGAAGGCGGTAAAGGCGGTCAGCGAGATGGCGCAGCCGATGGCCATCGGCAACTTGGCCCAGAGCCCCATCAAGAGCGAACCAAAACCTGCCACCAGACAGGTGGCGACAAACACGGCAGCGGGAGGAAAGCCCGCCTTGCCGAGCATGCTCGGCACCACGATCACCGAGTAGACCATGGCAAGGAAGGTGGTGAGGCCTGCCAGTACCTCCTGCCTGATATTGCTGCCCCGCTCGCTGATCATAAAGTAGCGATCAAGAGCCGTGAGCGGTTGTTGCTTTGGTGCGCTGTTGCTGGCGTCATCATTGGCCAGCTGTTCCACGCTGTTTGTCCTGCTGTTTGCTTGGGTCATACCCAACTCCTTCACACGCGCCTGAATGTTCCATGACGAAATGGCGACAGGATCTGCGGGTCTGCCGAGCGCCAGTCTGGTGTGAAAAACAGGCGAGGGCGGCAGAGAGTGCGACAGACAGACCAGGGCAGGCAGCCTTGACTCAAACGTTTGCCTTGCTGGTCAAAAAAACCGGGCCATTTCACGTTCTATTGCGGGGAGATCCCCTGTCGTGCGGCATAACTGGCGCCCCGTGGGGTACGCCAGCCGCCGTATGCTTTGGGGCTGCGCCGCGGCAGCCCCCTCCAGCCCCTACCCCCGTTCGTGTACCAGTTGGCCATCCACATAGGTGCGGTAGATGGATCTGTCATCCCCCAGGGTCAGCAACACAAAGAGCTTGTCCCGCAGGGTGGTGGAGTTGTCATAACGCAGCTGCTGCAGCGGGGTGGCAACCGGGTCGAGCACCACGAAATCCGCCTCCTTGCCCACCGCAAAGCTGCCGATCTTCTCGTCCAGCCCCAGCGAATGGGCGCCGCCCAGAGTGGCCAGATAGAAGGCCTGATAGGCCGAGAGCCGCTCCCCCTGCAACTGCATCACCTTGTAGGCCTCGTTGAGGGTCTGCAGCATGTTGAAGGTGGTGCCGGCGCCGATGTCGGTGCCCATCCCCACCTTTATCTGCTTGCGCCACGCCTTGTGCAGCTTGAACAGGCCACTGCCGAGATAGAGGTTGGAAGTGGGGCAAAAGGCGATGGTGGAGCCGGTCTCCTTCAGGCAATCCCACTCCTGCTCTTCCAGATGGACGCAGTGGGCAAAGACGCAGTTGTGGCCGGTAAGGCCATGCTGGTGATAGACATCGAGATAGCCCTTGTGCGCCGGGAACAGGGATTTGACCCAGGCGATCTCGTCCTTGTTCTCGCACAGATGGGTGTGCAGATAGGTGGTGGGAAACTCTTCACGCAGTCGCCGCGCCATCGCCAGCTGCTCGGGTGTCGAGGTGGGTGCAAATCGTGGTGTGATGGCATAGAGTAGTCGACCGTTGCCGTGCCAGCGCTCGATAAGCTGCTTGCTCTGCACATAGCTGCTCTCGGCGGTATCGAGCAGATAATCGGGGGCATTGCGATCCATCATCACCTTGCCCGCGATCATCCGCATATTGATGCGACTGGCCGCCTCGAACAGCGCATCCACCGACTCGGGGTGAACGGTGCCGAACACCAGCGCCGTGGTGGTGCCGTTTCGCAGCAGCTGTTTGATAAAGAAGGTGGACATCTCGCGGGCATATTCGAGATCGTTGTAGCGCCGCTCGGCCGGGAAGGTGTGGCGGTTGAGCCACTCCAGCAGTTGCTCGCCATAGGCCCCTACCATCTCGCTCTGGGGATAGTGAATGTGGGTATCGACAAAGCCGGGCACTATCATCTTGCCGCGATAATCCCGCACCCGCACCTCGGCCGGAATGCGATCCTTGCCCTCCTCCCACTGACCGAACCAGTCGATGCAGCCGTTGCGAATGATCAGCAGACCATCCTCGATAAGACGGGCATTGGCCTCAATCTCCTCGGGCTGATCCACCACCCGGGTGATATCGAAGAAGCTGCCGCGCACCGCTTTGACAGAGTTGTCGTTTTTCATAACCGTTTCCCTGTTTTTCTTGTTCTGTTGACGTTTTTTGCCGGTTTAACCGTCAGATCCGTTCCACTTGTGGCGCCACCGCTTGCCCGGGCACGTGCTCTGGTGAACCCTGTGGCTCACCCTTGCTTGCCGATGGCTGGCTCGCGCTGCGGGCGGTAAAGATCACATCCGGTTTGTCGCTCAGCTGGATAACCTCCACCGCCTCGGCATCCTTGGCAGCCGCCTTGCGCCTGCGGCTCTGGGGCAGCACCAGGTTCATGATGATGGCGGTGATGCCGCCGGCGCAGATGGGGTTTTCCACCAAGACATAGAGGGCATCGGGCAGCACCCTGAAAACACTCGGGTCATAGGAGACACCAAGCCCAAGCCCCAGCGAGGTGGCGACAATCAGGGTCTCCCGCCGATCCATGCCGTGGGTCATGATGATCCGGCACCCCGCGATGGCGATCATCGAGAACATCAGCGTCATGGCCCCGCCGAGGACGGGTGATGGAATGGTGGTAAAAAAGCGCCCCACCACCGGGAAGATGCCCATGATCACCAGGATCATGGCGATAAATTTGCCCACATGACGGGAGGCGACCCCGGTCATCTGGATCACCCCGTTATTCTGGGAGAAGGTAGTGAGCGGCAGGGAACCCAGCGCCGAGGCGATCACCGATACCAAACCATCGGCCAGCACCCCACCGGAGAGGCGGCGAGTGTACTCCTCCCCCTCCACCGGACGATGAGAGACCATGGCGGTAGCGGTCAGCGCCCCGACCGCTTCCAGCACGCTCAGCAGATAGATGGTGCCCGCCACCAGAAAGGCACCGAAATCAAAGGAGAAACCATATTTGAACAACATGGGCACGGTGATCAGGGGCAACCCCTGCAAGACAGAAAAGTCCACCATCCCCAGCATCATGGAGACCAGATAGCCCACCAGCAAGCCGATGGCGATCCCCCCCATACGCAGCAGGGGGCTCTTGCAGCAGTTAAAACCGATGACGACTGCCAACACCAGTAAACCGACACCGAGATTTTCATAGTTACCGAAGGTACCGCTGCTCTTGGCCGCCATCCCGCCAGCAAAATCGATGATGCCGACCTTGATGAGACACAGACCGATCATCAGCACCACAATACCGCTCACTGTGGGGGTGATGACCCGGGTCAGATAGGGCAGCACGAACGATGCCCCCATTACCAGAAAGGCTCCGACGAAGGAGATCCCCATCAACGAGGAGATGATCTGGGCTTCGTCGATCCCCTCCTTTCCCATGGCGGTCCCGATCGAGATCATCACGGTGACGAACGAGAAGTTGACCGACTGAATGGAAAGGAGGCCCGAGCCAATTGGCCCGTAACGATGAACTTGCAACCAGGTGCCGATGCCAGAGGCGATCATCGACATAGAGACCAGATAGGTGGTGATCTCTTGGGAAAGATTAAGGGCGGCCCCGACGATCAGGGCCGGAGCAACCATGGGAACCAGTATGGCCAGTAGATGGGTCACAGCCCCGACCAGCGACTGGCCAAAGGGGGGCTTATCTTCCAAGGCGTAGATAAGATCAGAGTCCTTGCGCGATTTCTTAGACATCCTTCATTACTCCCGGCGTATCGAAAACGATCCAATAACCCCGGCGCATCACACCCCACAGTGACCCGGGTTGATCCGGCAGGGGGAGCTTGCTCTCCCTGCCGGTCTCTGCCTCTGTTGTGACTACAGCTTGCCCAGTTCGCGCAGGATCTGCTCCGGCGTGAAGTGCCACTTGCGCAGCCAGACACCGCAGGCGTCGTGGATGGCGGTGGCGATGGCGGGCGCGGCGCCGTTCACCCCGATCTCCGAGATGGACTTGGCGCCGTAAGGGCCGACCTTATCGTCACTCGGTACCAGGAAGGCCCGGAAGTCGCGGGGAATGTCGCCAATCTTGGGCGCGCCATAGCTCTTCAGGTCCCGGGTGAGCGGGATGCCCTTGCTGTCGTAGCAGATCTCCTCGGTCATGGTGTGGCCGATGGCCCGCATGGTCGCCCCGTAGATCTGGCCGAGGGCCAGTTCCGGGTTGATGGGGGTGCCGCAGTCGAGCAGGGCATAGAACTTGTCGAGGCGGATCTGGCCGGTTCTGACGTTGACCGCCACCTCGGCGAAGTTGGCCCCATACGGGAAGGCGAGCTCCGAGGTGATGTAGCTGGCGGTGCCCACCAGAATGCCAAAACCGGTGCCGGTCTCTGACTTGTGAGCAATCTTGGCAAGAGAGACCTCCCCCAGCTTGCCGCGCACTATGCCCGGGTGAACCAGCTCCACATCCTCCACCGGTTCGCCCAGCATGGCGGCGCCGTGGAACAAGATCTTCGCCTTGAGGTTTTCAGCCGCCATCTTGGCCGCGTTGCCGGAGAAGCAGGTACCGGACGAGGCGTAGGCCCCCTTGTCGAACAGGGCGTGATCGGTGTCACCAGAGATCACATGCACATCGCTGAGCGGGCAACCGAGCACTTCGGCGGTCAGCTTGGCCACCACGGTATCGAGGCCGGTACCGATATCGGCGCCACCGGAGTGGACGATAAAGGTGCCGTCCGATTCCAGTTTGACCATGCAGTTGGCCTGATCGATATCAGGGATCCCCGATTTTTGCATGATGATGGCGACGCCACGACCGATGCGCCAATCCCCGTCGGCGGGTTTCGGGCTATCCCAGGCAATCAACTCGCGCCCCTGTTTGAGGATTGGCTCAAGAGCGCAACTGGCTGCGTGGGGCACAGAAGTTGGCATCTTGCCCTCGCCGATGGCACCCAGCACCTTGAGGATGTCCCCTTCGTGCACCCGGTTGTGCTCCACCATGTCGAGCTGATCGATACCCAGTTTCTCCGCCAGTTCGGCAATGGCCATGGTCAGCGCGAAGTTACCCTTGGGCGCGCCGTAGCCCTGATAGGCGCCAGTTGGACAGATGTTGCTGTAGTAGGTGTTGACGGTAAAGCGCACGTTGTCGCACGGATAGAGCGGCAAAGAGAGCGCCGGGCCGTTACTCGGCACAGTCAATGAGTGGTTGCCGTAAGGGCCGGTGTTGGCGCGAAAATCCATCTCGATGGCGGTGATGGTGCCATCTTTTTTGGCCCCCACTTTCACCTTCACCTTGGCCACATGGCGGGAGGTGTTGCTGATGAACTCCTCTTCACGGGTGTAGCGGAAGGTGACCGGACGGCCGGTGACCTTGGTCGCCCAGGCGCACACCTCTTCCAGCAGGATATCCTGCTTGGAACCAAAGCCGCCCCCTACCCGCTCCTTGATCACATGCACCTGATGCTGTTTCATGCCGACAATGCGCGCCACCTGACGGCGCACGTGCCAGGGCACCTGAGTGGAGGCGTGAATGACCAGACGATCCCCATCCATGTAGGTGAAGCAGATGTGCGGCTCGGTTGGGCACTGCTGGGCCTGGGTCGATTCGTAGGTACGCTCGACAATCTCGTCCGCCTCGGCAAAGCCTGTTACTACGTCACCAATCTGGCCATGGACGCTGGCCGCCAGGTTCTCGTGCGGGCGTGAGCCGATGGGGAAGTTGATGATCATGTGCTCGTCGCCGCGACGCACCGAGCAGACGTTCTGCTGCTCAAGATCTGCAGGCGCACCGGCCATGTAGATGATGGGCTCGTCATGCACCAGCGGTGCATTGGGGGCCATCGCCTCGTCGATGTTCATGACCGCAGGCAATACCTGATACTCGACCTCGATGAGTTTGAGGGCCGCCAGCGCGACCGCTTCGCTCTCGGCCACCACGGCGGCCACCCGATCACCGACGTGACGCACCTTGCGGCTGAACATACGGCGATCGAGCGGTGATGGCTCGGGAGCACTCTGTCCACCCGGGGTGTAAAACACATCCGGGCAGTTGAGGTGGGTGATGACATGCACGACGCCCGGCAGCGCTTCGGCGCGACTCACATCGAGTTTGGTGATCACCGCATGGGGATGGGGACTGCGCAGCATCTTGATGATCAGTGCATCCTCGGTAACCCGATCCTCCACATAGCAGGGCTTGGCCTGCACCATCTTGGCGGCGTCCACTTTCGGGCAGCTCTTGCCGATATGGCGCAGATCGTCGCGAAACTCCGGGGCGATCTGGCACAGGTAATCGGGATCCTTCATCCGTGAGCAAGCGAGCTCGATGGCCTGATAGAACTGCTGATAACCGCCATCGCGGTGAAAGAGGCCCGAGAGGGCATCGTCGATTTGATCACGGGTAGGCTCGGGATGGCGATCAAGCAGCTCAGTGACGATGAGCGCGGCGGCCGGATCGTTGTAGCCGGACTGCACCACCCCCACATCCACCATCGCCTGCTGCACCAGACTGAGCTGGTTCCAGCTGCCCAGCGACTCGGCGGTGCGCACCTCTGATCCATCCAGCTGCGCGGCGATCAGCAGGGAGGCGTTGATCACCTTGCCATTGAAGAGAATGGCGTCGGAGCCGGCAAAACCGAAGCCGTCGTCACTGTTGCGCACCGAGTGCATCCGGCACTGGTTGAACAGCACCCGCTGGGCATTGTCACCGGCCTTGCAGATGACGGTGCGCAGGGCACCGTTCAGGGTAAAGTTGAGTTCCATCATGCTTGCACCTCCTGCTGCTGGCAATCCACCAGCAGATCCGCCACTACCACGCCGGTGATATACCGCTTGTAACTTATGCTGCCCGCCAGATCTTCACGGGGCGCAATCAGCTCGCTCACGGCGGCTTCCAGCGCGGCACCGTGCAGTTCGCGGCGCTCCAGATCCCGCAGACGCATCGGCTGCGGAGTAACGCCAGCGACGGCTACCCGCATCTCGCCAATGCTGTCGAGGGCCACAGCGGCGGTCATCACCGCCAAGCCATCGGCGTTGCGGCTGATGCGGCGAGTGGCGCAGCGCAGTTCAGGCTCCGGCAACACAATCCCCAGCACCAGGGCATTGCGCTGCCCCGCCAGATAGGCGTCGATGGGTTGCAGCAGGTTGTTTTCCAGCACTACCACGGCTTCGAGTACCAGCAGCACCGGCAGCAAGGGGGAGTCCTGCTGCTGGCAGGCAAGTTCGCCGCCGATGGTGGCCTGATTGCGCAGATGGCGGGAGTAGACAAACCCCAGCGCCTCGCACAGGGCGGCCGGGGTGCGGGGATCATCTTTCAAGGTCTGCAGGGTGACGGTGGCGCCGATATGGAGCTGACCGTGCTGCTGCTCAATCTGGCCAAGCCCCAACTTGTCCAGCGAGATGGCGACCTTCTTGTCGGTGCGGGTCGGGGCGGCGTTAAGCTTGCTGCCGCCCCCCATGTAGACAGCGTCGTTGCCGAAGCTGGCCTTGAGTTCCAAAGCCTGACCCAGTTGCTCGGGTCGGAAGAATTGCTCAATCATGTGTCGTCCTTACTCTTGCTGCCCGCCGCCGGGGAGATCCACAGGGCGGGCAATCCGGTCTAAAACTGTGGAAGGTGGCCTTAGGCCAGCTGATCCATCCGTTGCCACAGGCGGCTCGCCACCTTGCGGGCCTGCTCATAAATAGGCGCAACATCGAACGGGAACTCGCGGTCCTGATAGACCATGCGCCCCTCCACCATCACGCTGTTGACGCTGGCAGATCCCATGCCGAAGGCGAGATGGCCACCGAGGTTGCGCGGCGCCAGCGGGGTCGGCGCGTCGTAGTCGCAGATGGTGAGGTCGGCCTTGTAGCCCGGCTCCAGGCGGCCAAACTTGGCGCCGAAGTTGCGCTCCAGCAAGGTGTTGCCGTTCCACAGGAAGCGGGCAAAGCTGTCGGGCCACAGCGCCCCGCCAGCATCCTTGTGCTTGAAATAGGCGAACTTGAGCTCTTCGAGCATGTCGGAGCCGATGCCGTCGGTGCCGAGCGCCAGATTGCGGTACTCCGGTAGATGCATGTTGTAGCCCACGTGGTTGTTCATGTTGGAGCGGGCGTTGTGCACCAGGAAGGCATCGCGGCTGTTGAGCAGCTCGATGTCGGCCGGGCTCAGGAAGATGCCGTGGGCGATCAGGCTCTTGCTGTCGATAAGGCCAAACTCGTCCAACCGGGCGATGGGCTCCTTGCCATAGTGGTGGTGGCCGTGAGCCATGTCGTAGCGGTCTTCCGCCACATGGATATGCAGACCACGACCGGTCACCTGCACCGCTTCGCGCAGCATGGCCAGCCCCTCGTCGGGCACGGTAAAGGGGGCGTGGGCGCCGATATGGGCCTCCACCAGATAAGGTTCACTCCCCTTGGCCTTGGCGGCATCGATCTGCTGGGCGAACAGGATGTTCTCCTCTACCCCGGCCTGCAGCTCGGCGAGGCCGCCGTTGCGATCCGTGGTCTCGAAGCAGGTCATGCCGCGCAGACCCGCCTCCATAAACCCTTTGCGCAGCACGTTGAGGGAGCCCTTGATGAAGTTGGGCGAGGCGTGGTGGTCGATCACCGCGCTGCAACCGCTCTTGATCGCTTCCAGCGAGCAGATAAGGCCGCTGTAGTAGAGGGACTCCTCATCGAGGGCCCGATCGAGCCGCCACCAGAGGTTTTTCAAGGTGGAGATAAAATCCGGGCAGGGGGCGATATTGGCCATGATCCCCCGCGACAGGCCGGAGTAGAAGTGGTTATGGGCACAGACGATGCCCGGCATCACCAGCTTGCCCCCCATCTCCCGATAGTTGGCCTCCGGGTAGAGGGCCCGCAGATTGGGCCCCACCGCTTTGATAAGCGTCCCTTCGATGGCGATATCCACCCCTTCCAGCACCCGGGTCGGCTCCAGCTGGACGGCGGTGACGTTTTTCAGAATAAACATGGTTTGCTCCTTCTATCCTTTCGCTCAGACCTCGACGGCCCCCAGCAGGTAGTGGTGATGGGCGTGGACATGGCTGATGATGCGGCACATGTCGCCAAGGGCCTCGGGGGCATCCTTGATCCGGCTCTGCGCATCGATAGTGAGACGGTAGGTCTCGCCACCCTGACGCACCCGCAGCTCACCGCCATCCGCCAGATAGAAACCGGGGTTGCGGCTGTTGTCGAAGTCCTCGGAGAGGCTAAAGATGGTGACCTTGTCCTGATAGGGCTTACCCTGCCATGGGCAGAACTGGGCGCAGTTGCCGCACTCGTTGCAGTAGGCATCCAGGTGCAGGGTCTGGAACTGATCCTTGAAGCCCGGTACCGCAATGGCGACGTTGGCCCGGTTGGGGCAGACATCCACGCACTTGCTGCAGAGGTAGTTGCACTCGAGGCAGCGGTGCGCCTCTTGCGCCACAAAGGCCTCCCGCTCGCTCTTGTCGACCATGGTGACGGCGATGCTCCCCTTGCGGCGGTAGATCTCATCCTTGCCCGACGGCTGGATTGAAACCTCAGCCTGACTGTCAGCAATATGTTCGCGGGAGAGCACCAGATCCGCGGCGCGGCGGGCACCCCCGATGGCACCGACGATAGAGGACGGGCCGCTTTGCACATCACCAATCAGGAAGACGTTGCGACGGCTGGTCTCGCCGGTCTGGCTATCCACCTCGGGCCAGCCATCGCTGCCCAAGGGAATGCCCATGGCTTTCAATACTTCACAGTCTGGCTGCTCGCCGATGGCGGTGATCAGCGCATCCATCTGCATCACTTCGGTCTGCTCGGTGGGTACCGGACGGCGGCGCCCCTGCTCGTCAGGATCCCCCAGCGCCATCATCCGCACGACAAGCTTGCCATCTTTGTCAAAGCGCTCCGGATTGGTGAGGAAGCAGAAACGCACCCCATCCTCCACCGCTTCCAGAACCTCCTCGCGATAGGCGGGCATCTCTTTTTCGCTGCGACGGTAGATCACGGTGACATCGCTCACTCCCGGCACCTTGAGGGCGGCGCGGGCGCAATCCATGGCGGTGTTGCCAGCGCCGATCACCGCCACATGGCGGCCCAGCGGCAGCGGTTTGCCCTGATTGAAGCTGCGCAGGAAGTTGAAGGACTTGTAGACCCGATCATGACCCCCATCGAGACGCATGCCGCCATTCTTGTCGGCACCGATGCCAACGAAGACATAGGTAAAGCCCTGGGCGTGCAGCTTGTCGACGGTGAGCGCCGGATCGCAGCCAAACTCGAACTTGACCCCGTGGGCGGCGACAAAGTCGATGTCATGCTGGATGAGCTCGGCCGGAATGCGGAACTCGGGGATGATGTGCTTGACCACGCCACCGGCATCCGCTTCGCGCTCGAACACGGTGACCGGGTGACCGGCACGGGCCAGGAAGTAACCGGCGGAGAGACCGGCAGGGCCTGCGCCAATCACCGCAACCGGGTGCTTGTCACCACTGCCTGCCGGTTTGTGCCAGCGGGCCTTGTACCCTTCCCAGCCGCGCTCCAGCGCCACTTTTTTCAGCTCGCGGATATTGAGCGGACTGTCGTAATCCAGACGAGTACAGTTGTACTGGCACTGGTGATCACAGATATGGCCAGTGATGGCGGGCAAGGCGTTGCGCTGATAAATCAGCTCAAGGGCAGCCACGTATTCACCCTCGCCCATCAGGCGAATGTACTCGGGGATATCCTGATGCACGGCGCACGCGGTCACACACGGCGCGACGTAGCAGTCGGTCAGCGGCAGACCGCCGCCCACTTCGATACGATCGTCGGACTTCCACTCCTTCTGGGTGTAATCCATGGTGAGGGCCTTGGCGGCCAGCGCCTCCAGCTTGGCCACATCCACCTGACTCATGCCCCAGCTGCCCGACGAGTCGATCTCTTTGAGGCACTCAATCTGGCGCAGGTAGCCACCCGGCTTGAGCAGGTCGGTGGCCATGGTGATGGGGCGAATGCCGGTCTCGAAGATCTCCGCGATATTGAACTTGCTGGCGCCACCGGAGTAGGAGATGGGCAGCTTGCCATCGAAGGCGCGGGAGAGTACGGCCGCTACGTTAATGGAGAGCGGGAACAGCGCACGGCCGGACATATACATCTCATCGCCGGGCAGCGCCCCTTTACGGTTGATGGTGCCGAGGGTGTTGGTGAGCTTGACCCCGAAGGTGAGCCCCTTCTCGACCCCCAGCGCCATCAGGCGGGCCAGCATAGCCTTGGCCTGATCCAGCTTGAGGTCGTGATCGAACGACTCTTCGCTGAGACCAATGTAATCAAAGCCGCAGGTGTCGAGGATCTCGCGCACCCGCGGGTAGCCCAGCAGGGTCGGGTTGAGTTTAACGAAGGTGTTGAGCCCCTTCTCTTCCAGCATGTAGCGGCAGATGGCCTCGATCTCGTTGGGCGGGCAGCCGTGCATGGTGGAGAGGGTGAGGCCGTGCACCATATCGGCTGGAATGCGATCCGCCAGTTGTTGCAAACGATCGCGGCGGCCAGCCAGTCCCAGCTCGGCGATAAACTGCTCGTCGGCCACCAGTTCGCGCACCACCTGCTGGTACTCGGCAAAGTTCGGACTGGTGCTTGCATCCTTCAGGCTGTGGATGAACTGCTGCATCGGCGGCTGTTTGATGCCATCGAGGTTGTACCCGACGCTCATATTGAAGATGAAAGACTTGGCCTCCCCCTCCAGACGGGGGTCAAACACCTCCTCCAGCAGATAGAGGGCAAACCAGGCTTTCAGGTACTCGTCGAACGCCTTGGGCAGGGTGAACTCGGTGGACCACTCGGTGTTGAAGCACTCATCCTCGGCATCGATGCAGGGCTTTGCCAGTTCGAGACGGTCCAGGATCTGCACCGTCTTGAGCTCGATAAAGCGCCCGCCGGTCAGCCAGGAGGTGACGATGTTCTGGGCCAGCTGGGTATGGGGGCCAGCCGCCGGGCCGATGGGGGTTTCGCAGGTTTCACCGAACACCGTGATCTTGCGCTCGTCCTGCTTGCGATAAAATTGCGCGGCGGGAATACCGAAAATGCTCTGACTCTCTTTATATTCCGCGAAAATACGGGTCAGCAGGTTCTTGAACGGAACGGGTCGCATAATATCGCCCATGGCTATCTCCTTGCAGCTGTTCTGCCCATTGGCAGCATGAATAAATGGGGTATCCCGCACGGGCTTTACCCCTTGGCAAGGAGAGGAGCAACTATCAGGCCACACCAGTTACAAACCTATTTTTTAGGGTAAAAGCGTGAGGCAGCTCCAATTAATGAGGGGGATTTATGATGCCACCATTATGGGTATTGCGAGTAGTTATCAATCACTCAAGAATTTATTCAGCCAGCGGCTTAAAAAGAGCTCGCCCTATCAACTAAAGCGAGAGAAATATCACTTTGATACGCCATTTATCTCCCCGTTATCTTTTTAAAACGGGGTTATTTCGCGCGCTCACGCTCATTTTCCAGCGCACCGCCCAGCAGCGCCTGATAACGCTCCGGGGTATCCACATCAAACAGGATGGCGGGGCTGTCGACCGGTACCAGACGGTGGGAATGCCCTTGCAACCAGCGCCGTACCGACGGCTGCATCGGGGCGGCGGCCAGCTCGCGGGCAAGGGATTTTGGCAGCAACACCGGATGGCCCGCCTCCCCCTGCCAAGTGGGAAAGAGCGCCTCCCGGCCCCGTTCCAACCATAGCTGTTGATAGATATCGCGCGGGATACAGGGGAGATCCCCGTGGCTGATAAAGAGGTAATCTGCGTCACTGGCCGCCAGGGCGCAGCGGATCGAACTGCCCAGCCCCTGCTGATAGTCGGGGTTGTGGACGACAACAATATCCGGCCGTGCTCCGTAGCGCGCTTCAAGCTCCTCGCCACGATGGCCCACCACCAGAATAACCCGCTGACAAAAGGCCAGGGCATTTTTGAGACTTGCATCAAGCATTGTCCCCTGGCAATAAGGTAGCATCATTTTCCAGGTACCCATTCGGGAAGATAAACCCGCCGCCGTTATTATACAGTCACACTGCACTTGTTGCTGGCAACGTTGTTTTCCACTCCCTTCGATATTTATTTTGGTCGTCATCATGTCGCTACCACACGCTGTTGCTGTCGCATTTCCAGATATAGAACTGCTATTAAACCCGCTCACCAAAAATATTGATAGCCATACCACCTTAATTAGCCTCTGTGGGGCCGGTGGAAAAACCAGCACCCTGTTTTGGCTGGCGGAATATTTTTATAAACAGGGTAAAAGGGTGCTAATTACCACCACCACCCGGATGTTTCTGCCTGCCCCGTCACACTATCGGAAATTGATCCTGGAAACGGATCCCGTCCGCCAGCTGACCCGCTGCCAACAACTGCCCGATGAACCGACCCTGGTCGCCCTGTTCAGCCATATCGATCAGGCCAGCGGCAAGGTGGCGGGCCCCACGCCCCAGCAGGTTGATCTCATCAAGGGGCAGCAGCGCTTCGATCTCATCCTGGTCGAAGCGGATGGCGCCAATCACAAGTTATTGAAAGTGCCCGCTTTGCACGAACCTTGCATTCCCCAGAGCAGTGATTGGGTGATCGCCCTGACGGGCGGCGCCATGGTGGGGGCCAAGGCGGACCCGCAGCAGATCCACCGCTGGGCCGAGTTCCAGGCCCTGTGCGGGATAGAGGCCGGTGACCCCCTCGACTGGATGCTGTTTCACCAGCTGCTCTGCCACCCTCAAGGGATGTTCAAGGGCACCCCGGCCAGGGCACGCCGGATCTGGTTTATCAATGGCGATTATCAAAATGAGGCGTCATGGCAGCTGCCATTGATAAACCTGCTGGCCCGGCACCCCGAGCTCCACGCCATCTGGCAGGGGGCAGTACGCGAGCCACAACCCATTCGCCACGCACTCGGCTACTTCGCTCAGGATGAGGCACAGCCGCCTCGCCCATGATGGTTTAAGGATAAGAAGAGGTACCTTATGAATCTTTTTTCACACGCAGCTCGACTGGAACAGGAGAACACTCCATTCGCCATTGCCCAGATCATCGAGAGCCGCGGCTCCACTCCCCGCCATCAGGCCCAGATGCTGGTGATGGCCGATGGCCAGATCCTCGGCACCATCGGCGGCGGCATGATTGAACGGCTGGTGATCGAAGAGGCGGTGGCGGCCATTGTTGAGCGCAAGCCGCGCATCTTCCACGGCCGGATGGCCCGCAACGGTGAGCATGCGGTGGGGTCGGATTGCGGCGGCGCCATGTCGGTCTATATCGATGTCTACGGCCTGCGCCCCCGTCTGGTGCTGATCGGCGCCGGTCACGTCAACCGGGCATTGGCCCATGCCGCCGCGCCGCTGGGTTTTGATATCCATGTGGGCGACTGTTTTGAAGGGAGCCTCAACCCCGATCACTTCCCCGCTGGCACCCATCTCAAGCAGGCCGACAGCATCAGCGCGGTGATCGAGGCGCTGGCCATCGACCCTGCCAACTTCGTCATCATCGCCACCAACCATCAGGACAAGGAGGCGCTGGATCGGCTGATCAGCCGTCCCCTCGCCTATCTGGGGCTGCTCGCCAGCAAGCGCAAGGTGCAGACCTTCACCCAGGCCCTGCACCAGCAAGGGGTGAGTCAGGAGCAATTGCAGCGGCTGCACGCCCCCATCGGCTACAACATAGGGGCCGAAACCCCCGAGGAGATCGCCATCAGCATTCTCGCCGAGCTGCTGCAGGTGAAAAACGGCAAATCGGGTGGGCTGATGCAGGACGATGTACGCCTCAAGCGGGATCAGCTGGTGGTGATGCGCGGCTCCGGCGATATCGCTACCGGCGTCGCGCTGCGCCTGCACAATGCGGGTTTCAAAGTGGTGATGCTGGATCTCGACAAACCCACGGTGATCCGCCGCACCGTCGCCTTCGCCCAGGGGATGTTTGACGGCGAAACCAGCGTCGAGGGGGTGCGTGCCAAGCGGGTCGAGAGCGTCGAACAGGCGTTCGAGCAGCTGGATCGGGGCATTATCCCGCTACTGGTTGACCCCGACTGCACCACCCTCACCGAGCTCAAGCCCCGCTATCTGGTGGATGCCATCCTGGCCAAGCAGAACCTTGGCACCCACAAGGAGATGGCCCCCATCACTGTGGCCCTTGGCCCGGGCTTTGAGGCGGGACGCGACTGCGATGCGGTGATCGAAACCAACCGCGGCCATCATCTGGGTCGGGTCATCTATCAGGGCCCCGCCCAGCCCAATACCGGCATTCCTGGGGTGATCGAGGGGCACTCCGCCCGCCGGGTGGTGCGCGCCCCCGCCCCCGGGGTGATGAAGAGCATTATCAAACTGGGGGATCTGGTGCAGGAGGGGGATGTGATTGCCCACGTGGGGGATACCCCCATTATCGCGCCGCTCTCCGGCATGGTGCGGGGGCAGCTCAGCGATGGCATCGAGGTGCCAGTCGGCTTCAAGATTGGCGATATCGACCCCAGAGGCGAGCGCGCCGATGCCACCACCGTCTCTGACAAGGCCCGCGCTATCGGCGGCGCCGTATTGGAAGCCATGATGCATCTGGCCAAACGTAGATAAGGACACTGCGCGTACACTCTCAGCGCCAAGCAAAAGCCCCACCGTGATGGTGGGGCTTTTTTCGGCCTGTCGGTTGATGCCGCTCCCTTTACCTCAGGGAAACCTGCGTCACGGCTGGGTTCGCTGCAGGTGCCAGGCACGAAGCGCCAGCACCGCCAGGGTAATCGCCGTCAGGGGTAGCACAAAGCCGATCAGCGCCGCACTGAACTGGCTTTGCAGCGGACTGGACGTGGCGTGCAGGATCAGCCAGGTGGTGTAGCCGATGTAAAAGGCCAGAAACAGCGCCCCTTCCCAGCGGGCGATGGTGTAACCGGTAAAGAAGATGGGCAGGCAGGCGATCGCCACCGCAATCATCACCGGAATATCGAACTGCAGGGCGGTGGCCGACACCTCAAGTCCCCCCGGCGTCACCATGGAGGTGAGCCCCAGTACGCAGAGAATATTGAAAATGTTGCTGCCTACCACGTTGCCCACAGCGATATCCCGCTCCCCGCGCAGGGCGGCGACGATGGAGGTCACCACTTCCGGCAACGAGGTACCGGCTGCCACTATGGTCAGGCCAATCACCAGATCGCTCACCCCGAAGTAGTGGGCAATCTCTACCGCGCTGCCGACCAGCAGCCGGGAACCCAGGATCAACAGTCCCAATCCTGCCACGATAAAACACAGGTTACGGGGCAAGCTTGCCGGGGTCACCGGCTCTTTTTGGCCAAACTCCTGCTCATACTCGGCCTGCACTGCCTTGGTTTCACGGCGGCTCTGCACAAACAGAAAGACGGTGTAAGCAACGATACCGGCAAACAGCAAGGCACCTTCGAAGAAAGAGATCCGGCCATCCCAACCAAACAGCAGCACCAGCACTGAAATGGCGATCATCAACGGCACATCGAAACGCACCAGCTGCTGCGAAACTACCAACGGCACGATCAAGGCCGAGACGCCGAGAATAAACAGCACGTTGAAGATATTGCTGCCGACCACGTTACCCACCGCGATACCCGCCTGTCCCTCAAGGCCAGACTGAATGCTCACCGCCAGTTCAGGGGCACTGGTCCCAAAAGCGACTATGGTCAATCCCACCACCAGCGGGGAGATACCCATCATGGTGGCGAGGCGCGATGCGCCCCGCACCAGATATTCAGCCCCCACCACCAGACACACAAGGCCTATGGCCAACCACATCAGCGTCATCATACGGTTTCATCCTTGCCGTTAAGTTCGTTGAAATAATTACATTGAATCATATACCTGCGTTCCAACGCAGCTATGTAGCGCCATTGTAACGAGAGGCTGGCCCCCTGTCGCGGGCTCTTTTGAGTGCCATTTATCGTGCCACTGGCCAGCCTGTCGCCACTCAACCGTGCTTGATACGGGTCTCCCCTGCGACCGACACCACGGAGCGCTTGCCCTTGCGGCTGATCACCAACAGCGCCAGCACGATAAGGGCGATGCCGCTCCCCTCTACCGGCCCCGGATTTTCCCCAAGCAGCCACCAGGAGAGCAGCACGCCAGTCACCGGCACCGCCAGGGTGCTGAGGCTGGCTACCCCTGCCGGCAGTTTTTTCAGCACAAACAGCCAGAGACTCCAGGCAATGGCGGTGGCGAAGATGGCGCTATAGGCCAGCGCCCCCATCACATAGGGCTGCCAGTCGATGGGCCGCTCTGGCACCAGCGCCGCGACCAGCGTCATCACGATAGTGGCGTAGATCATCTGCCAGGTGGTGAGGGACATCAGATCCACTCCGGGGTGGCGGGCATACATCCGCTTGGCGATGATGGCGCTGATCCCCCAGCAGATGCCGGAGGCAATCCCCAGCAGCGCGCTCTTGAGGGATTCAAGGTGCAGTAGCCAGGGCTGGATCACCAACAGCAGGCCGCAGGCCGCCACCCCGACTGCCAGATAGTGCAACTTGCGCAACCGCTCCCCCAAAAAGAGCGCCGCGAAGATCACTACCCAGAACGGCATGGTGTAACTCAAAATGGCCACCTTGCCCGCCCCGCCGCTGATCAGGGCCCACTGGGCTAACCCCACCATGCCACAGGTCTGGAACAGGGCGATGGCGAGGGTATAGCGAAACGGGGTGGGTTTGAGATAACGGCGCCCGCGCAGGGCCTGCACCAGCAATAACACCAGGGAACCACACAGGCAGCGCAGGGCGGTGAACTCGAAGGCCCCCGCATAGAGCATCACCTGCTTCATCACGATCCAGCTGTAACTCCAGATGGCGGTGAGCAGGATTAACCCCACCAGCGCCGCCATATTGATCTTTCCACTCATTTCGTACCACGCATTGCTCTGCCTTTCGTCTTTTTCTGCTGGTTGGTCAATCCCTTATCGGGGTGGCCATCTTACCCCTGTGCTGCCGTGCTGCCCACGATCTACGGGCAAATAGCCTACGGACAAATTGCCCGTGGGCAAATCGAGCTCAGCCACGGCAGCGCTCGTGCCAAAAACAGCAGGGGGCCAAGGCCCCCTGCGCATATATCAACCGTAGAGACGCCTGTTACTGGCTGATCAGGGTGCCGGTCTTGCCCGCGATCCCCTCGGCGGCTTTCTCCAGCAAGGTGATCAGGGATTTGCGTCCCGGCAGGGAGGTGGCGAACGAGAGCGCCGCCTCCACCTTGGGCAACATGGATCCCTTGGCAAACTGCCCCTGGGCAATAAAGCTGTTGGCATCAGCCACGCTCAGGGTATCGAGCCACTGCACATCGGGCTTGCCGAAGTTGATGGCGACTTTCTCCACCGCAGTGAGGATGATCAGCATGTCGGCGTCGATCAGTTCCGCCAGTTTGGCACTGGCCCAATCCTTATCGATCACCGCACTGGCACCGCGCAGGTGGTTGCCCTCCCGCAGCACCGGAATACCGCCCCCACCGACGGTGATCACCACCTGACCGGCGGCCAGCATGGCAGTGACTGTCTCTTTTTCGATGATGTTAATGGGTTTGGGGGATGCCACCACCCGGCGATAGCCGCGACCGGCGTCCTCCTTGAGGTGCTCACCCTGCGCCATCAGCGCCTCAGCCTCCTCCTTGCTGAAGAAACCGCCGATGGGTTTGCTGGGATCGAGGAAGGCGGGATCGTTTTTATCTACCTCCACTTGCGTCACCAGAGTAGCGACCGGCTTGTGGATGCCACGCTCCAGCAGGGCTTCGCGCAGGGCGTTTTGCAGGTCATAACCGATATAACCCTGACTCAGGGCCACACAGACCGACATCGGCAGATGGGGGGATTTCAGCTCATAGCGGGCCGCCACCTCGAATGCCTGCTGGATCATCCCCACCTGCGGGCCGTTGCCGTGGGTGACCACCACTTCGTGCCCCTGGGCGATCAGGTCGGCGATAGTGCCCGCTGTACTCTGCACCGCCTTCATCTGCTCGGGCAGGTTGTTGCCCAGAGCGTTGCCCCCCAGGGCCAGTACGATACGCTGTTTCATCTTGTTATCTCCAATAATGGGACAAACCGGCGCCATACCGGCTCGGTTGTTCTGTCTATCGCTGTGCTGTTTATACCGTTCTTGCAGCGGGAAAAAACGGCCCCGCCCTAGCCGGTTGCCAACTGCGTGGCGCAAGGGGATGGCGCACTGACCGCTTTGCCCAGCAGCGGATCAACCAGCTGCGGATCAAACGGTGCCCGCGCCAGAAAGCGGCCATGACCCCGTTGTCCGGTAAATTCGCCGTCGCGGGCCACGATCTCGCCGCGACTGAGGGTCATTCTGATCTGACCAGGACAGCGCATCCCCTCGTAGGGACTGTAATCACCGTTGTCGTGCAGCGCGGCATGGCGGATAAGCGTCTCGCCACGGGGATCCATCAGCACCAGATCGGCGTCGGCGCCCGGTTGCAAGTTGCCCTTGCGCGGCCAGAGGCCAAACAGGCGTGCCGAATTGACGCTGGTGAGCGCCACGAAGCGCGACGGCGAGATGCGCCCGCCGAGCACCCCGTGGGCAAACAGCAGCAGCATCCGGTTCTCGACCCCGGGCAAGCCGTTGGGGCAGCGGCTGAAATCGCCGCCCGAGAGGGTCATGCGCTGGGCGTGGGAAAAGTTGCAGTGATCGGTCGCCACTGTATCGATGTCGCCAGCAGCGACGCCGACCCACAGCTTGTCCTGCTCGCTGCGCCCGCGCAGCGGCGGGCTCAACAGGAAGTCGACCCCGTCTTCGCGGTAGTAACAGCTGTCATCGAGCAGCAGATATTGCGGGCAGGTCTCGACCCAGACCGGCTGACCCTGACGGCGAGCCAGCTTGAGGTACTCCAGCCCCAGTCCGTTGGAGAGGTGGACGATATAGAGCGGCGCATTGCCCGCCAGCCCCGCCAGATTGATCATCCGGGCGATTGCCTCCGCCTCGCACTCCAGCGGACGGCTTTGCGGGTGATACCAGGGCTCATGGTGGCCCGCGGCCAACAGGGCCGCACGGCGCGCCGCGATGGCGGCATCGTTCTCGGGATGGACGGTGGCGAGCGCCCCCACCTCTTTGAGGCGAGCCAGCGCGCGCAGCACGTCATGGTCCCCCAACTTGTACTGGTAGGTGAGATAGAGCTTGAAGCTGCTGATCCCCTCCTCCTGCACCATGGCGGCCATTTCGTGGAGGATGGCGTCATCCACATGCTGGATCACGCCATGAAAGCTGTAGTCGATCACCGCCTGATCGGCGGCGTAGTCGTGATAACGGGCCAGCTGGTGATGCAGATTGCATCCCGCCGGGCCAAATCCCATGTGGTCGATGATGGAAGTCGTACCACCACAAGCGGCGGCACGGGTACCGCTGAAAAAATCATCGCAACTGCGGGCGATGCCCACATCGATGTTGAAGTGGGTGTGGACATCGATGCCGCCCGGCATCACATAGCAGCCGCTGGCATCGATCACCTCGGTCTCGCCATCGGGCTGGATATCGGCAGCACGGGCGCGGATCACCCCGTTATCGATCAGCAGATCCTGACGATATTCCCCTTGTGGATCGACCAGCACACCGTTTTTTATCAGCCGTTTCATCCCCACCACCTCGAACCTTCCATAGCTTCAAACACCAAGGCCCCGCCTCAACACAGACGGGGCACTTGCCACACTTGCAACAGCCGGGCGGCGATAGCGGTCACCCCCCGGCAGCCCCCTTACTTGTCCAGCTCGGCCAGATAGAGCATGGGGATCACTGCGTACATGGCGGCGCACTTGACCAGATGCTCTTTCCAGGTCTTCTCGTTCGGCGCATGGGCTTCCGGCTCTTTACCCGGGCCAAAACCGATGACCGGAATACCGTGGCGACCCATGATGGAGACCCCGTTGGTCGAGAAGGTCCACTTGTCCACCACCGGCTCTTTGCGGAACAGCTGGGTGTAAGCCTTGGAGAGAGTCCGGACTGTGATGTGATCCTCTTCCACCTTCCAGGTCGGGAAGTAGCACTCGGTCGGGTAGACCAGGCCGGTGTAGGCCGGACGGTCGTACTGGTACATGGAGACTTCGGCACCGGCGGCTTGTACCGCAGGCAGGGCGCGGATCTCGTCCAGCGCACCTTGCCAGCTCTCGCCCCAGGTGAGACGGCGGTCGATGGAGACGGCGCAGCTGTCCGCCACGGCGCAGCGGCTTGGTGAAGTGAAGAAGATCTCGGAGACGGTCAGGGTGCCCTTGCCGAGGAAGTCATCATTGCCAAGGTTGTGGCTCAGCTCCTGCAGCTCACCGAGGATCGGACCCATCTTGAAGATGGCGTTGTCACCGCGCTCCGGCGCGGAGCCGTGGCAACTGACACCCTGCACCTCGACGCGGATCTCCATGCGGCCACGCTGGCCACGGTAGATCTGGCAGTCGGTCGGTTCGGTACTGACCACGAACTCGGGGCGGATCTTGCTCTGCTCGATGATGTACTGCCAGCACAGACCATCGCAATCCTCCTCCTGCACGGTACCGGTCACCAGCAGGGTGTATTTATCTTCCAGCCCCAAATCCTTGATGATCTTGCCCGCATAGACCATGGAGGCCATGCCCCCTTCCTGATCGGAGGCGCCACGGCCGCCGATGATCTCGTGATCTTCCATCCCCTCATAGGGGTCGAAGGTCCAGTTGGCGCGGTTGCCGACGCCGACGGTATCGATGTGGGCATCCATGGCGATCAGGTGCGGGCCGTGGCCGATATAGCCCAGCACGTTGCCCATGGGGTCGATCTCGACCTTGTCGAAACCAACCTTCTCCATCTCCTGCTTGATGCGCAGTACCACCCGCTCTTCATCGCAGCTTTCGCTCGGGATAGCGATCATGTCGCGCAGGAACTGACTCATCTCGGCCTTGTACTGGTAGGCCTTCTCCAACACCATTTCAAACGGAATTTGCTTGCTCATTGTGATTCTCCATAACAACTGAGAGTGCGCGGCCTGTTCGTCGGCAGCGCCCTGTGCCCGTTACCGCGCCCCGTTGGCGAGGCGCGATCTGTTCTTTAATTCGTGTCTCTGCTCTTGCAGGGAGTGACTCGCAGCCGGAATTACTCGCAGGCTGGATGCTTGCCTTCCCACACCACTTCCCGGTAGTGGGTCACATCGGTATCCCCTTCGGTGTTGATGATCAGCACCACCGAGTTGCTATCCAGCCCGAGACGCACCATCAGCGCCGCGCGATCCGGATGGTGACGTACTGCCGCCAACACACCGGTGCCGACCGAGCCGGATTCGCCGGAGATAATGCGGGGGTCATTGCCAAGGGGGTTGCCCAGCACCCGCATGCCCAGCGCCGACACCTTGTCGTCACAGGAGATGAACTGGGTGGTGCAGCTTCTGAGCAGTGGCCAGCCGAGGGGGTTGGGTTCGCCACAGGCGAGACCGGCCATGATGGTGCGCATATCGCCCCCCACGTTGACCATCTCCCCCGCCACGCCGGAGCGGTAGATGCAGTCGGCCTGATCCGGCTCGACCACTATGCTGTGCAGGTTTTTTGCCCCGAAGCAGTCAACCAGATAACCGAGCACCCCGCCCGCCAGCGCCCCTACCCCGGCCTGCAGCAGCACGTGAGTGGGCTGCTTGATGCCCATATCCTGCATCTGCTCGACCGCTTCGTCGGCCAGGGTGGAGTAACCCTGCATGATCCAGGTCGGGATCTTGGTGTAGCCCTCCCAGGCGGTGTCCTGCACTATGTGCCAACCGCGCTCTTCGGCCATCTTCATGGTCAGGCGCACGGTGTCGTCATAGTTCATGTCGGTGACAATGCACTCGGCACCGAGGTTGAGGATGTGATCCACCCGCTCCTGGGCGGAGCCCTTGGGCATGTAGACCACCGCATGCTGACCCACCTGCTTGGCAGCCCAGGCAACGCCGCGACCATGGTTGCCATCTGTGGTGGTGGCGAAGGTCATCGGCTCCTTGATTGTGCGTTTGATGAGATCAAAGGAGAAATCCTCGATAGCCACCCCATATTTTTCACAGAGCAGGTTGGCGATGGCATAAACGCCACCCAGCATCTTGAAGGCATTGAGGCCAAAGCGCTTTGACTCATCCTTGACCAATATATTTTTCACCCCGATATAGGCGGCCAGATCGATAAGGTCGCACAGGGGAGTCGGCTCATAACCGGCCAGTTTTTTATGAAAGGCACGAGCCTTTTGTGCTTCAACACGGGAAAACAGCGGTGATGGCTCGGCGGTAAAAAAGCGGTTATCGGCAATATCCATCTTCAAAGAAAATTGGGACATGCTTACCTCACTAGGCGTTACCTGACAAAGAGCTGCCTCGCCGGGAGATCCGTTATTCAGATGCCACGGGGAGAAAACTCGAAATAATGGGTTATACAGTCTAGGCAGGATGAATATTCACCCTGCCCTGCTGTTATTTATTTAACCCGCTTTTGCGCCTCTTTAATCAGATTTTCCAGGGTTTCGGCCGGAGCGGAGAATTTACGGGCCATGATCATGGCGGCGATAATATAGGGCTTCCAGCTCGCCTCTTTGTAAGTGGCGATACGATATTTTTCGAATACCCCTTCGGTCACTTCACCCTCTTTGCAGGAGACACCGGAAATATCGGCGGGCAGGCAGTGCATATAGAGCGCCTCGCCCCTCTTGGTGAGCTTCATCATCTCCTCGGTGCAGTGCCAATCCTTGTGCTTGGCGTTCTGCTCTAGACAATGTTTCTCCAGCTCCTTGAGGCCAGCGTGGTCATTGGCACGCAGCAGCTCGGTGCGCTGCTCCATCACCTTGTAGGGGGCCCAGGACTTGGGATAGACGATATCGGCGTCCTTGAACGCCTCTTCCATGGAGGTGACCTGACGAAAGCTGCCGCCGGAGGCCTTGGCATTCTCTTTGGCCACTTCGATCACGTCCGGGATCAGGTCATACCCTTCCGGGTGGGCCAGGGTCACATCCATGCCGAAACGGGTCATCAGACCTATGATGCCCTGCGGCACAGAGAGCGGCTTGCCGTAGCTCGGGGAGTAGGCCCAGGTCATGGCAATCTTCTTGCCCTTGAGGCTCTCCAGGCTGCCGAAGTGCTCCTGCAACCAGGCAAGATCAGCCATCGACTGGGTCGGGTGATCTATGTCGCACTGCAGGTTGACCAGTGCCGGACGCTGGGGCAGCACCCCCTTCTCGAACCCTTCATCCAGAGCCGCACCCACCTCACGCATATAGGCGTTACCGGCACCGAGGAACATGTCGTCACGGATCCCGATGGCATCGGCGCAAAACGAGATCATGTTGGCAGTTTCACGGACAGTCTCGCCGTGGGCGATCTGGGATTTGCCCTCATCCAAATCCTGCTGGGCCAGACCGAGCAGGTTCAGGGCGGAGGCGTAAGAGAAGCGGGTTCGGGTGGAGTTATCGCGGAAAACCGAGATACCGAGCCCGCTATTAAACAGTTTGGTGCAGATATTTTCGGCGCGCAGGGTCTTGAGGGATTCGGCCAGTTTCAATACCAGCTCCAGCTCCTGAGGGGTTTGCTCCCAGGTCAGCAGAAAATCTTTTTCATGCAGGTTGGACTTGAGTGCTCTGATCTCTTTGATTAATTCGTTAACTGCTTTCATCGTTCGCCCCAATCATTGGATGAGATATGGATAGCTCCCCTTTCACTCACGATGTCACCAGCATCCCGGTTGTGGGTGAGCTCATCGGTTAGCGTCGATGTAAGGCAATCAATAACCATGCCAAGCTAATAAAATGCAGGCAGATATTAATAAATGGCGAAAGTATGTGATGCCACCCACAAAAACAGCAGCTATTTCAGTGATTTATTCCATGAAACGCCAGATACATCTGACCAACGCATTACCCCCCAGATAATCATAAATAAATTGTCTCGCCCGATGGGGGTGAGAATTATCATTCAGCCCGTTCTACAGGGGTTGAAATGATATAATCTGGCTGGCCATTATCATTATGATAATTCAACAGAGTGCGTGGATATCTGCGCTATATATCCCGGGCCTCGGGAGACAGCCCCAAGGGCAACGCCGTCCTGCCGCAACCTTTCATCTTCAGCAACTGCACTCATCACGTTGGGGCGAGGCATGACGCAATAGCGCAGTTCCCCGTGTTTGCCTGGGGGTTGCAGCGGTTGTTCACTGCCATAGGCCCGCAGCTACACCAGGCTACCAGGTTGATTGAAACCAGGCGTTGTTTCCTAAATCAGCCATCAGGTCACAACGTCCCCAGCCCCAGGTGACCGCTACACTCGGGGCTTTCTTACAGGCAGACCAAGGGTGTTCAGTTTGTTTATCGCGCTCACATACGCCATCA
>NZ_FKKY02000026.1:0-45635 GCF_900079845.1 Aeromonas sp. EERV15 | reverse complement strand
TCACGCCGGGGGTCGCGGGTTCGAGTCCCGTCCGCTCCGCCACTAATTTTAAAGGCCTTCCCGATTGGGAAGGCCTTTTTGCTATGGGCAGATTTTGCCCATTGAAGCCCATGTTTGCACACCAGAGTGAACACCAAAGCCCGCTTTCTCGACTGGGCTTTGTCATTTTTAGTGTGTTAAACAGTCAATGCTTGGCGTTTACCTACCGGGAGATGGCTCAAAAACCTGTCATTCCCGCCATTTTCTATCTATATCAGAGCCTTATCAGCTCAATTTACAGCCATTTGATTGGTGCTATGTCCGACCACAAATCAGGCTTCTGCCGCCTGCTGGCTACAGAGAAGTTCCATATTGACCACCCCATCCTCCATCTGGACGTCGATCTTGAAGCCAAGCCGCTTGGCGAGGTTGACCATGCCACGGTTGCTGGGCATGGTCATGCCGGATAGCTGACCAATCCCCTGCTCTTTGGCATAACGGATGATCTTTTCCATCATCAATTTGCCGAGGCCCACCCCTTTCAAGTCCGATCGCACCAGAATGGCAAACTCGGCATCGCTCAGGTCCGGGGTCGAGATAGCGCGTACCACACCGAGGATCTGATCCTGCAGTTCGCCATCCTGCCCTACCGCCACAAAGGCCATCTCCCGGTCGTAATCGATCTGGGTCATGCGGGCCAGCTCTTCATGGCCCAGTTCGCCCACATCGGCAAAGAAGCGCTTGTACCTGTCTTCATCGGAGACTTGCAGTACGAACTGCTTGTGAGCCGGTTCATCTTCCGGCCGGATCGGGCGCAGCAGGATGTGGCGCTGGTCTTTCAGCCAGGCACCCTCCTCCAGTTCGGTGGGATAGGGGCGGATCGCCAGTCGATTGCTGGTCGGGATGGCGGGGTCTGCCAGCGTGAGGCTGGCATCCAGTACTACCATCTCGGCACCGCACGCTTGTAGCGGATGCAGATCCAGCTCCTGAATCTCCGGAAAGGCGAGCAGCAGCTCGGAGAGCTGGCAGAGCACCTGACCGAGAGCATCGATATCCAGGCGCTCCGGTGTCGCCTGTTCGCGGATTTTGCGACTCTTGAGTGCGCCGATGATCTGGTAACGAGCCAGCGCCTGATTGAGCGGTGGCAAGGCCGCTACCATCTCCTGCGGCTCCGCACCCGATTCACCCAGCAGGATGACGGGGCCAAAGATGGCGTCTTGCTGGATCCGCACCCGCAGCTCCAGGCCGCCGCTGCGTCGTGCCATCCGCTGCACCAGCAAGCCTTCGATGCGGGCGCCCGGATCATGTTGTCTGACCCGATCCAGAATGGCATCTGCGGCTTGCGCCACTTCGGCCGAGGTGCGCAGGTTGAGTACCACGCCATGCACGGCAGACTTGTGGAGGATGTCTGGTGATCGCAGTTTCACAGCTACCGGATAGCCGATCTGCTCGGCGGTCAGGGTCGCCTCGATGGCGTCGGTGACGATCCAGGTTGGCAGGGTCGAGAGACCTGCGGCTTGCAAAATCGGGTGCACCAGATGGGTATCCAGCCTCAGCTGCTTGCGCTCCTGCGCCTGACGGATCAGTTGTTGGCACAGCTCGACATTGAGCTGGTTGCCGTGCAGTGACGCCGGGGTTTCCATCAGCTGCTTCTGGTTGCGACGGTATTCCACCATGTGCATGAAGGCGGCCATGGCGCTTTCCGGGGTACGGTAGGTCGGGAAGCCCGCCTCGGTAAAGAGCTTGCGCCCCTCCTGCGCCGAGTATTCACCCGCCCAGTTGGTGAGGATGTTGAAACGGCGCGCTCTGGGGTGCTGTTTCAGATGGGCGATAAGATGGCTGGCCAGCGGCGCGCTCGGTGCCGTTAGCGAGGGGGCGTGGATGATCAGGATGGCGTCGATGCCGTCTTCTAGCAACACGCTGTCCAGCGCCTCCTGATAGGTGGTGATGGTGGCATCGCTGCCGATATCGAGCGGCGGGCGAGCCAGCTTGCCGCCCCGCTCCAGCAGCACATCCACTGCCATATTGGCCAGCCCGCGACCGTTGGAGATGATGGCGAGCCGCTCCCCCTTGAGGGTCATGGAGTGGCTGAGGGTTTCGACCGCGGCAAACAGTTCGTGGGTATCCCGCACCCGCAGCATACCGGCACGGCGGATGGCGGCATCATAGACATTGTCAAGGCCATGGGCCGGATCGTGGCGCCCGCTTTTCAGCACCAGGATTGGCTTGTTACGCGAGGCTGCCCGCGCCGCCGAGAGAAAGTGGCGGGCATCGTGCAGTTTGTCCATGTAGATCAAGATGGCGCGGGTGACGCTGTCGCGGGAGAGTTGATCCAGCAGCTGGCCGAAGTCGATATCGCAGTGGTCACCCAGGGAGATGAAGGCGGAAAAGCCCAGCTCATGCTGTTTGGCCCAATCCAGAATGGTGGTGCTGACGGCGGCGGATTGCGAGAGAAAAGCGACCTGTCCCGGCTTGGCGGCAATGGGGGAAAAGCTGGCGTTGATCCCCTGGCCGGGCAGCAGCATCCCCATGCTGTTGGGGCCGAGCAGGCGAATGCCATATTGCTGGCAGACCCGTTTCAGCTCCAGTCGCTCCTCGGGGGAAAAGTCGGCGGCCAGTATGATGGCGGCTCCCGCGCCCTTTTGGCCGAGCGCCTCCAGCAATGGCAAGACCCGTTCCCGCCTGGTGCAGATGATGGCGAGATCCGGGGTTAGCGGCAGACTGGCGATATCGGGATAGGCCAGCACGCCGGCGATGGCTGTGTTGCGCGGGGTTACCGGGAGGATGGGTCCTTTGAACTGGCCCGCCAGCAGGTGGCGCACGATTACGTGACCCGCCTTGAGCGGGTCGGTCGAGGCGCCGATCACGGCGATTGATTGGGGTTTGAACAGCCGATCCAGACCGCTTGCGTTCATGGGCACTCCCGACAAAAGGGGGAAGATACCAGTCTAATACGCCTTTGCTGCGGGTTCTGTGACCGGCTCCTGATCACCGTTTGTTCAGGGCATTGGCGCGCAGATAAAAGCGCAGTTCGCCTTGCACCCGGCGAATGGCGCCGAGGTGGCGTTCCTGCAGATAGATATCCTGCTCCCGGTCCAGCGCCGTGCTGGGCACCCCCATGCTTTGCAGATACTCGTCAAACAGGGTTGAACTCTTGATCTCTACCAGATGCTGTTTCATGGCTCTCCTCCCTGCGCCTTGGCGTTTGTTGATTAACGCCCAGTCTGCGATGACCTGTCGGGTTTGCCTATTGTCATTTCTGACACGAGATTTGACACGAGAGCGCTCACACATCTTTCAGAGAGGGCACCGTGGAGGCGCTGGCTGGCGTATCGGCAATCGAGCAGCCTATTCGCGCCCGTAATTTTCATCCCTCTGCCATCTAACTGCGGCCTATCGCGACCGCTATCAGCCTATTTCAGCGCAGTGAACCCTGATTCTGCGCGGTATCCCAGAAGGCACGGATCAGCGGTTCCTCCAGCCGCTTCTTGAGTACCCCGATCCCCACATCAAATGGCTTGAAGGCGGGTTTGAGGTCGATGATCCGCACCTTGTCGCCGAGGGGGCTGTGGTCGATCACCGCCGCCGGTACCAATCCTACGCCACAACCGAGCGCCACCATGGCGACGATCCCCTCGTTACCCGCCACTTCGGCGTAGATGTTGGGGGCTATCCCCTTGTTGCGAAACCACTGATCGCTGCGTTTGCGGGCCAATCCCTGCTCGGAGAGGATGACCGGCAACTGTTCCCAGTCCGGCTCCCCCTGGCGGAACCACTGGTTCAGCTGGGGCGCATTACGCGGCGCGATAAAGACCAGCGGCACCAGCCGCAGGCTGGCGAATTCGAGCTTGGCGGGCAGGGCATCGGGACGGGCGGCGATGGCGAGATCGGCTTCGTCGGCCAGGATCTTGTCCACCGCCAGCGCGGGGTCTCCGGTCTCCAGCTTGATCTCCAGCTGGGGGTAGCGGCGGCGAAAGCGCTCCAGCACTTCGGGCAGCAAAAAGTAGCTAGCAGTGACCGAGCAGAACACTCGCAGCCGCCCTTGCAGCGGTTCGTCGCTGCGTTTGAGCTCCTGTTTGAGCTGACGCCACTCCTGCAACAGGCCGCCACCAAACTCCCGCAGCTTCTCGCCGGCTGGGGTGAGCCGTACCGAGCGGTTGTCCCGCTCGAACAGGATGCAGCCGGTCTCCTGCTCCAGTCGCTGGATGGCGCGGCTCAGGGTGGAGGGGCTGACCGCCATGGCATCGGCGCTCTTGCCGAAGTGAAGGGAGTCGGCGAGGTGGAGAAATAGCTCGAGATTGCGAAGGTCCATTGATCACTTCCTGCTGCAGTCAGGGCATAAATTCATGCCGAACCGTTCGGCTCTGGCAACCGCCTCCCCGGATAAGTCAGCTGCAATTTTGCTGAAATGGGGAGTCACATGGGGTGAAACTGCCAAGAATCATCTTTCAATTCTTGCAACATACTGTTTCGAATATATCAGTTCAGGCAATAAGTGTCCCGCGCTATAGTGGTTCAGACAACGCCGCTAACCGGCATGGAATCAATCGAACGGAGCAATCACCATGGCTAACTATTTCAACACCTTGAACCTGCGTCAGCAGTTGGCCCAACTGGGCAAGTGTCGTTTCATGCAGCGAGCGGAATTCGCCGACGGTTGCGACGTGCTGAAGGGCAAGAAGGTGGTGATTGTGGGCTGTGGTGCCCAGGGGCTGAACCAGGGTCTGAACATGCGTGACTCAGGGCTGGATATCTCTTACGCCCTGCGCAAGGCCGCCATCACCGAGAAGCGCGCCTCCTGGCAGAAGGCTACCGACAACGGCTTCGCGGTCGGCACCTATGAAGAGCTGATCCCGACCGCCGATCTGGTGCTGAACCTGACCCCGGACAAACAGCACTCCGACGTCGTGAAAACCGTGATGCCGCTGA
Source organism: Aeromonas sp. EERV15 (assembly GCF_900079845.1). Classification (NCBI taxonomy): domain Bacteria; kingdom Pseudomonadati; phylum Pseudomonadota; class Gammaproteobacteria; order Aeromonadales; family Aeromonadaceae; genus Aeromonas; species Aeromonas sp. EERV15. Next base: position 40,727 of record NZ_FKKY02000026.1, on the reverse strand, counting down.
TGAAGCAGGGCGCAGCACTGGGCTACTCCCACGGCTTCAACGTGGTGGAAGAGGGTCAGCAGATCCGCGCCGACATCACTGTCGTCATGGTAGCGCCGAAGTGCCCGGGTACCGAAGTGCGTGAAGAGTACAAGCGCGGTTTCGGTGTGCCGACTCTGCTTGCCGTCCACCCGGAGAACGATCCCAAGGGTGAAGGTATGGCCATCGCCAAGGCGTGGGCCTCTGCCACCGGCGGCGACCGTGCCGGGGTGCTGGAATCCTCCTTCGTGGCGGAAGTGAAATCTGATCTGATGGGCGAGCAGACTATCCTCTGCGGCATGCTGCAGGCCGGTTCCCTGCTCTGCTACGACAAGCTGGTTGCTGAAGGAACCGACAAGGCCTATGCCGGCAAGTTAATCCAGTTCGGTTGGGAGACCATCACCGAAGCCCTGAAACAGGGTGGCATCAGCCTGATGATGGACCGACTCTCCAACCCAGCTAAACTGCGCGCCTTCGAGCTCTCCGAGCAGCTCAAGACCCTGATGCGCCCGCTGTTCGAGAAGCACATGGACGACATCATCGCCGGTGAGTTCTCCCGCGGCATGATGGCCGACTGGGCCGAAGATGACGTCAAACTGTTCACCTGGCGTGAAGAGACCGGCAAGTCCGCTTTCGAAAACGCCCCGGCGTTCGCTGGCAAGATTGCCGAGCAGGAGTACTTCGACCATGGCGTGGTGATGGTGGCCATGGTCAAGGCGGGTGTCGAGCTGGCGTTCGAGACCATGGTGGCTTCCGGTATCTACGAGGAGTCTGCCTATTACGAATCCCTGCACGAGCTGCCGCTGATCGCCAACACCGTTGCCCGCAAGCGTCTGTACGAGATGAACGTGGTTATCTCCGATACCGCCGAGTACGGTAACTACCTGTTCGCCAACGCCGCTGTGCCGTTGCTGCGTGAGCACTTCATGCCGACCCTGAAAGCGGGCGATCTGGGTGCCAGCAAGGCGGAAGGGCAGAGCGTCGACAACCTGGCGCTGCTGGCGGCCAACGAAGCGACCCGTAACCATCCGATCGAGAAGATCGGTCAGGTACTGCGTGGTTACATGAAGGACATGAAACGCATCGCTGTTGGTGGTTAATCAGGTATGACCCGCAACCATGCCTGGTGCGAGAAAATCGGTCAGGTACTGCGTGGCTACATGAAGGACATGAAACGCATCGCCGTTGGCGGTTAATCAGGCATGACCCGCAACCATGCCTGATGCGAGAAGATCAGTCAGGTACTGCGCGGTTACATGAAGGACATGAAACGTATCGCTGTTGGCGGTTAAGCCAGCATCGGGCTGGATGATGAAGGGGCGGGGATGACGATCCCCGTCGCCAGTCGGACTGGACACCCGACCGGCCAGCCAGAAAATCCGGCCCGACAGCTATAAAAAAGCCCCGCTCATCGAGCGGGGCTTTTGCATTCAGAAAGGCCGGATAAATCAGGCTTTCCACGCTTTCCAGGTATTGATCAGACCGTTGGTGGAGCAGTCGTGGCTGGTGACAGCCTCGGTGGTGTTGAGCTCCGGCAGGATCTTGTTAGCCAGCTGTTTGCCCAGCTCCACGCCCCACTGGTCGAAGCTGAAGATGTTCCAGATTGCGCCCTGTACGAAGATCTTGTGCTCGTACATGGCGATCAGGGCACCCAGGGTTTTCGGGGTCAGGCTCTTGAACAGTATGCTGTTGGTCGGGCGGTTGCCTTCGAACACCTTGAACGGCACCAGATCCTTGACCTGCTCCAGAGTCTTGCCTGCCGCCAGGAACTCGGCTTCGACCTGCTCTTTGCTCTTGCCGAAGGCCAGTGCCTCGGTCTGGGCGAAGAAGTTGGCCAGCAGTTTCGGATGGTGGTCACCGATCGGGTTGTGGCTGATGGCTGGTGCCAGGAAGTCACAGGGGATCAGCTTGGTGCCCTGGTGGATCAGCTGGTAGAAGGCGTGCTGGCCGTTGGTGCCTGGCTCACCCCAGATGATGGGGCCAGTCTGGTAGTCAACCGGCTTGCCGTTGCGATCCACGTACTTGCCGTTGGATTCCATGTTGCCCTGCTGGAAGTAGGCAGGGAAGCGGTGCATGTACTGGTCGTACGGCAGGATTGCTTCGGACTCGGCACCGTAGAAGTTGTTGTACCACAGGCCAATCAGCGCCAGCAGCACCGGCACGTTCTGCTCATAGGAGGCGGTGGCGAAGTGCATGTCCATCTCGAAGGCGCCTTGCAGCAGGGCTTCGAAGTTTTCGAAACCGACGGAGAGGGCGATGGGCATGCCGATGGCAGACCAGGAGGAGTAGCGGCCGCCAACCCAGTCCCAGAACTCGAACATGTTTTTGGTGTCGATACCGAATTCGGCCACGGCCTTGCCGTTGGTGGAGAGCGCAGCGAAGTGCTTGGCAACGTGGGCCTTGTCACCGGCGATGTTGATGAACCAGTCGCGGGCGGTCAGGGCGTTGGTCATGGTTTCCTGAGTGGTGAAGGTCTTGGAGGCCACCAGGAACAGGGTGGTTTCCGGATCGATCTTCTTCAGGGTCTCGGCGATGTGGGTGCCATCGACGTTGGAGACGAAGTGCATCTGCAGGTGGTTTTTGTAGGGGCGTAGTGCCTCGGTGATCATCACCGGGCCCAGATCAGAGCCACCGATCCCGATGTTGACCACGTGCTGGATTGCCTTGCCGGTGTAGCCTTTCCACTCGCCGGAGATGATCTTCTCGCAGAAGCCCTTCATCTTGGCCAGTACGGCGTTCACTTCCGGCATCACATCCTTGCCGTCGCACTCGACGGGGCGGTCGGAGCGGTTGCGCAGGGCCACGTGCAGTACGGAGCGGCCTTCGGTCATGTTGATCTTCTCGCCATTGAACATGGCGTCGATCGCGCTGCGAAGATCGGTCTCTTTGGCCAGATCAACCAGCAACTTGAGGGTATCTTCGGTGATCAGGTTCTTTGAGTAATCAACCAGAATGTCGCCGCCGAAGGTGAGGGAAAACTTGTCAAAGCGCTTCGGGTCCTGCGCGAACAGATCCTTGAGTTGTGTCTCTTTGTTTGCTGCAAAGTGGGCTGCCAGTGCCTGCCAGGCCTGGGTTTGGGTTGGATTGATATTTTTCATAGGATTCCTGAAATGCCAAGTTGTGTTTGAACCTTGCAGGCAAGGTCCCGCCAAACCTTATTATCCGAGCATTATAGCGAGCCGATCGGGCGGCCCGTGTAACAGATTTTTACCGATTGTCTTTTACCGCAATGGGTCACTGTCGGGAGCATACAACCAGAACATTGGGATTATGAGTCACTAAAGCAAGGCGGATCTTGCGCTTGCTCATGATTGGGGCCACCCCGATGACCTGAAATTGTTTTCATCCGGTTGGCTTGGTTATGCATTGCAACGGCCATGGGCCGGGGCCAGAAACGACAATGCCAGCCCGAAGGCTGGCATTGTGTATTGCAGCAGAACCGCGATCACGCCTGCGGTTTTTGCATGTGCATGACCATCTGCGGGAAGGGGATCTCGATGCCTTCGGCATCAAAGGCCAGTTTCACCTTCTCGTGGAAGTCGAACCAGACACCCCAGTAATCAGCGGTTTTCACCCAGGGGCGTACCACGATATTGACCGAGGAGTCGGCCAGTGCGGCGACGGCGATGGTGGCAGCCGGATCTTTCAGGATGCGCGGCTCTTCATTCACCAGCCGCTCGAGGATCTGCTTGGCCTTGCGCAGGTCAGAGCCGTAGCCAATGCCGAAGGTCATGTCGACGCGGCGGGTATCCATCCGTGAGTAGTTGACGATGGTGCCGTTGAGAATGGCGGAGTTCGGGACTACCACCATCTTGTTGTCAGCGGAGGTGAGGGTAGTGGTAAAGAGCTGTACGGATTGCACGACCCCGTTGGTGCCTGCTACTTCGATAAACTCACCCGCCTTGATGGGGCGGAAGATGATCAGCAGGAAGCCAGCGGCGAAGTTGGAGAGCGAGCCCTGCAGCGCCAGACCGATGGCCAGACCGGCGGCACCGATAATGGCGACGAAGGAGGCGGTCTGTACCCCGACCCGGCCCAGCGCGGCGATCACCACGAACACCAGGATGGCGTACTTGAGGATGCTGCCGACGAAGTGAGTGATGGTGATGTCGAGCTTGCGGGTTTGCATCACCTTGACCACGCCGCCGCTGAGCAGGTTGGCGGCGATATAGCCGACCAGCAGGGTCAGCAGGGCGGCGGCAATATTGACACCGTACTCGATCAGCAGTCCCTGATTATTGACCAGCCAGGTCTGTGCTTCGGTAATGATTTCGGGTTCCATAGGATGTCCTGTCAGGTTCTAAAAGGTTTATGGTGGATAAATCTAACACCGCAGCGCGACAGTCCGGGTCGCATCTGGTACTTCTTTTCTGCCATAAAAACCTGACACAAAAAAGAAGGGAGGCCAAGGCCTCCCTTCTTTTTTGCCGAATGACGCTAAAAAACCATCAGCTCTGCAGCAACTGGCTGCGGATAAATTGCCACTGATCCTCGAACCCGGCGGTCGGCTTGAGCTTGAACTCGGAGCGCACAAACTGACTGATGCGGCCTTCGGTGTAGGCCAGCAGCAGATTGGCCAGCATGGTCTCGTCAAGTTGGAAGCCCTGACCCTCGCGCAGTCGCTTCTCGCGCAGCACCTGTTTGAGCTGGGTTTCCAGCTTGTCGAACAGGATACTGATGCGATCCCGCAGCCGATCGTGTTCACCCAGCAGGGCGTCGCCGTTGAGGATGCGGGTGATGCCGGGATTGCGCTCGGCAAACACCAGCAGCAGCTGAAGGATGTGGTGGCAGCGCGCCATGGTGTCCTTCTCTTCCGCCATGATCAGATTGACCCGTGACAGCAGGGAATCCTCGATAAAGTCGATCAGCCCCTCGAACATCCGCGCCTTGCTGGGAAAATGCCGATAGAGGGCTGCTTCAGATACGCCGACCTCGGCCGCCAGACGGGCCGTGGTGATGCGCTGCCCCGGACTGGTTTCCAGCATATGGGCGAGCGCTTGCAGGATCTGATCGCGCCGACTCTGTTTCTGATTACTGCTTGCCATGGATTCCCCTAAAAAAACAATGGCTTGGTTCTATTATTAGACACCGCCCAAAGGGCTGGTGTGGTCTGTTATTGACGACCAGAAGAACCAAAACCGCCTTCACCCCGTTCGCTCTGATTGAACTCATCGACCAGTTGGAAGCTGGCCTGAACCACCGGCATGATCACCAGCTGGGCGATGCGCTCGCCGGGCTGCATGGTGAACTCATCTTTGCCACGGTTCCAGACCGAGACCATCAGCTGGCCCTGGTAATCGGAATCGACCAGACCCACCAGGTTGCCCAGCACGATGCCGTGCTTATGGCCGAGGCCGGAGCGGGGCAGGATGGTGGCACACAGAGCCGGATCCTGAATGTGAATGGCCAGACCGGTCGGCACCAGGGTGGTATCACCGGGGGCCAGGGTCAGCGGCGCATCCAGCAGGGCGCGCAGGTCCATACCGGCAGAGCCCGGTGTGGCGTAGGCGGGCAGCGGGTACTCGGTACCGATACGGGCATCCAGAATCTTCAGTTCAATTTGTGTTGTCATGAATCGCTTGTTCAGTTGGATCTTGTGTCGGCGCCCCTCTTGGCACGGCAAGGGGGGCGTCATGAGTCTTGCGTTATCGGGACGCTCAGCGCCGGTAGTGGCGCGCAATCAGGGCGATCAGGTGACGGGCCAGCGTCAGCTTGTCGGCCAGCGGCAGCGGGGCCTGGCCCCCTTGCCAGAACACGGTCAGGGCGTTGTCATCGGCGTTGAAGCCCTGCCCTTCGCGGGACACATCGTTGGCGGCGATCATGTCCAGCCGCTTACGCTGCAACTTGTCGAGGGCGTATTGTTCCACATCCACGGTTTCGGCGGCAAATCCGACGGTGAAGGGTTTGTCTGCCAGGGCACCAACGGCCGCGATGATGTCGGGATTCTTCACCAGCTTCACCATCATCTGGTCGTTATCGCCGGTCTTTTTGATCTTCTGGCTGGCCACCTGCTCGGGGCGATAGTCGGCCACCGCGGCGCAGCCGATGAAGAGGTCACACTCGCCGACCCGGCTCATCACCGCCTGATGCATCTGCTCGGCGCTCTCCACATCGACACGGGTAACGCCAGCCGGAGTGGCCAGTGCCACAGGCCCGCTCACCAGCGTCACCTCTGCACCCGCCTCACGGGCGGCACGGGCGATGGCATAGCCCATCTTGCCGGAGCTGTGGTTGCTGATGTAGCGCACCGGATCCAGCGCCTCGCGGGTTGGACCTGCGGTCAGCAGCAGCTTGATGCCCGCCAGCAACGGCTCGGCGGCCAGCTGCTGACAGCAGCGATCCACCAGATCGAGGGGATCCAGCATCCGGCCGGGGCCGACATCGCCACAGGCCTGGCTGCCGGCATCCGGCCCCCACAGCAGAATGCCGCGGCTGGCCAGGGTCTTGAGGTTGGCCTGGGTCGCGGCGTTGAGATACATCTGCTGGTTCATGGCGGGCGCCAGCGCGATGGGTGCCGGGGTCGCCAGACAGAGGGTGGTCAGCAGTTCGTCGGCCATGCCGGCGGCCATCCGTGCCATCAGGTTGGCGCTGGCGGGGGCGATCAGTATCAGATCGGCCCACTTGGCCAGCTCGATATGGCCCATGCCCGCTTCGGCAGAGGGATCCAGCAGGCTGTAGGCCACCGGATGACCGGAGACCGCCTGCAGGGTCAGCGGGGTGATGAACTCTTTGGCGGAGCGGGTCATCACCACCCGAACTTCGGCCCCCTGATCTTTCAGGCGACGTACCAGCTCGGCACTCTTGTAGGCGGCGATCCCGCCACTGACACCCAACAGGATGCGTTTATCGGCCAATCTCATCTGCTGTTTCTCTATCCGGCTCACTTTGACTGGTCGGCTAAGATACCACAGGCAATGGATGACGACAGGGGTTGGCATCAAGGGGGTGGTCGGGTGCGCGCAATTTTTTGCTATGTTTTCTCTCAACAGGGATGAGGGAGAGACAAATGAGCATTAAGGAGTGGCCGGAGGATGAACGACCCAGAGAGAAGCTGCTGCGTCAGGGGCCCGCTGCGCTCTCCGATGCCGAGCTGCTCGCGATCTTTTTGCGTACCGGTGTCAATGGCCTGAGTGCGGTGGATCTCTCGCGCAACCTGTTGAATCAATTCGGCTCTTTGCGCAGCTTACTGGGGGCGGATCAGCGGGCATTCTGCGAGGCACACGGCTTGGGCCCTGCCAAATATGCCCAGTTGCAGGCGGTGCTGGAGATGGCCAGGCGTCATTTGGCCGAACAGTTGCAACGGGGCGATGCCCTCAGCTCGCCCCAGCTAACCCGGGATTATCTGCAGGCTCAGTTGCGAGATCGGCCGCGAGAGGTATTTGCGCTGTTATTGCTCGATAACCAGCACAGAGTCATTCAATTTGTTGAGCTTTTTTACGGCACAATCGATTCGGCCAGCGTCTGGCCCAGAGAAATCGTGCAGATCGCGCTCAAACATAATGCAGCTGCGGTGATTCTGGCGCATAATCACCCGTCCGGCGTCGCCGAGCCCAGCAGGGCCGACCGCCAGATCACGGATCGGATCACGGCCGCCTTGGCCCTGATCGATATTAGAGTGCTGGATCACTTGGTGATCGGTGATGGCATCACGGTTTCGTTTGCCGAGCGCGGTTGGTTATGACTGTGCTCCGGCTCCGTATTAGTTGATCTTTGATCATGGATGCTGTATAAAATGCCGCCTTCTGTTTGCCCCGCAATCGAAGGCCAGCGGGGCAGACATTTGCTCGAGCAATTGAAGTAAGATTTGGAGAGACGGACATGTCTAGAGTATGTCAAGTAACCGGCAAGCGTCCGGCCGTTGGTAACAACCGTTCGCACGCAAACAACGCTACCAAGCGTCGTTTCCTGCCGAACCTGCACACTCACCGTTTTTGGGTTGAGGGTGAAAAACGCTTCGTAAGCCTGCGCGTATCCGCAAAAGGCATGCGTATTATCGACAAGCGTGGCGTTGAAGTGGTTCTGGCTGAACTGCGCGCCAGCGGTGTTAAGGTATAAGGAATTAGATCATGGCTAAAGGTATTCGCGATAAGATTCGTCTGAACTCCAGCGCCGGTACTGGTCACTTCTATACCACTACCAAGAACAAGCGCACCATGCCCGAAAAAATGGAGATCAAAAAGTTTGATCCCGTTATTCGTCAGCATGTGATCTACAAGGAAGGCAAAATCAAGTAATTACTTGATGCTGCATTCCCAAAAACCCGGCTTCGTGCCGGGTTTTTTTATGGGCGGAATTCAGTACACTGCCGGAGCGAAAGGAGGCTTGTCATGTTGAAATTGAGCCGCAAAGGCTGGAATAACGTGATCATCGTGGTGGTGCTGATCGTGATCACCCTGTTGCACCGGATGGAGAGTGCCCAGCAGGAGAACAGCGCCAAGCGGGCGCGCCCCTTGCTGCCTGATGCGGCCGTGGTGCTCACCTGGCAGGGGCCGAGCTGGCAGATCGAGCGGATTGGCCAGGGCTGGCGCAGTGGGGCGGAGCTGGGGCTCAACAGTGAGCAGCTGGCTGCCCGTCTGGCCCGTTGGCAGAGCTGGTTGCTGCCCCCCGGCGAGGCGGTGCGTGGTACGCCGGTGACCATCAAGGTATGGATGGCCGGCCAGAACGATCCGGTCGAGATTGGCCTCTATCAGAACAGCGGCCAATATGGCGCCCAGCTGCCATCCGGTCTCTGGCTCTCCCTCACTGTCGAGCAGTATCGCGATCTGTTGCGTCCTGCTCCCTGAGTGCTTTTTCCTTGCGAGGTGCCAATGCCTGAATTGCCAGAAGTTGAAGTCAGCCGTCAGGGGATCTCCCCCTGGCTCACCGGCATCAAGGTGACGCGCGTGGTGGTGCGGGATGGCCGCCTGCGTTGGCCGATCCCCGGTGAAATTCAGGAGCTGGTGGACCTCACCATCCATCGGGTGCGTCGCCGTGCCAAATACCTGCTGCTGGAGACCGATTTCGGCACCGCCATCCTTCATCTGGGGATGTCTGGCAGCCTGCGGGTGCTGGATATCGGCACCCCGGCCGAGAAGCACGACCACGTGGATATCGAGCTGGAGAATGGCAAGCTGCTGCGGCTCAACGATCCGCGCCGCTTCGGCGCCCTGCTGTGGACCCGTGAACCGGCCGAAGCCCACGCGCTGCTCGCCAAGCTGGGGCCCGAGCCGCTCACCGATGCCTTCAATGCTGATTACCTGCGCGAGCGCGCCAAGGGGCGCAGCACCGCCATCAAGCAGTTCCTGATGGACAATCAGGTGGTGGTCGGGGTGGGCAACATCTACGCCAATGAGGCGCTCTATGCCGCTGGCATTCACCCCAAACGGGCGGCGGGCAATATCAGTGGTGAGCGGCTGGGAACCCTGGTGGCCGAGATCAAGCGAGTACTGGCCGAGGCCATTCGTCAGGGGGGCACCACCCTCAAGGATTTCACCAGCGCCGATGGCAAGCCGGGCTATTTCGTGCAGCAGTTGCAGGTCTATGGCCGTGGCGGTCAGCCCTGTTTCCACTGTCACACCTTGCTGACCGAGATAAGAATGGGCCAGCGCACCACCGTTTTTTGCAGTCATTGCCAGCGCTGAGCGCACTTTTTGCTCCGATCCGGGGGAAGTTGTAACAGCGTATTGCCACGCTGTTGAAGATTTGCACAGCTGTCACTAATATCCCGACCGTTCAGGCGGTTTGAGAATATAAAAATGACAGTTAAATCAATAGACTGGGAATATTTATCCCGGCAGGAGCGCTATTGCGCAAAATCCATGGCCCGCTTCCTCTACCCCGAGGGATGTGACCGAAAAACCTTCAATCGCGGCAAGTTCGTGCTGCGCAGCCTGCTCTATCGCAAGTCGCTGAGCCGGGTCTTCAGCCTGTTTCAGTGCGAGTCGCTCAATGCGCTGCCAGCCATCTACCCCGAGCTGCTCGACAAGCCGATGCGTCCTTACCGATTCGCCTGTGCCAGCGCCCGTCAACGGGCCGAGATGCTGGAAGCTCACTATCGGTTGCTCCTCGAGTGTTACCCGCAGCTGATTGACCCGCTCTATCTGGGCGAGGGGATTGAGCTGGGGCACTATCCCCAGAGCGGCTGCCGCATCCTGCTGCGCCATGACGGCACCTTCCGCCGCGAGGCCGAGCTGGCGCTCTCCATCGTCAACGGCGAGGGACAGCGCCTCTACAGCTGCGCCTTTTCGCTGGCGGGCAGTGCGGAGCGTTTGATTCTAATGATCGGCTCCATGCAGGGGCCGGAGCCTGCGGTCGACAATGCTCAGGATCGGGTGCGCGAGCTGACCAAAGAGGGACACGGCCTGCGGCCCAAATCCCTGCTGGTACAGCTGGTGCTGCAACTGGCGCAGAGCATGGGGGCGGCAGAGGTGCTGGCGGTGCGCAAGCGGGCCCACGTGTTCCAGGCCAAGCGCTACAGCAGCAAGCAGAAAGCCAACCTGCAGGCTGATTATGACGAGCTGTGGCAGGAGTTCGACGCTCGGGATGTGGACGCCAACTTCGTCGCCCTGCAAGCGCAGCCGCGCAAGCCGCTGGAGGAGATCGCCTCCAAGAAGCGGGCCATGTACCGGCGCCGCTACGAGTGGCTCGATCTGTTGGTGCAGGGGATGACCGCGCGGTTTGCCCGCCAGTAACCGGCAAGTAGGCTGAAGTCTCCATAACGAGGCTAATACAACAAGGGCTACCCGCGGGTAGCCCTTGTTCGTTGTTGCTGCTTTGGAAGGTTTTTTACCCTTTCTGCTTGGCGGCGATGGCCTTGGCCACCACGGGATCGACAAACTGGCGGATATCACCGCCGTGCAGCGCCACCTCTTTCACCAGGGTGGAGGAGATAAAGGAGTTCTCTTCCGCCGGGGTGAGGAAGACGCTCTCCAGCTCCGGCATCAGACGGCGGTTCATGTTGGCCAACTGGAACTCGTACTCGAAGTCGGAGACGGCGCGCAGGCCGCGGATCAGCACATTGGCCTGATGCTCCTTGGCGAAATCCACCAGCAGGCCGGAGAAGCCCACCACCTTGACGTTAGGCAACTGGCTGGTCACTTGCTGTACCAGCTGGACCCGCTCTGCCAGATCGAACAGCGGGCGCTTGCTCGGGCTGTTGGCAACGCCGACCACCACCTCGTCAAACAGCTTGGCGGCGCGGCCGATCAGGTCAGCGTGGCCATTGGTCACGGGATCAAATGTCCCGGGATAAATTACCCTGGTAGTCATGTTTGCAGTCCTGCAGCCTGTAAATTTGGTCGCATTATAGGGGGGATTTGGCTGTTATCGCGACAGCCGACGCCTCAGAATTTATTCATTGCGCGCTGTCTGAGGTACATTTTGGCGGTTTTAATCCATGTCAGCAGGTCTCTTCGCTTGAGAATAGCCCTGCATCAGGCAAGAATACGCCCATCGCGCATCAAGCCTCCTTGCAGTGGTGACAGGGAGCAAAGGGATTTTTATGAAACGTATTCTGGTCGTTCGCAATGACAAGATTGGTGACTTCATGCTGGCATGGCCGAGCTTCGCCATGCTCAAAGGATCCATGGCGTGTCATGTGACGGCGCTGGTTCCTGCCTACACTGCGCCGCTGGCCCGGCTCTGCCCCTGGATTGACGAGGTGATCATCGATCCGGGCGTCGGTGCCGACAAGGAGCAACAGCGCGCGCTGCTGGCGCGGATCAAGGCGGCGGCGTTCGATGCGTCCATCTGCCTCTTCTCCAACTCCCGCAACGCCATGCTGGTATGGAAGGCACACATCCCCTACCGGCTGGCCCCGGCGACCAAGCTGGCGCAGGTGCTCTACAACCAGCGACTGGTGCAGCGCCGTTCCCGCTCCCAGAAGCCGGAGTCCGAGTACAACCTGGAGCTGATCCGCCGTTTCCTGGCCGATCAGCAGGTGGCCGTGGTGGAGCCCCAGACGCCTTTTCTGCAGTTCGACCCCGCAACCCTGTTGCAGGTGCGCGAACAGTTGGCGCTCAGGCTCAAGCTCGACGTTAACCGCCCCTGGCTGATGGTGCATGCCGGCAGTGGCGGTTCGGCCAACAACCTCTCCATCGAGCAGTATGCCCGCATCATCATCAAGCTCAATCAGGCCTGCCCAGAGCTGCAGTGCGTGCTGACCGCAGGTCCGGGCGAGGAGAAGATCGCCGAACAGCTGGCTGCCGAGCTGTTAGCCCACGGCGGCAACGGCTGGATCTACCGCTCCAGCGATGGTCTGCCGATGTTCTGTCAGGTGCTGGCCAACGCGGCGTTGTTCGTGGCAGGCAGTACCGGGCCGCTCCACATTGCCGGCGCGCTGGATGTGCCGACCATAGGTTTCTTCCCGATGCGCCGCTCTGCTACCCCGCTGCGCTGGAAGCCCCTCAACAGCGAAGGTCGTCACCTTGCCTTCAGCCCGCCAGAGGATAGCGACCACCCGGAGGATATGAGCCAGCTCGATCCCAAGGCCATGGTGCCGGAGATGGCCCGCTGGGCGGCGCCTTTCTGGCAGAAGTAAGGTATGCAGCAATGCAAACAGGGCCCCGCGGGGCCCTGTTTCGTATGACGGTTATTCCGGCTGCTGTGGCTGCTGGCGCACCCAGAGGTCGGCGTATTTGACGAAGGTGGAGTGGGCGGAGAGGATCGCCAGCAGCAGCCCCTGCTTGCCATCGAGGAAACCGGCTTTTAGCAGGTACATCTTGAGGAAGCAGCCGACGGCGTGGAGCAGCCCCTGACTGAGGGAGCCCTTCTTGCCGCGAGCAGTGCGCTGATCGGCCCAGGCACGGGCATAACCGGCGGATTTCACCAGATAGTGCTCCAGATCCCGATAGGTGAAGTGGAGCAGGTCGCCATGGAGATTGACGATCTTCATGTTGGCCCGCACTTCCACCTTCTCGTGCACCAGCGCTTCGTTGTAGCTGGTGAGTGCCTTGGGATAGAGGCGCAGCACCCGATCCGGATACCAGCCGCTGTGGCGGATAAAGCGGCCAAACACCCAGGAAAGGCGTGGGATCGAGTAGATGGTATCGCTGGCTGGATTGGTCATCACCTTGGCGATGGCGGTTTTCAGCTCGGGGGTGAGCCGCTCGTCGGCATCCAGCCACAGTACCCAGTCGGACTGCACGTGGGACTGGGCCAGTCGGCGCTGCTTGCCAAAGCCCGGCCACTTCTCGTTGACGAAGAAACGGGCGCCAAACTCGGCGGCAATGGCCGGGGTCTCGTCCTGGCTGCCGGAGTCCAGAATGACGATCTCGTCCACCAGTCCGTCGAGGGAGGCGAGGCACTTGCGCAGGTTGTCGGCTTCATTCTTGACAATCAGAACGGCAGCCAGAGTCGGTTTTTTCACAAAATTGGGCTCATGGTTATTGCCCGGCTGGTGGGGCGAATGGGTATTGATGGGCCATTCTAACGGAAAAGCGGGCCAAAGAGAGAGCCGCCATTGCCCGTTTCTGCCTGCTGTTTGCCTGTTTCGTCTCGCCCGGTTGGAAGAAGGTCACCGCTGGAAAAATGAGGTTGCTGGGGGGATTGCCAAGGATCTTCTGTTATTTATCCGACCATTCTTGGGGCATAATCTCGCCCAGTGATGATTAACAGTCGGGCCCGTCCCGAGAGAAGACGCGTGATGAAAATATTGGTGATCGGCCCCTCCTGGGTCGGCGACATGGTGATGTCCCAGAGTCTCTACAAGGCGATCAAGGCCAACCACCCGGAGTGTGAGCTGCACGTGATGGCGCCATCCTGGTGCTGCGCCCTGCTGGAGCGGATGCCGGAGGTGGACAAGGCGATCACCATGCCCCTTGGCCACGGTGACTTCAAGCTGGTGGCGCGCCGCCGCCTTGGTAAGCAGCTGGCGGCCGAGAAGTACGATCAGGCCATCGTCCAGCCCAACTCCATGAAGTCGGCGCTGATCCCCTGGTTTGCCCGCATTCCGGTGCGTACTGGCTGGAAGGGCGAGAGCCGCTACGGTCTGCTCAATGACCTGCGCAGCAACAAGTCTGCCTTCCCGCTGATGGTGGAGGGCTATCTGGCGCTCGCCTATCCCAAGGCGCAGATGAAGAGCCGGGCCGATATTCCGACCATTCCGCACCCTTCTCTGCACGTTGACCTGATCAACCAGAGCAAGGCGCTGGAACGGCTGGGGCTGGATCGCGCCCGCCCGGTGCTGGTGCTCTGCCCCGGTGCCGAGTTCGGCCCGGCCAAACGCTGGCCGGAGGGGCACTACGCCGTGGTGGCCCAGCAACATCTGGACGAAGGGTGGCAGGTGTGGATCTTCGGCTCCAACAAGGATCTGCCGGTCGGCAACACCATCCGGGATCGGGTCAATCTGCTGACCCGCCCCAACTGCCATGTGCTGGCGGGCAAGACCAGCCTGCACGAGGCGATCGATCTGATGGCGCTGGCCAGCCGGGTCATCTCCAACGACTCCGGCCTGATGCACATCGCCGCCGCCCTCAACCGGCCACTGGTCGGCGTTTATGGCTCCACCTCGCCGCTCTACACCCCGCCGCTGGCGGATCGGGTCGAGATCGTCCACACCGACATCGAGTGCCGCCCCTGCTTCAAGCGCACCTGCAAGTTCGGCCATCTCAAGTGCCTGATCGACTTGCCGCCGGAGCAGGTGGTCGATGCCTGCAAGAAGCTGGAGCAGAGCCAGTAAGATGCCCTACCGTCTGCTCTACAACCTGCTGATCCATCTGGGATTGCCGCTGGCGCTGCTGGCGCTCTACAAGCCGAAAAAGGGTAAGCCCGGCTTTGGCGAGCGCTGGGCCGAGCATCTCGGGCGACTGCCCGCCACCGGACAGGATGCACCGCTGTGGATCCATGCGGTGAGCGTGGGGGAGACGCTGGCCATCACGCCGCTGATTCGAGCTCTCAAGGCGGAGCGGCCCGATCTGCCGATCCTGCTCACCACCACCACCCGCACCGGCGCCGAGCAGGCCGCCAAGCTGGGGGAGCTGGTTGTGCATCGCTACGCGCCGCTCGACTACCCCTGGGCGGTGGCGGCTTTTCTCGACACCTTCAAGCCGCGCGCGCTCTGGGTGATGGAGACCGAGCTGTGGCCGAACTGGCTGGCCGCCTGCGAGACGCGCCATCTGCCGGTGACCATCATCAATGCCCGCCTTTCCGAGCGATCCTGCCAGCGTTATGCCCGCTTCCATGGCGCCTTCGACGCCCTGAGTCGGCCGCTGACCCATCTGCTCTGTCAGCATCAGGATGACGCCGACCGCTTCGCCCGCCTCGGCATCGATCGTTCGCGGCTGGCGGTGACCGGTTCCATCAAGTTCGATATCCAGTTTGGTGACGAGGTGCAGACCAAAGGGCGCGCCCTGCGTCAGCAGCTGGGGGCGGAGCGGCCGGTCTGGATCGCCGCCAGCACCCATCAGGGTGAGGACGAGCAGGTGCTGGCCGCCTTCGATCTGCTGCTCAAACGCCATCCCGCTGCGCTGCTGATCCTGGTGCCGCGTCATCCCGAGCGGTTCGATCGGGTGGCCGAGCTGTGCGCCTCTTATGGCTGCGTGCGGCGCACTGATGGTGCTGCGGTGAGTGCGGAGGATAAGGTCTATCTCGGCGATACCATGGGCGAGCTGCCGCTGATGCTGGCGGCGGCCGATGTGGCCTTCGTTGGTGGCAGTCTGGTGAAGATCGGCGGCCACAACCTGCTGGAGCCGGCGGCGCTCGGCAAGCCCTGCCTGACTGGCCCCGCCTACTTCAACTTCAGCGATATCACCCGCCAGCTGGTGGCTCAGGGGGGCGCCGCCATCGTGGCAGATGCCGCCGCACTGGGCGAGCAGGTGAGCCAGCTGTTTACCGATGAGACCGCTTGCCGCGAGATGGGGGAGCAGGCCCGTGCCGTGGTGCTGCGCAATCAGGGGGCGCTGGCGCGCACTCTCTCGCATTGCCTCGCCGCGCTGGAAAACGACTGACTCCCGGCCATGCAGACAAGATGGCAGCCATAAAAAAACGGAGCGCGATGCGCTCCGTTTTGTTGTTGGCTCTGGCCGGGATTAGCGAACGATCAGCCCCAGCAGGATGCCCAGTACCCCGAAGTCGGAGTCGCTGAAGGTGGTGTTGGCAAAGCCTAGGTCGCCCAGCACCGGCAGCAGGAACACCGGCAGAATGGTGAGCAGCAGCAGGCCGTTGGCGAAGGAGCCCAGAATGGCACCGCGACGGCCACCGGTGGCGTTACCGAATACCCCTGCTGCGGCGCCGACGAAGAAGTGCGGTACCACGCCCGGGATGATGACGGTCAGGCCCATCACGTAGAGCAGCGCCATCCCCACCAGACCGGCGGCAAAGCTCGACAGGAAGCCGATCAGCACGGCGTTGGGGGCGTAAGGGAAGACGATGGGGCAGTCGAGCGCCGGTTTGGCGTTCGGTACCAGCTTGTCGGAGATCCCTTTGAAGGCCGGTACGATCTCGGCGATGACCATCCGCACACCCTGCAGGATGACGTAGACCCCAGCGGCGAAGGTGATGGACTGCATCAGGGAGAACATCAGCCAGTGTTTGCCCTTGGCGACGCTGGTCACAAACTCGGGGCCAGCGAAGGCTGCGGTCACCAGGAAGATGATACCCATGGTGAAGGAGATGGCCACCGGGGTGTCGCGCAGGAACAGCAGGCTCTTGGGTACCTGCACATCTTCACAGCTGTGGGCCTTGTTGCCGAATTTGGCGCCGATCAGGGCGGAGAGCACGTAGGAGCAGGTGGAGAAGTGGCCCAGTGCCACATCATCGGAGCCGGTGATCTGTCTCATGAACGGCTGGGCAATCGCCGGGAAGAAGACCATGGCGACACCAACCACCAGGCTGCCGACCGCGATGAGCGGAATGCCGCTCATGCCACCGGCGGAGAGGATCACTGCGACCATCATCGACATAAAGAGGGTGTGGTGGCCGGTCAGGAAGATGAATTTCCACGGGGTGAGGCGGGCGATCAGGATGTTCACCAACATGGCGAAGAACATGATCATCGCCATCTCTTTGCCAAACGAGGTCTGGGCAATGGAGACGATGGCCTCGTTGTTGGGCACGACCCCTTTGATGCCGAAGGCGTGCTGGAAGATGACGGCGAAGTCACCCAGCGAGTTGATCACCAGGGTGGCACCGGCCCCCAGAATGACAAAACCCATGATGGTCTTGACCGTGCCCTTGATGCACTCGGTCACCGGTTTTTTCTGGGCTATCAGGCCAATAAGTGCAATCAGGCCAACCAGTACGGCGGGCTCTGACAGCACGTCAAACATCAGAAAATTGAAAAATTCCATGGTCAGCTCCTGGCAATGGAAGATGCGGCCCGCAGGCCGCATGGAGGATGCTTAGAGGGCGCCCAGTTCGCGCAGGGCGGTGGAGAGCTGCTCTTTCATGGCGACCTTGTCGACCATGTTGGCGAGGGTCACCAGTCGGCCATTGACGCCCATGGATTGCAGCTGCTCGGCGATGTCGCGAGTGGCGACAAAGATCTCGGCGGTTTCGCTACCGGCGGAGGCCAGATCGCGGTGATCCACTTCGGCAGTGACTGCCAGCTCTTTCAGGATGCTCTTGATGCTCATTTCCATCATCAGGCTGGTGCCCAGACCGTGACCGCATACAACCAGAATTTTCATCGTTTCTTCCTTTGTCAGGTGCGCCTTGGCGCAGATCAGTAGCGCGCCAGAATGCGCAAGATGTCGTCTTTGGTGTCGGCCGCAATGATGGCCGCCACGTCCTCTTCATTCATAAACAGCTCGGCCAGCTGGGCGATGGTCTCCACATGGGAGTTGCTGTCGCTGGCTGCCAGGGTCACCAATAGCTGGACCGGGTCGTTGCCTTCGGAATCAAAGTTGACTCCCTGCTTGATGACGGTCAGCCCCAGACCCAGCCGGTTGACCCCATCCTCGGGGCGAGCGTGGGGCATCGCCAGACCGGGGCCCAGTACGTAGTAGGGGCCGAGCTCTTCGTGGGAGCGAAACAGCGCCGCCACATAGGAGGGTTCGATGGTGCCATTGGCCAGCAGGGGCGCCGTTGCCAGCTCGATGGCGTGGCGCCAGTCGCGAGCGGCAGGTTCGATGCGGATGACATCCTCGGTCAGCAGTTGAGTCAGCATGGTGGTGATCCGGCTAGTTAAGATGGGGCCAATCTAACGATCTTGCCGATGGGAAACTGTGAGGGTGATCGCGAAAGTTAGCGCTATCAGATAGCGCTAACATGAAACTGTGATAGCGCTATCACTTCATCCATTAACGGGAGTCATCTTGCCCCCGTGATCCGGGAAAGAGGGTAGAATCGGCCCTGAGCAAATAGTCAGTGCCGCACTTTTGCCTTAAAGTGGGCAGCCGCAAGTCAAGGATGGGATGGATGTCAGAAGCAAAGAAGCGCCGTAGCACGGGTCGGGTGACCCTCAATGATGTGGCTCAGCTGGCCGGGGTGGGAGCCATGACGGTCTCCCGCGCCCTGCGTACTCCCGAGATGGTCTCCGACAAGATGCGCGAGCGTATCGAAGCTGCGGTGGAAGAGCTCGGCTACATTCCCAACCGGGCGGCTGGGGCGCTGGCGTCTGCTACCTCCCAGACCATCGTAGTGATCGTCCCCAGTCTGGCGGAAGCGGGTTGTGGCGAGATGATCGCCGGTCTGCAGCAGACCCTGCTCGATGAGGGCTACCAGATCATGTTGGGGGATGCTCAGCACCTGAAGCAGCAGGAAGAGAGCCTGCTGACCAGTTTTCTGCAGCACAATCCGGCGGCGGTGGTGCTGTTTGGCGGCGATCTCGGCGAGACAATCCGGGCCCGCTTGAAAGCTTCTCGTCTGCCGGTGGTGGAAGTGGGTGCCATGGCCCGCAGCCCTATCGACATGAATGTGGGGGTTTCCAACTTCGATGCCGGTTATCAGCTGACCCGGCACCTGATTGAGCGGGGTTATCGCAATATCGGTTTTCTCTGTGCCCGTCAGGAGCAGTGGATGCTGCAACAGCGGATGCAGGGCTGGCAGAAGGCGCTGCTCGACAATTACCTCTCCCCCGATGCCATCATCAACACCTCGGAGCGGCCCAGCTTCAGCACTGGCGCCACCATGCTGGGGGAGTTTCTGCTGCGCTGGCCCGAGCTGGACGCGCTGATCTGCGTTAACGACGAGC
The DNA here is from genome assembly GCF_900079845.1 of Aeromonas sp. EERV15. NCBI lineage: Bacteria > Pseudomonadati > Pseudomonadota > Gammaproteobacteria > Aeromonadales > Aeromonadaceae > Aeromonas > Aeromonas sp. EERV15. The sequence continues at coordinate 21,601 of NZ_FKKY02000026.1, read as the reverse complement.
TGGCTGCGGGCGTGCTGTTCGAGTGCCAGCGGCGCCATCTCGCTGTGCCCGGCAAGCTGGCCATCGCCGGATTCGACGATCTGGATGTGGCGCGCGCCTGTTATCCGACCCTCACTTCGGTCAGGATCCCCTATCGCAAAATGGGGCAGGAGGCCGCCGAGCTGATCCTGCGCCAGCTGGCCGGGGAGTCCGTGAGCGGTACTGCTCTGGCTCTCGATTTTCAACTGCAAAAGCGCCAAAGCAGCTGACCCCCATTTCACACGTCATCAAAGAGGCAACCATGTTCAAGGCTCTATTACTGGAAAACCAAGACGGCAAGACTGTTCCAACCCTGACCCGGCTGGCCGAGAGCCAGTTGCCGGACGGTGAAGTGCGGGTGGCGGTCACCTACAGCTCCATCAACTACAAGGATGGGCTGGCGATCACCGGCAAGGGCAAGATCGTGCGTCAGTGGCCGCTGGTGCCCGGCATCGACTTCGCCGGTACCGTGCTCGAATCTGCCGACAGCCGCTATCAGCCCGGCGACAAGGTGGTGCTGACCGGCTGGGGCGTGGGCGAAGGGCACTGGGGCGGCATGGCCGAACAGGCACGGGTCAAGGGGGACTGGCTGGTGCCGCTGCCCGCTGGGCTCGATGAGCGGCAAGCCATGTGTATCGGTACCGCCGGTCTCACCGCCATGCTCTGCGTGCTGGCGCTGGAAGAGGCGGGCATTACTCCCGAAAGTGGCGAGGTACTGGTCACCGGCGCGGCGGGCGGCGTGGGGTCCACCTCGGTCGCTCTGCTGGCGGCCCTTGGCTATCAGGTGGCGGCGCTGACCGGTCGTCCCGAAGAGCAGGGCGCCATGCTCACTGCGCTGGGTGCCAGTCGCATCGTGCCGCGCAGCGAACTGCTGGTGCCCGCCAAGCCGCTGGAAAAACAGCTGTGGGCCGGTGCCATCGATACCGTCGGCAGCCAGGTGCTGGCCAAGTTGCTGGCCCAGATGAACTATGGCGGCGCCGTGGCGGCCTGCGGGTTGGCGGGCGGTTTCGATCTGCCGACCAGCGTGATGCCCTTCATCCTGCGCAACGTGCGGTTGCAGGGGGTCGATTCGGTGCTGTGCCCGTTTGAACGTCGTCAACTGGCGTGGCAGCGACTGGCGCGGGATCTGCCAGCCAGCTTCTTCGAACAGGCAGTCACCGAGATCGGGCTGGAGCAGGTGGTCGCGGCCGCCGAGGCCATTACGCTGGGTCAGATCGCTGGCCGCACCCTGGTCAAGTTTTGATCTCCCCTTGACTGGCGAGCCCGACATTTCCGGATAAAATTGGAGTGCGGGTGAACTATCCAAGGAGAGTGAAGATGGGTGGACACAAGCCGGATTACGACTCCTCTGATGACGAGTGGGATCCGGAATCCTGGGAAGAAGAGCTGGATCAATGGGAAGATGAAAGCTGGCAGGATGATGACACTTTCGATGACCAGTGAACCACAGCATTAAATGAACAGGCGGGCTTTGGCCCGCCTGATTTTTTTGCCGCGCTCACAAGGTTGACTGTTCGCCCTTGGTCAGTGCTGGGCTGCTGGGTAGAATGAACTGCCCAAATGACACTCAAGGATGACTATGCGACTCACCATCATACTGTTGGCTGCCCTGCTGGGTGGCTGCGTCTCGAACGATGATCCCTGCGAGAAGGTGTGGAGCGAGGTAGGGGAGGCGGATGGCAAACTGGGCTTCACCAGTGAGCGGATCGACTTTCATCAGGATCAGTGTGGCAAGAAGGTGGATGCCGAGCTATGGGAGCAGGGACGCCAGAAGGGGCTGGCCTGGTATTGCCGCCCTGAGCATCTCTATCTGGCTGGCCGTTCCGGCAGTGAATATCGCGGTGTCTGCCCCAACGATACCCAGGCGCGCAGATTATTCGATCAGGGGCGTCACGGCTGGACCGATCAATAACGCCCTGGTTGAGAGGGGGCTACTCCTCTTTCAACCGCAGCGGCTGGCAGAGATAACCCTTGTCATTGGCACTGCGGGCACACTTGCCGCAGACAAACTTGGGTTTGCGCACTATCTTGCGCAACGCCTTGAGATCGGTGGGGATCTCGTGACGGCGCCACTCACACAGGGTTTTACTGCCCATAACGACTACCTCTACGACTCGATGGGCGTATTGTAATCGATTTTCATTTCGAATAAACCGGCGAAGCTCGCTTATTGGCCGATATGCCAATAAGCGACTGTTTCGGGAGGGATTACTGGTAGAGGAACTTGGTGAAGATGAGCTCGCGCACCGCTTTCTTGCCGGTCTCTTTCACCAACAGCTCGTTGACCTTGGTCTCGCACTCCTTGCGCAGTTCTTCGCGGCTGACCAGAGATTTGATCTGATCGGCGCTCTTGCTGCCCATCAGGCGGATGATGGTGTCGCGGATCAGCGGGTCATGCTGCTCCAGCAGCTTGAGATCGGCCTCGTTTTCCGCCATCAGCTCCACTGTGACCCGGATATAGCCGAGGGTTTTGCCATCGCTCAGATAGTTGGTGATGATGTCGGGATCGAGCGCGTGGTAGGAGAAGCCCGGCTTGGCGGCCGCAGCGGCCTCTCCCTCTGCGGGCGGCTCCTCTCCCCCGGATGCAGATACCTGAAGCGCGCCGCAACTCAGTAACAACACCAGCAGAATTTTGAAGATCTTCATATAGATGGCTCATCAGCAAGAGATACCCCATTTTTGATGCTGCCATCGGGGCCGTCAAGCACGGATGTTCTTACATTTCGCTATTGATTTACGGATAATAAACCGGATTTTAACCTGAACACGGAAATCTCTGGATGGTGAAGCTGTGAAGTCCGAGTTGACTGTTCCCCTCACGCCATTAAGCGGCTGGTTGGCCCCTGAATGTTGCGAGTTGCCTGCCAGCTTGCGCCCCTGGCTGCTGGAGCCTGGCTCCATGACCCGGCGCCTGCGCCAGCACAATCGCCACTTCTCGGTGGCGTGGCTGGGCAATCACCCGGTCGCCCTCACTGCCGATGAGCAGTGGCTGGTGGATTCGGCTTCGCCGGTCGGCACCTGCCGCGAAGTGATCCTGCACGGGGATCGTGGGCCTGCCGTGCTGGGTTGGACCCTGTTTGCCGATGGTGCGCTGCAAGGGAGCGGCATTGCCGAGCTTGGCGAGCAGCCGCTGGGTGAGCGGATATTTGGCCATGAGCCTGCCCGCCGCGATCATCTGCAAGTGGCGCGCTTCGAGATTGCCGCCAATCCCCGTTGCCCGACAGCCATCGTCTGGGGGCGTCGTTCCCGTCTGTTTCTGGGGCAGTGGCCACTGCTGGTGCATGAGCTGTTTCTGCCCTCTCTCGTCTGTGACAAGGAGCTGGAGTGAATCTGTTAACCAAGGAGCGGGGACTTGCCTACATGCAGTTGGCCCGCGTCGATAAACCTATAGGCACTCTGCTGCTGCTGTGGCCAACCCTGTGGGCGCTCTGGCTGGCGGCCGGTGGCCTGCCCAATCTCTGGGTGCTGACCGTGTTTGTGGTCGGAGTCTTTCTGATGCGCTCGGCCGGGTGTGTTATCAACGATTATGCGGATCGCAACTTTGACGGCCACGTCAAACGCACCGCTGGTCGGCCATTGCCCACGGGCAGGGTCAAGCCGTGGGAGGTGCTGGCGCTCTTTTTCGTGTTGGCGATCATCTCGTTTGCGCTGGTGCTGACCATGAATCCGCTCACCATCAGCCTGTCGTTTGTCGGCCTGCTGCTGGCGGTGAGCTACCCCTTCATGAAGCGTTTTATCTCCAACCCCCAGCTGGTGCTCGGAATGGCCTTCTCCTGGTCGATCCCGATGGCCTATGCGGCGCAGGCGGATGCCCTGCCGCTGGTGGCCTGGCTGCTCTTTTTCGCCAATCTGCTGTGGACCGTTGCTTACGATACCCAGTACGCCATGGTGGATCGGGATGACGACCTCAAGCTCGGCCTCAAGTCCAGCGCCATCCTGTTTGGTCGTCATGACAAGCGGATCATCGGGGCGTTGCAGCTTTCGGCGCTGCTGCTGCTGTTGGCTGTGGGCCATCTGATGCTGCTGGGTGGCTGGTATTACTGGGGATTACTGGGGGCGGCGGTGCTGTTTGTCTATCAGCAGCGGCTTATTCGCGAGCGGCAGCGGGAAGCCTGCTTCCAGGCGTTTCTCAACAACAACTATGTGGGGGCGCTGGTGTTTGCCGGTCTGGTGCTCGACTACCTGCTGGCGTGATAACGTGCTGAGTCACGCGGAATAAAAAAGAGGGTCGCGTGTTGGGGTGCTGTTGTTTGCCGGTCTGGTGCTCGGCTACACACTGCTGACGCGATAGCGCGCTGAGTAAAACGGAATGAAAAAAGAAGGCCGCATGATGCGGCCTTCTTTGTTTGCGTTGCAGGTCAGAGCTGGTTGCCCGCCTGAATGGTGCGGCGGATCTTGTTGCTCAGCAGCGGCACTATGTTGTCGGTCAGCGCCTGGAAGCGGCCGAGATCCGGCTTGCACTCGGGGGAGAGGTAGCCCTCTTTGCGCAGGGTGTGGATCAGAGTGCTGAACAGCTTCTGGTCGAAGAACTCGGGGGCGTTGATGCCGTGCAGGGTGCCGAGGCGTTCTGCCATCATCAGGCCGTCGGCTTCCAGCTGCTCCGCCTCGATACGGGGCTGGGCCAGTACCCGGGTCAGCACGATGGCGTAGCGTTGCAGGGTCTCCTGAATACTTTCTGCCAGCAGCAGCAGGCGCATCTGGTTGCCCGGATTAACCCAGTAACCGCCATCGCGCAGCTCAATCAGTTGCTGGACCTGCAGGGCATCGAGCAGGCTGTCTACCACCGCCGGTAGATCTTCTTCCTCATAATGAAGGAACAGTTCTGTCTTGAGCAGCGGATAGATGTCGATGCAGCGGGCCACGATCTCGCTGTGGGAGATCCCCTCGCAACGCTCGATCAGTGCTGCCACCAGGGATGGCATGGCGAACAGGTGCAAGATGTTGTTGCGGTAGTAGGTCAGCAGGATCGCCTGATAGCGGTCCAGACTGATGATCTGCCCCAGCTTGTCCTCGCTCACTTCGAACTTGTTGAGCTCCATCGCCTGATCCAGCAGGGTCTTGGCATCCTCATCCGGAATGGTGCTCTGCGAGCTGTAGGGTACCGCCTTGAGCAGATCCAGATAGGTGTTGAGCTGGGCCTGCAACTCGTCGCGGGTCAGGGCATGACGCTCGGCGGCCAGCAGCGCCAGCGCGCTCAGGGTCAGGCCGTTGACGGCGGCCGCATCGTTGATGCGGGTCATCAGCAGTTCGGCCAGATCGTTGACGGTGCCCGCCATCCACTCCGGACGCTCCTCTTCCCCGATGTGCTTCTTCCAGTCCGGAATATGTTCACTCAGGTAGCTGTTGAGGGTCAGCGGCTCGCCGAAGTTGACGAAGCCGCGGCCGTAGTTGCGCAGCTTGCGCAGGATGCCGAGCACCTGCAGGAAGCTCTCTTTTTCCTTGCGGCTGCCCTTGAGCTCGTTGTGGTAGGTGTTCACCTCCATCACGTGCTCGTAGCCCAGATAGACGGGCACCAGAGTGACCGGACGATCCAGTCCGCGCATCATGGCCTGCAGAGTCATCGCCAGCATGCCGGTCTTGGGCGGCAGCAGGCGACCGGTACGGGAGCGGCCGCCTTCGGTGAAGAACTCCACCGAGTAACCCTTGGCAAACAGCAGGTTGAGGTATTCACGGAACACCGTGCTGTAGAGCGGGTTGCCCTTGAAGGTACGGCGAATGAAGAAGGCGCCACCGTGGCGGAAGATCGGGCCAGCTGGCCAGAAGTTGAGGTTGATGCCTGCCGCGATATGGGGCGGCACCATCCCCTGGTGGTAGATGACGTAGGAGAGCAGCAGGTAGTCCATGTGGCTGCGATGGCAGGGGACGTAGACGATCTCGTGCCCCTCCTGCGCCAGCTGGCGTACCTTCTCGGCGCCATTGACCGACAAGCCGCGATAGAGCTTGTTCCACAGCCAGCCGAGGAAGCTCTCGCCCAGGCGGATCAGCCGGTAGGAGAAGTTGGAGGCGATCTCGTCCATGTAGCCATGGGCGCGTTTTTGCGCCTTCTCGAGGCTGATGCCCTCGCGCTGGGCCTCCTCTTCAATCGCCTGCTGGATCACCGCGGAGTCGAGCAGCTGCTTGAACAGCAGGTTGCGGTTCGGCAGTTTCGGGCCGGTGGCGGCCAGCTGCTGACGGCTGAAGTGGGTACGGGCCACTCGCGCCAGCTTGTGGGCGATGGCCTCGTCGGTGCCGTGCTTGTCGGCCATATGACGCAGGGAGAGCGGCGGCGAGAAGCGCACCAGATTCTCGCGACCCTTGAGGATCACGATAAGCGCCTTCTTCAGCCGGTTTGGCGCCAGACTGCTGATAATGTTGAGGCCGGAGGCTTCTTCTCCCTCCCGACCCGGAGCGCGGCCCCAGAACAGGGTCACGGGCACCACCTGGATATCCAGTTCGGGATCCTGCTTGTGCAGATCCAGCAGCTGGTGGAACTCTTGCAGGAAGGGCAGCGGCTTGCTGCGTTTGCCAAACAGGGGAGGCGGACGATCCAGACAGACATAGCGCGGCAGCAGCTGGCCGTTAAGTTCCAGCGGCGTGAAGGGGCCGGGCAGACCGAGATCCTCGCAGCACTGCTGCAAGGTCATCAGGTCGGTGATCGAACTGGTTTTCAGGGCGTAGACGATGGGTCTGGCCGGATCCAGATTGAGCTCGGTGATGGGATTTTCCGGCAGGCTCTTGTGATTGACCAAGCCGCTGACCGGCCATTGCAAGATGGCTCTGGAAATCTTCTGTCCTAGGGACATGTGCGTCTGCTCTCCAAAAAAATGCGGCGTGAGCATAGCAAATCGGCAGCCCCTTGTCGCCGAGAGGTACGATGAGTCGGCTGCGCAGGATCAAAACAGCAGTAAATGAGGGGTTGGTTGCGACAAATGTCAGCTGCGCCTTGCCTTGGCCACTGCACTGTATATACTGCCAGTGTGCTGTATAAAAAGACAGGTGCCAATGCTATGAAACCCCTTACCCCCCGCCAGGCCGAAGTGCTGGAGCTGATCAAGGTGAACATGAGCGAGACCGGCATGCCGCCGACTCGCGCCGAGATTGCCCAGAAGCTTGGTTTCAAGTCGGCCAATGCGGCCGAAGAACATCTGAAGGCCCTGGCCAAAAAAGGGGTCATCGAGATCATGCCGGGCACGTCCCGCGGCATTCGCCTGTTGCTCGAAGAGGAAGAGGTGCTGGAAGAGAGCGGCCTGCCGCTCATCGGCAAGGTGGCCGCCGGTGAACCCATCCTGGCGCAGGAGCATATCGAGAGCCACTATCAGGTGGATCCCGCCCTGTTTCATCCGCGCGCTGATTTTCTGCTGCGGGTGCAGGGGATGAGCATGAAGAACATCGGCATTCTGGATGGCGATCTGCTGGCGGTGCACAAGACCCAGGAGGTGCGCAACGGTCAGGTGGTGGTCGCCCGTCTCGATGAGGATGTCACCGTCAAGCGCTTCCAGCGCAAGGGCAGTCAGGTATGGCTGCTGCCGGAAAATGAAGAGCTCGCCCCCATCGAGGTGGATCTCTCCTGCCAGCAGCTCACCATCGAAGGGCTGGCCGTCGGGGTGATCCGTAACGCCGACTGGATGTAATTATCCCCGCCAACTGCGTTTGCCACATGGCCTCCTTCGGGAGGCCGTGCTGTTTCTGGCGCACTTTCCCTGTCATATCAAACAGATCATCGGCGGCAGCATTTTGTCCCGTGCAATCGGTTACCAATCATCCATTTCAGATATATGCTCAGATCAGTGCCCTGTCGCCAAGATGGGGCTTGGCGCCTCCCTCTGGCAACCGCAATGCGCCGTGACGGGAGGGCCGGTAACAACGAGAATCGGGCAGTACACCTTCACGGGATATGAAGGGGGAGTGGGGAGATCCCGAGCCTTGTCGGGCAAAGGGGACCATTCGTAGTGGTTGCAGAGAGTCGTGACGGGCCTGACGTCAGTTCAGGCCGACGAAGCAACATGACCTGTCGGTCAAGGAGGACTGGTATGGCATCAAGATCGCCATGGGATTCAGAGGCTGCGACTGCGCCAGCGGAATCGTCTATTACCCGTTTTGTCAAAGGGAGCCGGATGACCTGGTTCTACGGTCTCTGGTTGCACCATCGTGGGTCGCACTGGACGCTCTGGCTGGGATGCCCGAAAGAGAAGGTGGTGCGTCTGGTGTTGCTGTTCAAGCGGGGTCACGGCGATCGCCAGGGAGAAGAGGGCTGGCTGGCCCCCGTCATTCCCATCGGCGTGCGGGCCATCGGCAAGATGTTGCAGCAGGGGCGTAACGCTCGCCCCTGAGCAGAAGAGGCAAGCAGACGCACACCTAACCGGCACCCGAGGGGCCGGTTTTTTTATGGTCTGAACTGGCGATCAATTGTGCCAAATGGTCGGTTCCTGACTGTGCGAGACACAAGGTTGACCCACGTTGCTGGCTCGCTGGGGTACAATACCCCTCTTGTCCGGTCACTGCTGGCCATCTACCTCGAACTTAAAGGGTCTCTTGTGATGATGAAGCTCCGCTATCCCCTGCTTTTTCTACTGCTGACAGGCTGCCTGACCCTGGCGTTCTACGCCACCCAGCCTGAGCAGCCGCAACAGGCTGACTACTATCCTGCGGGGCGGGATATCAATGATTTCGCCTTTACCGATGCGGACAACAAGCCGTTCACCCCTGCCAACCTGAAGGGGCACTGGACCTTTCTGTTTATCGGCTACACCTTCTGCCCCGATATCTGCCCCACTACCCTGGCAGATATGCGCTCCGTGTATGACCAGCTGAAGAAGATGGCGTCCAACAGTCAGGTGGTGTTTATCTCGGCAGATCCCCAGCGCGATGACATTCCCCGTCTCAAGACCTACACCGCTTTCTTCAATCCCGAGTTCAAGGCGGCCACCGCCCCCCACGACCAGCTGTTCCCGTTCGTGCGCAATCTGGGGTTGATCTACTCCATCGCCAATCAGGGGGAGAAGGATTACCTGATCGATCACTCCGCCTCCATCGTGCTCATCAATCCCAAGGGCAAGCTGCAGGGGGTGTTCCGCCCGCAGGTGGTGCCGGGTGAGGTGCCCCGGGTGCCGATGGCCACCATGTTGTCTGATTTTTCCCGCATGATGAAGCTGGCTGGCTACTGAAAATGACCCCGCCGGTTGCCCCATGGTGGCGTGATCCCTCTCGTCACCGTGCGGTCTTTGTTCTCGCCCTGCCCATGGTTTTTTCCAATATCACCACCCCCTTGCTGGGGCTGGTGGACACCAGGGTGATCGGTCATCTCGGTCAGGCCTGGTTTCTGGGGGGCGTTTCGGTCGGTGCGACCCTCATCAACCTCATTTTCTGGCTGCTCGGTTTCTTGCGGATGTCGACCACCGGGCTGACGGCGCAGGCCCACGGCGCCGCCGACGGTCGTGCCCAGCTCGATACTCTGCTGCGGGCGCTGGGGCTGGCCATTGCCCTCGGCTTGGCGCTGCTGTTGTTGCTCTTTCCCCTGTTGCCACGATTGATCGCCTTGAGTGGCGGCTCGGCAGAGGTGCAGCTCTATGCCAGCCACTATGTTGAGGTGCGGATCTGGAGCGCGCCGGCGGCGCTCTGCAATCTGGTGATCATGGGTTGGCTGTTGGGGATGCAGGATGCCCGCAGCCCCATGGTGATGCTGATCCTCACCAATCTGGTCAATATGGCGCTCGATGCCCTGTTTGTGCTGGGGCTCGGCTGGCGGGTGCGAGGGGTGGCAGCGGCCTCGGTCATGGCGGACTACTGTGCGCTGGCGGCCGGGATCTGGCTGGTGCGCCGTCAGCTGCGGCAGCTGGCACCGACGGTGTGGCAGGATGGCTGGCAGCGCTGGCGGCAACTTGCCCCCATGGTGCGGCTGCTCGGCCTCAATCGCGATATCTTCCTGCGATCCCTCTGTTTGCAGCTCTGCTTCGCCTTTATGACCCTGCAAGGAGCGCGGCTGGGGGATGTGGCGGTGGCCGCCAATGCGGTGCTGCTCAACTTCCTGATGCTTATCTCCTATGGGCTCGATGGCTTTGCCTACGCGGTGGAGGCCATGGTGGGGCGTGCCATCGGCCTGCGGGATCGGCAGAAACTGCGGGAGGCCATAGTGCTCAATCTGGGCTGGGCCGCGCTGATTGCGACCGCATTTACCTTGGGCTTCGCCCTGCTGGGTGGCTGGCTGGTGGGTCAGATTACTGACATTCCGGCGGTAGTGGCGGAGGCGAACCGCCAACTCCCCTGGCTGATCGCCATGCCGTTGCTGGCGGTCTGGTGCTTCCTGCTGGACGGGGTGTTTATCGGAGCGACCCGGGCGCGGGAGATGCGTAACAGCATGATGCTGGCCGCATTTGGCGGCTTCTTCCCGATCTGGTGGCTCTGTCAGTCGTGGGGCGTGGCCGCCTTGTGGGCGGCGATGGCGGCACTGATGGTGGGGCGCGGTCTGTCGCTGGGGGTCAGCTGCTGGCGGTTGGAGCGTAGCGGGCAACTGCTCGACGCCCGCCACTGATCCGCGATGGCGCTTACATGGCGCCGTCGTAACCGAGCTGGCGCCAGCTCTCGTAGACGAATACCGACACCGCGTTAGAGAGATTCATGCTGCGGCTCTGGGGCACCATAGGGATGCGCAGCCGCTGCTCGAACGGCAGGCTCTCGATGATCTCGATAGGCAGGCCGCGACTCTCCGGGCCAAACAGCAGGGCATCGCCAAGGGCATATTGGGCCGCCGAGTGCGCGGTGCGGCCCTTGGTGGTGCAGGCGAACACCCGCTTAGGCGCCACGGCTGCCAGAAAGGCTTCATAGCTTGGCCAGCGCTTCACCTCGGCAAACTCGTGATAGTCGAGTCCCGCCCGCTTCACCCGCTTGTCATCCCACTCAAATCCCAGCGGCTCGATCAGATGGAGCCGGTAACCGGTATTGGCGCAGAGCCGGATGATATTGCCGGTATTGGGCGGAATTTCAGGCTGGTAGAGGACGATATCGAGCATGACGAGTTCCTGCAAAGAGAAGTAAAGCCAAGAAGGGGCGCCAGCATACCCAGCGCCCGTCCGGATGAAAAGGATCAGGCGATGGGCAAGCGGATGGTGATGGTCAGCCCGGTCGGATGATTGTTGCTGGCCGCAATGGTGCCGCCATGGCGCTGAATGGCCTCTGCGGCGATGGCCAAGCCGAGCCCGGTGCCGCCGGTCTTGGCGTTGCGAGCATCATCGACCCGGAAGAAGGGCTGGAACAGCAGCGCTTGCTGCTCGTCAGGCACCCCGGGACCGTCATCCCGAATGATCATCACCCACTCCAGCCCCTCCCGATACCAGTCTACCTTGATGAACTCGCGGGCATACTTGAGGGCGTTGCGCAGGGGGTTCTCCACCGCTCGTGCCAGCAGCTCGGGCCACATCTGGATTGATTCGGCAGGCAGCGGCTGCAATCTGAGCTGCTTGCCACTCTGGTTCGCCTCGAACATGGCATCCTCGAGGATGGGTTCCAGCAGCGCTGCCAGCGGATGGATCACCGGCGCTTCTACGTGCTGTTGCACCCGCGACAGATCCAGCAGATCGCCGATCAGCTTGTCCAGCCGTCCTATCTCCGATTCGATCCGTGCCAGCTCGGCGCTGTCCCCTTGCTTGCGGCGGATCAGCGCCTGCGCCAGCTGCATTCGGGTGAGGGGGCTGCGCAGCTCGTGGGAGATATCAGAAAGCAGCTGTTTCTGCTTCTGGATCATGCTCTTGAGCGTCTCCACCATGCGACTGACGTTATCTGCAAGTTGGCCAATCTCGTCCCCCCGTCCCAGGTTGGGGATCTGCACCTCCAGATTACCGGCCGCCAGCTGGGAGACGGATTTTTGTAGTTGCAGGATAGGGCGGGTCAGCCGCCAGGCCAGCAGCAGACAGAGCGGGGTACTGACCAGCATAGAGATGCCCAGAATGCGGATCGGGTGGTCCAGCACCTGAATGAACAGGAACAGGTAAGGGTTCTCGGCATTGAGGCCGAAATAGACGTGGTAGCTGTGGCCGTGATGCTCCATCAGAAAGGGGCCGGCGATCGCCTTGCGATCCTCGTTGCCCAGCATGGGGTTGGCCGGGTCATCGGCATCCACCATAAAGCGCACCACGAACTTGCGGGGATGGGCGGTGGACTGGATCTGCCCCTTCTCATCACGGATGTAGACGTTATCCACCGGCAGCATGGCGATTTTGTCCATCACCCTGCTCAAGTCGAAATCCCGATCCGGCTCGGCGGCGTTGAGCAGGGCCTGCACGTTATTCTGCATCCGCGTCGCTTCATGGGTCGGCAGCGGGATCTGGTTGCGGGGATCCAGGGTTGGCAGGCTGATCACGGCGGCCAGCATCACCAGCAGCATGAACCAGAACCAGAGGAAGATGTGGGTCGAAATGCTGTTGAGGGAGCGGGGGCTCTCTATTCTTGTTCTAGCCACAGGTAACCGCGCCCCCTTACGGTTTTGAAGCGGGGCTGGTCATCGATACGATCTGGCAGCTTCTTGCGCAAATTACTCAGGTGCATGTCGATAGCGCGATCGAAGGGCTCCAGCTTCTTGCCCAGCACCTGTTCCGAGAGGTGGCTCTTGCTGACGATCTGGCCGGGGCTGCGCAGCAGGCACTCCAGCAGGCCGAACTCGGTGGCGGTCAACTCCAGCAGCTGTTCGCCGCAGCGAGCTTGTTGCAGACCGGGTTGCAGCACGATGTCCATAAAGTGAACTTCGTCGGAGGCGTTGCCACGCTGGGGTGGGGCGCTCTGGGTGCGGCGCAGGATGGCACGTACCCGGGCCAGCAGCTCCCGATCATCAAAAGGCTTGGCCAGATAGTCGTCAGCCCCCGCCTCCAGACCGTTGACCCGGTCCTGGCTGTCGCCGCGCGCAGTCAGCATCAACACCGGGGTGTCGTGGGTCTTGCGCAGCTTGGTCAGCATGGCAAAGCCGTTTAGCCTGGGCATCATCACATCCAGCAGTACCAGGTCAAAAGTCTGCTCGGTCAGCCGCAGCAGTCCCTCTTCACCATCCTCTGCGACCGTGACCTGAAATCCCTCCAGGGTCAGAATTTCGGTAAGCAACTGGGTCAATTCAAGGTCGTCATCAACGAGGAGTATTCTGTTCATCTGGAGTTATTCCGCAGATTTTCGCGCCAAACTGGCGTCGGGGTCAGGGTATAATAAGTTTTTCACCGTCATAGGAAAGCCGGTTTTGAGCCATCAACAATATTCCCGTTGGGTTACCTTTGCCAGTATGGCTGCGGTCGCCACTGCTACCGTGCTGATTATCGGCAAACTGATCGCCTGGTTGATGACTGACTCATCGACTCTGTTGGCGTCACTCACCGACTCTTTTATGGATGTCAGTGCCTCCATCATCAACCTATTTGCCATCCGCTATGCGCTGGCCCCTGCCGATGACGAGCACCGCTTTGGTCACGGTAAGGCGGAGTCGCTGGCGGGGCTGATCCAGTCTGCGTTCATTTCGGGCTCGGCGCTGCTGCTGGTGATGCACGGCATCTCCTCTTTGCTCAACCAGGCTCCGATCCATCGACTGGAGGCGGGGCTGTGGGTCAGTGGCGGGTCTATCGTGCTGACCCTGCTGCTGGTCAGTTTTCAGGGTTTTGTGATCCGCAAGACCAACAGCGTGGCCATCAAGGCCGACATGTTGCACTACCGCTCAGATCTGCTGCTCAATGCCGGTGTCTTGCTGGCGCTGGTGTTGGCGGGGCAGGGGTGGTACTGGGCCGACGGCCTGTTTGCCATTCTGATCGGGCTGTTCCTGTTGTGGGGAGCAGGACACATCGGCTACGAGTCGGTGCAGGCGCTGCTCGATCGTCAGTTGCCAGCCGAAGAACAAGCGAGAATAATGGCCCTCTGCTGCGCCGTAGAAGGTGTGCATGGTGTGCATGATCTGCGTACCCGTCAATCCGGGCCGACTCGCTTCGTTCAGTTGCATCTGGAGCTTGATGATCAGATCCCGCTGGTCCAGGCCCATCAGATCGCCGATGAAGCCGAACTGGCGGTGCGCCAGGCATTCGAGCGGATGGATGTCATCATCCACATGGACCCCATCTCGGTGCTGACAAAAGAACAACAGAGCCCCCACCCTGAACAACAGTAGGCTGCAACATGGATGAACTGGTTGCCAAAACCTGGCAGAAAATTCAGCAAGAAGCACAGTGCATGGTGACCGAAGAGCCCATGCTGGCCAGCTTTTTCCACTCCACCATTCTCAATCACAAGAATTTGCGGTCGGCTCTCAGCTTCCAGCTTGCCAACAAGCTCGACAGTGCCACCATGCCAGCCATCGTCTTGCGCGAAGTGATCGAGCTGGCCCTGCACAGTGAGCCGCAACTGCTGGCAGCTGTTGCGGCTGACATCTGCGCCGTGCAGGAGCGTGACCCGGCGGTCGATCTCTTCTCCACCCCGTTGCTCTATCTCAAGGGCTTCCATGCCCTGCAGGGCTATCGGGTTGCCAACTGGTTATGGCGGCAGGGGCGGCGCTCGCTGGCCCTCTATCTGCAAAACCAGATCTCGGTGGTGTTCGGGGTGGATGTGCACCCGGCCGCCCGCATCGGCAAGGGGATCATGTTTGACCATGCCACCGGTATAGTGGTCGGTGAAACGGCGGTGATCGAAGATGACGTCTCGATCCTGCAGAGCGTGACCCTCGGCGGTACCGGCAAGGAGAGCGGCGATCGCCATCCCAAGATCCGCGAAGGGGTGATGATAGGGGCGGGCGCCAAGGTGCTCGGCAATATCGAAGTGGGCATGGGGGCCAAAATCGGCGCGGGCAGCGTGGTGATCAACCCGGTGCCGCCCCATACCACAGTAGCCGGAGTACCGGCCAAGATCGTTGGCCGCCCGGATTGCGACAAGCCTTCACTGGATATGGATCAGTGCCTCTGATCCCCTGACCGAGACAATTCGATGGCCAAGCGCTGGTCAGGTTACCTGATCCTGGGGATGTGGCTGCTCAACCTGCTTCATCTCTATCTGGGGTTATCCCCCTGGCCAGCGGCCATCGCGGCCTGGGGGGCGTCACTGCTCACCTGGCCATGGCTGGTGGGGGCCGCCAAACGGCAAGCGCTGGCTCTTTATGGTGCAGCCCTGTTGCTGCTCATTTTCTCCTGGTTGCGGGGTGCGACCCTCACCGCCGGTGACTGGTTGTTGCCCAACATCAATATGCTCACCATGTTTGCCGCGGTGAGCACTCTCAACCTCGCCACTTCCGGCTTGCTAACCGGCACCACCTCCTGGACCGGGCGAAAGGGGCTGTGGAGCACCATGGCCAGCCTCAATCTGCTGGGGGCCGTCATCAACCTCTCGGTGCTGTTCATCATCGGCGATCGGCTGGAGCGCAACGGGACGCTGGAGCGGCGTCAGGTGATGGTGCTGAGCCGGATTTTCTGTGCCGCCGCCTTCTGGTCACCCTTCTTTGTCGCCATGGCGGTGGCGCTTACCTATGCGCCGGGCTTGCAGCTCTCTCATATTCTGCCGTTCGGGATCCTCGCTGCCTTGCTGGCGATGGGCTTGACCGCCTGGCAGGTGGAGCGGATCGGGGTGGCCGACTTTGCCGGTTATCCGCTGCGACTGCAGACGCTGGGCTTGCCGGTCACGCTGGCGTTGCTGGTGCTGCTGATCAAGCAGATTTGGCCCCAGCTTGGCATTCTGGCGGTGATTGCGCTGGTGGCCCCTTTGTTGGCGTTGCTCTTTATGCCGAGGGTCGGGCGCAAGGCTGCCCTCAAGCGACAGGTGGTGGAGCGTTTTCCCGCCATCGGTGGTCAGCTGGTGCTGTTTCTGGGGGCCGGTTTGCTGGCGGCGGGCATTAACAGTGCGCTGTCGGTAGTCGAGTTCGATATGGGGCACGGTCTACCGCTGTTCAACCACTTTGGCTGGCTCGAAGCCTCCCTGACGCTGCTATTCATTTTGCTGGTGGCCATTGTCGGGGTTCATCCGCTGATCACTATTTCTGCCGTGGCGCCGCTGCTGTGGCCGCTGTCGCCAGACCCCAGTCTGCTTGGCATGTGCTTCTTGCTGGGATGGGGGCTCGCCACCGGTACCAGTCCGCTCTCCGGATCCAATCTGGCGCTGGCCTCCCGCTACAACTTGAGTGCTGCCCTGATCCTGCGTTGGAATCTGTGTTACGGGCTGATGATGTACGCTATCGCCAGCCTGTTGTTGGGGGCTTATAGCACCTTGTATGGATGAGGGGGAATAGATCCTGATCTTACCCTTGGCCAGCCTGTTGGCAGGGGGTTGTTTGCTGGTTATCAGGCTCTTGTAGCGGATCGGGCGCAGGATGCGAGAAAAATAGACGCATATTTAGACAATACATCTTTGGAAGGCGCATTTTGCAGCGCACTGGCTTGTTTGTGCCAATGCGGTCGAGGTATGCTGGCTTCACGCGCTTGAATCGCCCTCTGTGGGGCATCGCAATTGAACAAACAGGTATGCATATGTCACTAGAAGTCCTTGAGCAACTCGAATCCAAAGTACAATCCGCCGTCGATAACATCTCCCTGCTGAAAATGGAGCTGGACGAGCTGAAAGAGCAGAATGGCAAGCTGCAAGACGAGAACCATCAGCTGCGCAACGAACATGTTGCATGGCAGGAGCGTCTGCGTGCCCTGCTGGGCAAAATGGAGCAGATGGGCGAAACCATCTAATTCATTGCCATCAGGCAGAATTGAAAACGGGCCGCTCCATGAGCGGCCCGTCTGTTTTTGGCGAGTTTGGGATTACAGCGCCAGTAGCTGCCTGACTGTTTTCTCGATGCCGTCTGCCGCTTCAACAATATTGCTGGCCAGCATGTAGGCGGGGGTGGAGATCACCTTGCGTTCCTGATCCACCACGAACTCGTTGACCGGGCAGTTGAGGTGACTGCCGCCCATCGCCTCGATGGCGTTGGCGGTCCCCTCGTCATGGCCGATGGTCGCCAGCGTTCCGGCGCCATAGATCAGCGGGATCATCGCCGGTGCAATGCAGATATAGGCGGCCGGCTTGTTGGCGTTGGCAAAGCTTTGGCACGCTTTCAGCACATCGGGCTGGATTTGGCACTCGGCCCCCTTGATGGCGAAGTCGCACAGGTTCTTGGCGGCGCCAAAGCCACCGGGCACCAGCAGGGCATCGTAATCGCGTGCATCTAACTCTGCCACATCGCGGATCTGGCCACGGCAGATGCGGGCGGCTTCGACCAGCACATTGCGGCTCTCTCCCTCGCTCACTTCACCGGTCAGGTGGTTGATCACATGAAGCTGTGCCACGTTCGGTGCGAAGCACTGCACGGCTGCTCCCTGGCGGGCCAGCGCCAGCAGACTGATGACGGCTTCATGAATTTCGGACCCGTCAAAGACGCCACAGCCACTCAAAATCACGGCCACTTTTTTCATGGCAAACTCCTTGTTGTTGAAAATGTGAGCCAAGATAGATTGTTGTACTTTTGTATGGTTATCGCTCGCCATCCGCTGGTCAAGTCATCTCGCTGTGCTAGGATTGTTTCGTTTTGGATCCTGCCTTACCTACTCCCTTAAATCTTTTTCCACATTGATCGAGATCATTTTAACGGTGTTGTGGTCTATTTATTGGATTTCAACCTGTTGTTTTCTATTGGTTTTTATATTTTTGTGCACAGCTTTATCACTGGTGAACATCCAAGTGGCTATTTTTGAACACAGAGTTATCCACAGTCTTGGGCGTTTGAAGTGCCCGTTTATGGTGGTATTACGCCCCTTGGTGTGAAGGGGCCCCTGTGGCATCCTAGCGGCTATTTATCTTTGGCAGGACGATTTCATGGCCTCTAGCAATCCCCTTATTCTGGTCGACGGCTCCTCTTATCTGTACCGCGCTTTCTTTGCCTCCCAGCAGGCCGACCTGCGTACCTCGACCGGTTTGCCGAGCGGCGCCGTCCGTGTCATGGCCAACATGATGCGCAGCCTGCGCAAGCAATATCCTGACTGTCATGTGGCCGTGGTGTTTGATGCCAAGGGCAAGACCTTCCGCGACGACATCTATCCCGAATACAAGGCCAATCGCCCCAGCATGCCGGAAGATCTGCGCAGCCAGGTCGCTCCCATCCATCAGATGATCAAGGCGATGGGTTTCCCCTTTTTGATGATCGACGGGGTTGAGGCGGACGACGTGATCGGCACCCTGGCCCGTCAGGCGACCGAGAAGCAGCTGCCAGTGCTGATCAGCACCGGTGACAAGGACATGGCGCAGCTGGTCTCCGACCATGTCACCCTGATCGATACCATGAAAGATCTGAAGACCGATCGGGAAGGGGTGATCGAGAAGTTCGGCGTACCGCCCGAGCTCATCATCGACTATCTGGCCCTGATGGGTGACAAGGTCGATAACATTCCCGGCATGACCGGTGTCGGCGAGAAGACCGCACTGGCACTGCTGCAGGGGATTGGCAGCATCGACGAGATTGCCGCCAACCTCGACAAGGTGGCCGCCCTGGGCTTTCGTGGCTCCAAGGCGTTCGCCGACAAGTTCCGCGAGCAGGAAGAGCAGGTTCGTCTCTCTTATACCTTGGCGACCATCAAGACCGATGTGGTGCTGGAGCAGGATCTGGAACAGCTGTTGCTCAAATCGGTCGACAAGGAGTCGTTGTTGGCGGTCTACCGCGAATATGAGCTGCGCAACCTGATCAAGGAGCTGGACTCTGGTGGCGAAGAGAGCGTCGGATCGGAAGAGGCAAGTAGCGAGGCGGCTGCTCCGGTTGTCGCCATCGAAACCGACTACCGCTGTATTCTGGACGAGGCCGAGTTTGATGATTGGCTGGCACAGCTTAAAGCGGCACCGCTGTTCGCCTTCGATACCGAAACCACCAGTCTCGACTATATGGAGGCGCGGATCGTCGGTGTCTCCTTCGCGGTAGAACCGGGTAAAGCCGCTTATGTACCGTTTGGCCACGACTATCTCGGGGCGCCGGTGCAGTTGACCGAAGCCGTGGTACTGGGCAAGCTCAAGCCGCTGCTGGAAGATCCGACCCGTCTCAAGGTGGGGCAGAATCTCAAATACGATCGCAACGTGCTGCTCAACCACGACATCGACCTGCAAGGTATCGCCTACGACACCATGCTCGAATCCTATGTGCTTAACTCCACCGCCAGTCGCCACGACATGGATTCGCTGGCCAAGCGTTACCTCGGGGTCGAGACCACCTCCTTTGAAGATATCGCAGGCAAAGGGGTGAAACAGCTCACTTTCAACCAGATCGAGCTGGAGCAGGCCGCTCCCTATGCGGCGGAAGATGCCGATATCACCCTGCGTCTGCACCAGACCCTGTGGGGTCAGCTGGAGGCCGTGCCGGGTCTGTGCCAGGTATTTAGCGAAATCGAGCTGCCGCTGCTGCCGGTATTGGCGCGGATGGAGCTGCTAGGCACCACCATCGATCCCAAGCTGCTGCACCAGCAGAGTCAGGAGATCGAACTGCGGCTGGCGGAGCTGGAGCGTCAGGCCCATGAGCTGGCCGGACAGGAGTTCAACCTCTCCTCACCCAAGCAGCTGGGGGAGATCCTCTTCACCAAGCTGGGCTTGCCGATCATCAAAAAGACCCCCAAGGGAGCGCCGTCCACCGCAGAAGAGGTGCTGGCCGAGCTGGCCGAGACCTATGAACTGCCACGCCTGTTGATGGAGCATCGCGGCCTGGCCAAGCTCAAGTCCACCTATACCGACAAGCTGCCGCTGATGATCAAGCCCCAGACCGGGCGGGTACATACCTCCTATCATCAGGCGGTAGCGGCCACGGGTCGTTTGTCATCGTCTGATCCCAACCTGCAGAACATCCCGGTGCGCAACGAGCAGGGGCGCCGGATCCGGCAGGCCTTCATTCCGAGCGCCGGCTACAAGCTAGTGGCGGCGGACTACTCCCAGATCGAGCTGCGCATCATGGCACACCTCTCCGGTGACAAGGGGTTGCTGACCGCTTTCGCCGAGGGCAAGGACATCCATAAGGCGACAGCCGCCGAGGTATTCGGCGTGGCGCTCGATGCGGTCACTACCGACATGCGCCGCAGCGCCAAGGCGATCAACTTCGGCCTTATCTACGGCATGAGTGCCTTTGGTCTGGCCAAGCAGCTGGGGATCGGTCGCGCCGAGGCGCAGAAGTACATGGATCTCTACTTCGAACGCTACCCGGGGGTACTGGAGTATATGGAGCGCACCCGCCAGCAAGCGGAAGCCCAGGGTTATGTCGAAACCCTGTTTGGTCGTCGTCTCTATCTGCCGGACATCAAGTCCCGCAACGCCGGTCTGCGCAAGGGCGCCGAGCGGGCAGCCATCAATGCTCCGATGCAAGGCACTGCCGCCGATATCATCAAGCGCGCCATGATCAACGTGGACAGTTGGATCCGCGGCATCGAGGATGAGTCGATCCGTATGCTGATGCAGGTACACGATGAACTGGTGTTCGAGATCCGCGCAGAGAAGCTGGAGGAGTACACCGCCATCATCAAGGAGAAGATGTCAGCGGCGGCCGATCTGCATGTGCCGCTGTTGGTCGAAGCGGGCTCCGGCGATAACTGGGATCAGGCCCACTGAGCCACCATGTTCGGTTGCTATATATAGCTATATAAGAAGAGAAGCCCGGCACCCTGCCGGGCTTCCTGTTTCTGCTCCTGCCATCAAGCCTCTTGCAGATACTCATCCTTGAGCAGGACATAGTTGTCGGCCGAGGTCTTGAGAAAGGTGATTTCGGCAGGTTTGAGGGGGCGAGCCTGCTTGACGGGATTGCCTATATATAGAAAGCCCGATTCGAGTCGTTTGCCAGGTGGTACCAGCGAACCTGCGCCGATCATCACATCATCCTCGACCACCACCCCGTCCAGAATAATGGCCCCCATGCCGACCAGCACCCGATTACCGATGGTGCAGCCATGCAGCATCGCCTTGTGGCCGACCGTGACATCTTCCCCGATCAGCAGCGGATAACCATCAGGGTTGCTGGCACTCTTGCGAGTCAGGTGCAGCACGGTGCCGTCCTGAATATTGCTGCGGGCGCCGATGTGGATATGATTCACGTCGCCCCGCGCCGCTACCATGGGCCAAATGCTGGCATCATCGGCCAGCTCGATATCACCCACCAGTGTTGCGCAGGGATCTATATATACCCGTTTGCCCAGTTGCGGGCGTTTTCCCTTGTAGGGTCTCAGTCGCAAGTCCATCTTGGCCTCCTTGTTTTCGGCCATTCTAGCAATCCAGAACCAGATTCTGTGGATAAGTTTGTATAAAAGCTGTGTATTGATATGAATAACTAAAAAATCGCACTTTTTAGCAATTTAAAAGCTTTAAAGCCTTGCAAGCATGTCGAAGATCCCTATAATGCGCCCCTACCAGCACGGCGGAACACGCCGGACTGATGAGCTAGCTTCTTAATGAAGTGGGCGCCGAAAGAAAAGCGAAAACAATCGCTTGACTCTCGAAGTGAGAAGCGTATTATACGCCTCCTCAGCGCGACAAGCGCAACGCTCTTTAACAATTTGAATCAAGCAATCTGTGTGGGCACTCACAGCATCGAGCATCAAAATTAATTTTTGATTTTCAATGTCTGGTGAAGTGACCAAGACGATTTCTTAGCAATAAGAAGTCGAAC
>NZ_FKKY02000004.1:0-241112 GCF_900079845.1 Aeromonas sp. EERV15 | reverse complement strand
CCGTCCGCCGCTCGCCGGCAAAAGTAGCAAGCTACTTTCCCGCTGCCGCTCGACTTGCATGTGTTAGGCCTGCCGCCAGCGTTCAATCTGAGCCATGATCAAACTCTTCAATTTAAGTTTGGTTTGCTTCGCGCTATTACCGAGGTAACAACATTCAGCGGCTCAATGAATTGCTGAAATAAACTGTTCGACTTCTTATTGCTAAGAAATCGTCTTGGTCACTTCACCAGACATTGAAAATCAAAAATTAATTTTGATGCTCGATGCTGTGAGTGCCCACACAGATTGCTTGATTCAAATTGTTAAAGAGCGACGCAACAGTTCGTTGCTGCGGGAGTGTAATTCTACTCAACCGCCTTCTCGAGTCAAGCCTTATTTTCAAAGGCTTTTCGAGGTTACCGACTGGGCTGTTTGCGTTGCCGCTTGCCCTGTCGATGTGGCGCATTATAGGGAGCAGAATCTTTCTGGCAAGCAGGAATTGCATGTTTTTTTGAAAAAACCATACGAATGTTCAAACAACAAACAATACGTGGAATATTTGAACTAAATCACAGTTTCAGAGGCTAACCGCACCAGAGGGGATACTGCTTCAACCCATGTAAGCAGGCTCTGTTTGTTGACGCGCCAGCCAAAGATCCTCCATCTCTAGCAAGGTTTGATAGATTTTTTCCGCCTGCTCAGGTCGGCTGAACAGATAACCTTGTCCATATAAGTGGATATCGGTCAGAGAACGCAACACATCAAGTTGCGCCTGGGTCTCGATCCCTTCACAGACGAGACTCTTGCCCAGCATGGATCCCAAGCGGCAAATGTTGGCAACCAACTCGGATGCCTCTATAGAGGTGTCAATGCCCTGAATAAAGGATCGGTCAATCTTCACTTTGCTGACCGGCAGTTTTTGCAGATAACTCAATGATGAGTAGCCGGTACCAAAGTCATCCAGTGCCAGCAGTACTCCCTGCTGGGTAAGATCTTGCATAAGTTGCAGAGAGTTCTTCACTTCCCGCATGGTAGTATCTTCGGTCACTTCCAATACCAGACTCCGGGCGGGCAAGTGATGCTCCATCAATGCCTTGGCTACCAGTTTGAGCAAATTACGCTGGTACATGCCCGGGGAAATATTGACGCACATCTGCAGGTCCACCAAGCCAAGCTGATGCCACTGCGAAAGTTGTTGGCACGCTGTATTTAACACCCAGCTACCGACTCTTTCTGCAAGCTGAAACTCTTCTGCCACCATGATCACCTCATTAGGGGGAATAAACCCCAACTCAGGGTGGCGCCAACGCAATAGGGCTTCGACCGCTTCACAGCGACCATTTTCAAGATTGACTATCGGCTGGTAATAGAGCTCCATGGCGTTATGCTCTAACGCCATGATCATGTCCGAGGCCAGGTGCTTGCGGCGGGTTGTCTCGTTTAGCAAAGAGTTATCGTAGATGACATAAGGTACTTGAGTCTTGCGACTATGAAACAGCGCTTGCTCTGCATGGCTCAACAACTCTTGAGTTTTGTTGCTGTCCATCGGATAAAATGCAATCCCGACCCCCGCCTCTAGCCGGAATGGATAGTTGTCATACACGATATCCTGCTTGAGCGCATTCTGTAAGCGAGCAACCAACTCCCGGACCTGGCGCAGATCACTGCTGCCACGCTGAATAATGGCAAACTGGTCACCCCCCAAACGACCACTCCACTCTCCCTCCCCACACAATGCTCTTATCCGATTGGCGAACTCATTGAGCAAGTAATCACCAGTGTCATAGCCGAACTTACTGTTGATGTCCCTGAAATCGTTGATATCAATCAACACCAGTCCAAACGGCATGTCTTGAGTCGTG
Organism: Aeromonas sp. EERV15; assembly: GCF_900079845.1. Lineage (NCBI taxonomy): Bacteria > Pseudomonadati > Pseudomonadota > Gammaproteobacteria > Aeromonadales > Aeromonadaceae > Aeromonas > Aeromonas sp. EERV15. Next base: position 239,271 of record NZ_FKKY02000004.1, on the reverse strand, counting down.
CACAGCTCCATTCGCTCCAACAAAGCAAATCGGTTGGGCAATCCGGTCAGCGGATCCTGCCTTGCCGCTCTAAAATGGCGACGCCCTTCATATATAAGCAGGATACTGAGCAACAAAACCGAGACAATCAGACCCGACACCATCAGTAGCAAGGCATTGCGCAACTGGCCAAAATAGCGATCGTTATCTGAGTAGATGTTGATGTTCTTTTGCATCACAGAGGCAAGTGAGTAGGAAAGCGGCTCTTGAAGAGGTTCCAGCCGCATCATGATTTGCTGATAATCGCTGACGCCAGCTTTAAGGGTGATGATATCGGGTTCAATATTGCGGATATTGTTTTCTATCAATTGGACCAGTCGTAAGGTCTTCTGCTTGTCCTCCATGCTTTTGCGCAACTGGCCATTCAACAAAATGGGCGTTCTGCTCCAGAGGATGTCATAGCGCAGCATCAAGGTATCATGATCGATGCCACCGTAGTGATACACCTTAACGGCAGTAAGGAAGCGCCCAAGCTCCAATTGCAACTGCATCAACGCCCAGGAAACATCGTAGGTGTATTTCTCCATCGCTCTGGTGGTGTTCTGGATTTGCATCAGGCAGTAGAGCGTGCTCCCGGTAAACGACAGGATGGATATATACAGAATGACGATCAGTGGCCAAGTTCTGGTCTTTCCTTTCATCCGATGCTCCTGTTACGTGCTGCTTAGCGCTGGATGTCTATTGAATCAAGCTGCCAGATCATCATGTCAGTGTATTCAGAGCGCTTAAGTTCCGGATACTGATCGAGAGGGAGCATAAACCAAATCGGTCCCTTATCGCGCACTCGCATGACTACCCCATCATCTTGCCATGCCAAAATAGGATCATACTTAGCGACTTTGTCCCACTCGATACTGATCTGGAAACTGTTCAATGCTGTCAGAATAACAGTTTTACCACTAGCCCCAACCGAAGCCAACAGGTCCGCCAGCTTGGGTCCTCTATATCGGTGCGGTTTATCGACCCAGGGATTGCCGGTCAACACTTCATGCTGTGGCAGCGCCTGCAGCTTGGCCAGGTCAAACAGTACCTTGCCATCCACCTCATCTGTCGACTTTATATTGCCGCTGACTTTCAGGATCACCGGTCCGGTGAGCGCCTCTGCTGAGGCCGTTGGCATGATGACCAATGAAAGAAGCAGAGCAATGCAACCCAAAACGTTCATGTTCTCTCCCAAAAATGTGCTGTCTCAACAGACTCAGTTTAGCCAGATATAAAAAAACGGCTCGCCTAGGGCGAGCCGTTTCTCAAACAGAGCCGGGATGATGATTACATCATGCCCATGCCGCCCATACCACCCATGTCAGGCATGGCTGGCGTATCTTTCTTCGGCATCTCGGTGATCATGCACTCGGTGGTGATCATCAAACCGGCGATGGAAGAGGCAAACTGCAGGGCTGAACGGGTAACCTTGGTCGGATCCAGGATACCCATGGCCAGCATGTCACCATACTGTTCGGTGTAAGCGTTGTAACCGAAGTTGCCTTCACCGTTCTTCACTGCGTTGGCAATGACGGAGGCTTCTTCACCGGCGTTGATCACGATCTGACGCAGCGGAGCTTCCATGGCACGCAAGGCAACCTTGATACCCACGTTTTGGTCTTCGTTGTCGCCACGCAGGCCAACCAGCTTGGCCGCAACGCGCACCAGCGCAACACCACCACCGGCAACCACACCCTCTTCAACGGCAGCGCGAGTTGCGTGCAGGGCATCGTCAACACGGGCTTTCTTCTCTTTCATTTCGACTTCAGTGGCAGCACCAACCTTGATGACCGCAACACCACCGGCCAACTTGGCCACGCGCTCTTGCAGCTTCTCACGGTCGTAATCAGAAGAAGTATCTTCGATTTGCTGACGGATCTGGGCAACACGGCCTTCGATCACGGTTGCATCACCCACGCCATCGATGATGGTGGTGTTCTCTTTGGTGATGACGATGCGCTTGGCACGACCCAGATCTTCCAGAGTCGCTTTTTCCAGCTCCATGCCCACTTCTTCGGAGATCACGGTACCACCGGTCAGTACTGCGATGTCCTGCAGCATGGCCTTGCGACGATCACCAAAGCCCGGCGCCTTGACGGCAGCGACTTTCACGATACCGCGCATGGTGTTGACCACCAGGGTAGCCAGCGCTTCACCTTCAACATCTTCAGCAACGATCAACAGCGGCTTGCCAGCTTTGGCAACACCTTCCAGCACCGGCAGCATTTCGCGGATGTTGGATACTTTCTTGTCAACCAGCAGGATGAACGGGTCGTCCAGTTCAACTGAACCGGTCTCTTGCTTGTTGATGAAATAAGGGGACAGATAGCCGCGATCGAACTGCATGCCTTCTACCACAGCCAGTTCATCGTCCAGACCCTGGCCATCTTCAACAGTGATGACACCATCACGGCCGACTTTGTCCATGGCTTCAGCAATCAGCTTGCCCACTTTCTCGTCGGAGTTGGCAGAGATGGTGCCTACCTGAGCGATGGCGTTGCTGTCAGCGCAAGGCTGGGACAGCGCTTGCAGCTCGGCAACGGCAGCCACAACGGCTTTGTCGATACCGCGCTTCAGATCCATCGGGTTCATGCCAGCCGCAACGGCTTTCAGGCCTTCGTTGACGATGGCTTGAGCCAGAACGGTTGCAGTAGTAGTACCATCACCCGCAGCGTCGTTAGCCTTGGAAGCAACTTCCTTGACCATCTGGGCGCCCATGTTCTGGAACTTGTCTTCCAGCTCGATTTCGCGCGCAACGGAAACACCATCTTTAGTGATGGTCGGGGCGCCGAAGGACTTGTCCAGCACCACGTTGCGGCCTTTCGGGCCCAGGGTGACCTTGACCGCATCGGCCAGGATGTTTACGCCTTCCAGCATCTTGATGCGGGCTTCGTTACCAAACTTAACGTCTTTAGCTGCCATTTTTCTTCAATCCTTAAATCAATTCGGGGAAAAAGGAGGATGGATTACGCTTCGACAATCGCCAGGATGTCGGTTTCGGAGAGGATCAGTACATCCTGACCATCCAGCTTTTCGGTCTTTACGCCGTAGCCTTCGTTGAAGATAACCTTGTCACCCACCTTCACTGCCAGCGCTTTGACTTCGCCATTATCCAGGATGCGACCAGTCCCCACGGCAAGCACTTCACCACGAGTGGACTTCTGGGCCGCGGTACCCGTCAAAACGATACCACCGGCGGATTTGGCTTCAGCTTCGATGCGCTTGATGATGACGCGGTCGTGCAGCGGACGAATTTTCATCGATAACTCTCCCAAAATGAGTCTTATTGTTGCTTTGAGGAATGGCCGTTTCTGACCAAATTAGATATGGCACTGATGTGGGGCAAAGTAGCTAACCCTTCAAGGGCAAATACAAAAAAAATATTTTCACGTACTATGAAGCTCTTCGACTGTTCGCCCGTGTCCTCACCATGGATAAAAGCCGGATTCATCCCATCGCTGCCATGCCTGCATCCTCAAAGTCAGATACAGAGACTCGCCATTGACCCGCACTAACCCCATGCTGACAGCACCTATCCCTGTCGTACTGCGCCAGATGACGGGCCCGATGATCTTCGGCATCATCGCCATTCTGGCGTTCAACCTGGTCGATACCTTTTTTATCGGCATGCTGGGTACTCAGGCGCTGGCCGCCATCAGCTTTACCTTTCCGGTGACCTTTGTGGTCACTTCGCTCGCGATGGGATTGGGTGCCGGGCTATCTGCGGTGATCGGCCATACCTTGGGGCAAGGCAAGCACGATGAGGCCGCCCATCTCGCCACCGACAGTCTGTTTCTGGCGGTGATCATGGTGGCCCTGCTCTCCGTGGGCGGCGCACTCACCATCAAACCGCTGTTTACCCTGCTGGGTGCCAGTGCCGAGCTTATCTCCCTTATCCATGACTACATGCTGATCTGGTATTTGACCGTGCCCATGCTGGTATTGCCCATGGTGGGCAATGCCGCTATTCGCGCGACCGGCGATACCAAAACCCCCAGTCTGGTGATGGCGGTGGCCGGGTTGGTCAACGGTGTGCTGGATCCCTTGCTGATCTTCGGCATAGGTCCGTTTCCCGAATGGGGGATCCGCGGGGCGGCCATTGCCACCTCTATTTCCTGGTTGATGGCGATGCTGGTCAGCCTCTATATCTTGCGCCATCGAGAAGGTTTACTACTGTGGCGCCTCTCTGCTCGACCCAGACGGTTTCAGCACTGGCGCTCACTGCTTCATGTCGCAGTACCGGCATCCTTTACCAATATGCTCAACCCCTTGGCCAATGCGGTGCTGATGACATTTTTCGCCGGCCTTGGCACCGAAGTAGTGGCCGCCTACGGCGCGGCCTCGCGAGTCGAAGCGCTGCTGCTGATCGTGATGATGGCCCTTGCCTCCGTGCTTGCCCCTTTCATCTCGCAAAACTGCGGCGCAGGGAATCCAGCCCGCGCCAAGGCTGCACTACAAAGCTGTATGGGTTTTGCGTTGCTGTTCCAGCTCGCCATCTATGGCCTGACCTGGCTGCTTGCTCCCTTTATTGCCAGGCTGTTCAGCGAGCAGCCACAGGTGGTGCGCTTGATCACTCTTTACCTGCATCTAGTGCCGATTGGTTACGGCTTTCAGGGGATGGTGATGCTGTTAGCTTCTGCGCTCAATGGCGTGCGGGCATCAAGCATCTCGTTCTTGTTCAATGGGCTACGACTGTTTGGTTTCCTGCTGCCAGGGGCATGGCTGGGGGCAAAACTGGGGGGAGAACAGGGGATCTATCTGGGAATATTGTTGGCCAATCTGGCGGCGGGCACCCTCGCCTGGTGGTATGCCCGACACCGCTTCGAGGCGCTGTGTCATCAGGGTCAACCCTGATCCGTTACAGCCCCGGTTCCATTCACTGCTTACTCTTTGCGTTCGAATTCACCTTCAATGGTGGTGCCGCCCTGCTTGGGTTGCACCCGAGGTTCCTCAGATGAAGGCTGGCCAAACGGCGACTGCGCTCCCTGATTAAAACCCCCCATCTGCATCCGAAACGGGTTGCTGCCGATCAGCTTGTCGGCCAGCTTGTTGCGCAGCCAGGGTTGCAACAGCAACACACCCACGAAGTCAGTCACAAAGCCCGGAATGATCAGCAGCAAGCCGGCCAGCGCCAACATCATGCCACCCATCACCTCACGGCCTGGCATCTCACCCATCTGCATCTTCTGTTGAGCGCTGAACAGGGTTTTGATCCCTTCATTACGTACCAGAGACGATCCCAACACCGCGGTCAGGATGAGCAAGCCGACGGTCGGCAGTGCGCCAATCACGGAGCCGACCTCGATCATCACGGTGAGCTCCAATACCACCAGTCCCACCAACAACAGAAACAACTTGCCCATATCCACTCCAATACCAGTAAATTGAGAAACAGCGGGGCCCGTCAAACAGCAGTCCATCGGTAACGTTTCTGCCGCTTCATCCCCACTATCTACCCTGAATAAATGGGGGCTATCCCCCCCTTTTCAAGCTCTTCAACTGACACCTACGTCATCAGCAATCTAAAAAATCAGCAAATTCTAAAAAAAGTTCATAAAAAACATAACCATGTGCAGCTCGCAACATATGTATGCGTTCATCAAAGTAATTTGAAAATGACTCAAATTTAGTGATCTAGCTCTAATAACCGATACCTCAATTGGAGTAGTATATTGGCCAGTAATTCGGGGGCCGTGCTCCCAACTGCCCCACTCGATGTGTGGTGCTTCAGGATGAGCTGTGCGCAAGGAACTCGCGACCACTCGGTGAGGATTTTTTCCATTTTTCTGATTTCTGAGGCATTACAATGAGCGACATCAAGAACGTCCGCATTGAAGAAGACCTGCTGGGCACCAAAGAAGTTTCCAATGATTTTTACTACGGTGTGCATACCCTGCGCGCAGTCGAGAACTTCAAGATCAGCTCTCAGAAGATTTCTGACGTTCCCGAGTTTGTCCGCGGCATGGTATTGACCAAGAAAGCTGCGGCGTTGGCAAACGGCGAGCTGGGTACCATCCGTCCGGAAATTGCTGACAAGATCGTAGAAGCCTGCGACCTGATGCTCAGCACTGGCAAATGCTTCGATCAGTTCCCGGTCGACGTTTATCAGGGTGGTGCCGGCACCTCCGTCAACATGAACACCAACGAAGTACTGGCCAACATCGCCCTGGAAATCATGGGTCTGGAAAAAGGCAACTACGACGTTATCAACCCGAACGACCACGTCAACAAGTGCCAGTCCACCAACGACGCCTACCCGACCGGTTTCCGCGTTGCGGTCGTCAACAGCACTGACGTGACCCTGCATGCACTGGAGCATCTGATCGCCGCATTCGATGCCAAAGCAGCAGAGTTCAAGAGCATTCTGAAAATGGGTCGTACCCAGCTGCAGGATGCGGTCCCAATGACCCTGGGTCAGGAGTTCCATGCTTTTGCCGTTACCCTGCGTGAAGAGATCAAGTCCATCAAGCGTTGCCAGGAGCTGCTGCTGGAAGTGAACCTGGGCGCCACCGCCATCGGTACCGGTCTGAACACTCCGCCAGAGTACTCTGAGCTGGCCATCAAGCGTCTGGCCGAGATCACCGGTCGTGCCTATGTGCCAGCAGAAGATCTGATCGAAGCGACCTCCGACTGTGGTGCCTACGTCATGCTGCACGGCGCCATCAAGCGTCTGGCCATGAAGCTGTCCAAGATCTGTAATGACCTGCGTCTGCTCTCCTCCGGCCCGCGCACTGCACTGAAAGAGATCAACCTGCCGGAAATGCAGGCGGGTTCCTCCATCATGCCAGCCAAGGTCAACCCGGTTATTCCGGAAGTGGTCAACCAGTCCTGCTTCAAGGTATTCGGTAACGACATCACTATCACTTTCGCCGCCGAAGCCGGTCAGCTGCAGCTGAACGTCATGGAGCCAGTGATTGGTCAGGCGATGTTCGAATCCCTGAGCCTGATGGAGAAAGCCTGCATCTCCCTGCGCGAGAAGTGCGTGGAAGGGATCACCGCTAACCCAGAAATCTGCATGAACCACGTACTGAACTCCATCGGTATCGTGACCTACCTGAACCCCTTCATCGGTCACCACGAAGGTGACATCGTCGGTAAGATCTGTGCCCAGACCGGCAAGAACGTCCGCGAAGTCGTTCTGGAGCGCGGCCTGCTGAGCGCCGAGCAACTGGACGAAATTCTCTCCATCGAGAACTTGATGAACCCGCAATACAAAGCCAAGCGTTTCACCCGCGAAGCCACCGTATAACGCGAGTATGGGCCGGGATCTTCCCGGCCCATTAAAGTCAGTTCCCGATTGGTCTTTATCCCCAGCCCGATCGGGAATTGGCTTTTTGCCAAATAAAAACCAAAAACTAAATAAATGGAGTTATCGCTATGATTTTAATCGAGTTACTTGTGGTGCTCGGCGCCATCTATCTGGGGGCGAGGATAGGCAGCATCGGCATCGGCTTTGCCGGTGGTCTGGGGGTTCTGGTACTGACCTGGGGTCTGGGCATGCCCATCCCGAGTGATCAACTGGTGAGCTACATCCCTTGGGATGTAATCATGATCATCATGTCTGTTATCTGCGCCATCGCCTGTATGCAGCTGGCTGGCGGGATGGACTATCTGGTCTCCCTGGCAGAGAAAGCGCTGCGTAAAAACCCCAAATACATCACCTTCGCCGCACCGATCGTCACCTATCTGATGACCATGCTGGCTGGTACCGGCCATACTGCTTTTTCCACTCTGCCAGTTATCGCTGAAGTGGCCAAAGAGCAAGGGATCCGCCCATCCCGTCCACTCTCCATCGCAGTTATCGCCTCCCAGATCGCCATCACAGCATCCCCAATCTCTGCTGCTGTGGTTGCCTTCTCCGGCATGCTGGAGCCGTTCGGTGTTGACTACCTGACCCTGCTGGCCATCTGCATCCCGTCCACCTTCCTGGCCTGTATCATCGGTGCCTTTGTCGCCAACATGCTGGGCAAGCCGCTGGAGCAGGACGAAGTCTACCTGGATCGCAAAGCCAGAGGGCTGATCAAGCTGCGTGGCACCACCAAGCTTGAGCTGAAACCTTACGCCAAGGTTTCTGTGTGGATCTTTATTTCCGCCATCATTGCGGTTATGGCTTACGCCACCGCTATCTCGGGCAAAGTGGGCCTGATCGCCAACCCGCCGATCCCACGTGACGGTGCCATCATGGGCATCATGCTGGCCGCTGCCACCATCATGACTCTGGTGTGCAAACTGGACGCCACTCAAGTGACCAACATGCCGACCTTCAAGTCCGGTATGTCCGCCTGTATCTGCGTACTGGGTGTCGCCTGGCTGGGTAACGTCTTTGTGAAAGGCAACATGGATACCATCCAGCTGATCGCGGGCGACCTGCTGAACCAGTACTCCTGGCTGCTGGCCGTAGTGCTGTTCTTCGCCGCCATGCTGCTCTATTCACAAGGTGCCACCACCAAAGCCCTGATGCCTGCCGCACTGGCGCTGGGTGTCAGCCCGCTGACTGCGATTGCCTCTTTCGCAGCGGTGAGTGCCCTGTTCGTGCTGCCAACCTATCCAACCCTGCTGGCTGCGGTTGAAATGGATGACACTGGCTCCACCCGTATCGGCAAGGCGGTATTTAACCACCCCTTCTTTGTACCTGGTGTCGCTACCATTGCTTGCGCCGTTGCGCTGGGCTTCTTCTTCGGCGGCATCATGCTCTAATCGCATCGAGCCCCGATCGCCAAACAAAAATCCCCGCCAAGTGGCGGGGATTTTTTTATCGCTGCACATAGAGAAGCTGACACTTTGGATGGCACTGCTAGATAGCTATCCAACCATCACAGTGATGATGCTTCAGTAGCCCTGTAAGCGCCTCTGGTGCATCCCATGGCTCATGCTCATCATCACATCCACCGCGCCATCAAGGTGCAGGATCCTGCGGATCAGACCGGATCCAGGGTATCCAGCGGCCAGCGTGGCACCGCCTTGACTGCCAGCGGTTCAAACACTCCCGCTTTCAATCGTTGCATACCTGCATAAGCGATCATGGCACCATTGTCGGTGCAGTATTCAGTACGCGGATAGAACACCTCGCCATGGAGGCTCTCCATCAGCTCTGCCAGCTGGGCACGCAAGTGACGGTTGGCACTGACACCACCGGCCACCACCAGACGTTTAAGACCGGTCTCCTGCAAGGCACGACGGCACTTGATCGACAGGGTGTCGACCACCGCATCTTCAAACGCACGGGCGATATCGGCACGGGTCTGCTCATCATCACCATTGGCGGCAATGGTATTCGCCGCAAAGGTCTTGAGCCCGGAGAAGCTCATATCAAGCCCGGGGCGATCCGTCATGGGCCGTGGGAACTTGAAGCGCCCGGTGGTGCCCTTTTCGGCCAGACGGGAGAGCAACGGGCCGCCCGGGTAGTCCAGCCCCATCAGCTTGGCTGTCTTGTCGAACGCTTCGCCAGCTGCATCGTCGATGGATTCCCCCAGCAACTGATAGCTACCGATGCCGTCAACCCGCACCAGCATGGAGTGACCACCGGAGACCAGCAGCGCCACGAAAGGGAACGCGGGGGCGCGCTCTTCCAGCATCGGAGCCAACAGATGACCTTCCATATGATGGACGGCGATCGCCGGCTTGTCCCACGCCATCGCCAGCGAGCGGCCAATGGTTGCCCCCACCAGAATGGCACCGACCAGGCCAGGACCCGCGGTATAGGCGATGCCGTCAATGTCATCTTTACCCAGTCCCGCCTCTTGCAATGCGGCCTGGATCAACGGGATCGTCTTGCGAACATGATCCCGGCTGGCGAGCTCGGGGACCACGCCGCCGTAATCCGCATGCAGCTTGACCTGGCTGTATAACTGATGGGAAAGGATCCCTTTTTGATCATCGAAGATCGCGATCCCGGTTTCGTCACAGGATGTCTCTATGCCCAATACACGCATTGCTAAAAAATTTCACTGCTAAAATGAGACGGCTATGGTAACCTTCGCGGGTTTTTTAAACCAGAGCGATCTCTGCGGGTTTACTTTCATTCCCTGTCCAGAGTATAATTTCGCACCATTTTAAGTCATGCTGATCGATTGAAGGTCAGCTAACAATTTATCACTGAGGTGAAAGGCACATGCCAGTAATCAAAGTCCGTGAAAATGAGCCGTTTGACGTTGCTCTGCGTCGCTTCAAGCGTTCTTGCGAAAAGGCCGGTATCCTGTCCGAAGTTCGTAGCCGTGAGTTCTACGAGAAGCCGACTACCATTCGTAAGCGCGCTAAAGCGTCTGCTGTTAAGCGTCACGCCAAAAAGCTGTCTCGCGAAAACGCACGTCGTATCCGCCTGTACTAATCAGGAGTCAATGCCGTGTCTCTGAAGGATCAACTCAAGGATCAACAAAAACTCGCCATGCTTGCCAGAGATAAGGCTCGCCTGGGGACGATCCGTTTGTTGATGGCAGAAATCAAGCAACGTGAAGTTGATACCCGTATCGAGCTCAATGATGAGGATATCCTCGCTGTCGTGACCAAAATGGTCAAACAGCGCCGCGATTCCATCAGCCAGTTTGAAGCTGCCGGTCGCCAGGATCTCGCCGACAAAGAGTCCGCCGAGATTGTTGTACTGCAGGAATTCCTGCCACAACAGCTGACCGCTGATCAAATTGCTGCACTGATTGAGCAAGCCATCACTGAAAGTGGTGCTGCCGTCATGGCTGATATGGGCAAAGTCATGGCTGTCTTGAAGCCGAAAATTCAGGGGCGTGCCGATGTCGGCGCCGTCAGTGCTCAGGTGAAAACCCGCTTGGCGTAACAGGCAACTCTCTTGTTTAGTAGAAGAAGCCGTGCTTCCCTTGGAATGCGCGGCTTTTTTATTTTTTCCGCAATGAATCAGGATGGTTATGGCAGGCAGGATCCCCCAATCCTTTATCGACGATCTGCTCGTTCGCACAGACATAGTCGAGCTGATCGACTCGCGAGTGCGGCTGAAAAAAGCCGGTAAGAACTACCAGGCTTGCTGCCCTTTCCATAACGAAAAAAGCCCCTCTTTTACCGTCAGCCAGGAGAAACAGTTCTATCACTGTTTCGGTTGTGGTGCCCACGGCAATGCCATAGGTTTTGTCATGGAGTATGACGGCCTCGAATTTCCCGATGCCATCGAAGAACTCGCCAGCACGCAAGGCATGCAGGTACCTCGCGAACAGAGCATTGGCGGCTCGGCCAATAGCCAGCCGGCCGTCAGCAAAGACCTCTTTGAGCTAATGAACCAGATCGCCCGTTTCTACGAGAGCAATCTCAAGAGCGCTCCCCATGCGGTGGAGTACCTCAAAGGTCGCGGTCTGACCGGTGAAGTGGTCAAACGATTCAACATTGGCTACGCCCCCAGTGACTGGGACCAGGTGCGCCGCCGCTTTGGCGCAAGCCGGGATCACGAACAGCTGCTCATCTCGGGCGGCATGCTGATCACCCGTGACAATGGCCCGGGCAGCTATGATCGCTTTCGCGACCGCATCATGTTCCCGATCCGCGACAAGCGCGGCCGGGTCATCGGTTTTGGTGGCCGAGTGCTGGGTGATGGCACCCCCAAGTACCTGAACTCGCCGGAGACCCCCATCTTCCATAAAGGGCGTGAGCTGTTCGGTCTCTACGAAGTGAAACAGGCACATAAGGATCCGCGCCGGATCCTGGTGGTGGAAGGCTACATGGATGTGGTAGCGCTCGGTCAGTACGACATCGACTATGCGGTGGCAGCGCTGGGCACTGCGACAACCAGCGACCATATCCACACCCTGTTTCGCACCACTGCCGAGGTGGTCTGCTGCTACGATGGCGATAAAGCCGGACGTGAAGCCGCCTGGCGAGCGCTGGATAACGCCCTCTCCCATCTGCAGGATGGCCGCGAGCTGAAGTTCGTGTTCCTGCCGGATGGCGAGGATCCCGACTCGCTGGTACGCCAGATTGGCAAGGAGGGCTTTGAAACCCTGCTCAATGAGGCCCAGCCGTTCGCTGACTTCATGTTCGAACGTCTCGGACGGGATGCGGCTCTCAGCGGTGAGGCTGGCAAGTTCGAAGTGGCCAACAAGGCAGCTGAGCTTATTCGCCGCGTACCGGAAGGGTTTACCCGCGAAGGATTGATCACCCGCCTCTCCAGCATGATGCGCTGGGGCGAGAACAAACAGCGTATCGCCGAGCTCTTTGCCCGCAACAGCCAGCCCAAAGCCGAGGTCAACAAACCCAAGGCAGTCAAGCTGACGCCATTGCGTAGGGCACTGGCGCTGATGGTGCAATATCCGGCCGTGACGGCCGAACTGCCCCCCATGCCAGAATTGGTCGGACTGCGCGTACAAGGGATCAAGTTCCTGCTGCAACTGCACCAGCAGATCCTGGCACAACCAGCCATCACCACAGGTATCTTGCTGGAACACTGGCGTGGCACCAAGGAGGGCGAGATCCTCGCTCAGCTGGCCATGCACGATCTGTTCGAAGAGGTCCGGCTTGACCAGGAACCCGATATTCTGGGCGAGTTACAGGATACCTTCGTCGGCTTCATCAACCAGTTTCTGAAACAAAGAATCGAAGAATTACAGGCCAAAGTGGCTCAGGAAGGACTAAGCTCCGATGAAACCCAAGAGTTGATGATGCTGATCAGAGAGGTACAAATTGAGAAAAGAAATGAGGGTGGGGCTTGATATTTGAGTGGTTAGCCCCAATATGGATAACGTTGCCCGAAACGACGGGATGAAAAGCAAAATTTTTATAACCGCCTGGCCCCGACAATACTGCGGGCAGGGGTTTCTCACGACCGACGCCGCAACCAGACATAGCATGTCTGGCGGTTTTCTATTAGAATTGGCTATTTGCGCAGCAGTACACCGTACGCGTAACCTAGCATCACCAACCGGATGAGTTCTATGGAGCAAACCCCGCAGTCTCAGCTTAAACTCCTCGTTGCCAAAGGTAAAGAACAGGGCTACCTGACCTATGCCGAGGTGAACGATCACCTCCCGCAAGACATTGTCGATTCAGACCAGATCGAAGACATCATCCAGATGATCAACGATATGGGCATTCAAGTGGTTGAAAACGCTCCGGATGCCGATGACCTTATCATGGCTGAAGGTGGTACCGCCGATGAGGACGCTGCCGAAGCAGCGGCCCAGGCACTGGCATCTGTTGAATCTGAGATTGGTCGTACGACCGATCCCGTCCGCATGTATATGCGGGAAATGGGTACCGTCGAACTGCTGACCCGTGAAGGCGAAATCGACATCGCCAAACGGATCGAAGACGGTATCAATCAGGTACAAAGCTCTGTGGCAGAGTACCCTGAAGCAATTACCTATCTGCTCGAACAGTACGACAAGTACGAAGCCGAGCAGCTGCGTCTCTCTGACATCATCTCAGGCTTTATCGATCCTAACGAAACCGAAGATGTGGCGCCTACTGCCACCCATATCGGCTCTGAACTCAGCGAAGATGATCTGGCTGATGAGGACGAGGAAGAGGACGAAGATGAAGACGAGGATGGCGACAACTCGGATGATGAAGGTGACAGTGGCCCTGATCCGGAAGTCGCTCGCGAGAAGTTTGGCGAGCTGCGCGCCCAGTATGAGGTAACCCGCCTCTCCATTCAGAAGAATGGCCGTGCGCACGAAGATACCCAGGCTGCCATCGCTCAGCTGGCCGATGTATTCCGTCAATTCCGCCTGATGCCCAAGCAGTTCGATCGCTTGGTCAACAACATGCGCGAAATGATGGAGCGCGTCCGCGTGCAGGAACGTATCATCCTGAAACTCTGCGTTGAGCAGGCCAAGATGCCGAAGAAAACCTTCGTCGCTGCCTTCACCAACAACGAGTGTGATAGTGCCTGGTTTGAGTATCAGAAGCAGGCAGGTAAAGCCTGGTCTCCCCGTCTGGTCGAGATGGCTGAAGACGTGCTGCGCGCCATCGGCAAACTGCAGCAGATCGAAGAAGAGACCGGTCTGTCTATTGCCCAGATCAAGGATATCAACCGTCGCATGAGCATCGGTGAGGCAAAAGCCCGCCGAGCGAAGAAAGAGATGGTTGAAGCCAACTTGCGTCTGGTTATCTCTATCGCCAAGAAGTACACCAACCGTGGTCTGCAGTTCCTGGATCTGATCCAGGAGGGCAACATCGGTCTGATGAAGGCGGTAGACAAGTTTGAATACCGTCGTGGCTACAAGTTCTCGACCTATGCCACCTGGTGGATCCGTCAGGCCATTACCCGCTCCATCGCGGATCAGGCTCGTACCATCCGTATCCCGGTACACATGATCGAGACCATCAACAAGCTCAACCGTATCTCCCGTCAGATGCTGCAGGAGATGGGTCGTGAACCGAACCCGGAAGAGCTGGCTATGCGCATGGGTATGCCGGAAGACAAGATCCGCAAGGTTCTGAAAATCGCCAAGGAGCCCATCTCCATGGAGACGCCGATCGGTGATGATGAAGATTCCCACTTGGGTGACTTCATCGAAGATACCACTCTTGCTCTGCCAGCGGATGCGGCGACCAGCGAAAGCCTGCGTAACGCCACTCGCGACGTGCTGGCAGGTCTTACTGCCCGTGAGGCCAAGGTACTGCGGATGCGCTTTGGTATCGACATGAACACTGACCACACCCTTGAGGAAGTGGGCAAGCAGTTCGATGTCACGCGTGAGCGTATTCGTCAGATTGAAGCCAAGGCACTGCGTAAATTGCGCCACCCGAGCCGCTCGGAAGTGCTGCGCAGCTTCCTGGACGAATAGTCCTGACCTGCCCTGTCAAAGCCCCGCCATGCGGGGCTTTATTTTATCTGCTATCGGCTCCTCTACCGGTGCAACACCTTGTATCCAACTGCTTATTTAGTCGCCAAGTGGTTGATCTGCCTATAGACTGCCCTTTCCTCTTACCCTATAATCCTCGCCGCTAAATGCACAATTTGGCCCCTTAGCTCAGTTGGTCAGAGCAGTCGACTCATAATCGATTGGTCGTCGGTTCAAGTCCGCCAGGGGCCACCAAATTAGAAAAGGCCGCTCATCATGAGCGGCCTTTTTGCATCTGCCATCCGGGCAACTTCCATTGATGACACCATAGAAAAGACCCGCCATTGGCGGGTCTGGGCAGGGTCCGGATCAGGCGCCTCAATCAGAGGGATCGCAAGGAGCCTAATGCTGAGCCTCAGGTTTGCTCGTTGCTGCTCTGGATGGATGAGCGACGCCCGATGGCAGGCAGCATCCGGGTGACCAGATTGCTGCGCTGACGCCAGGAGGTGAACACAATGGCCAGCAGGTGCAGGCCAATCAGCCCCTGCAACACCAATACACACCACTCATGCCACTCGTCAGCCCCCAGTTCAAAACCCATCTCGGTATTTTGAAACCAGCCGCTGCCAGCGGTGGCCAGCACCACCAGCCAGAGCGCCCACACAGCCAGCTTGCCGCTGCCGTGATGACCCGGTGCCGGAGGTTGCCGCTCACGCATCTCGCGCGCCTGCTGGCGAAAATCATCGCCACCGGGAATGAGGGCACCCAGACGGGCATGGCCCTTGGCAAACGAGATTCCCCACAGCAGCCGCAGGGTGATCAGGGCAATGGCACCGTAACCCAGCCACTCGTGCCACTGCTCCCCCGCTTCGTTAACCCAGAGGTTGCCGATGCAAACCGCAGCCACCCCCCAGTGGGTCAGGCGAACCAGCGCATCCCAGCGAAAAGGCTCACCCTTTCTGCTTGGCATATTTGTGGTACTCCTTCTTCAGGTCGTTGACCTTGGCCAGATGTTCGCGCGCCTTCGCCTCATCACCCGCCTTGAGTGCGGCCAGGCTGGCGTCCAGCTCGGTCTGCACCTCGTTCATCCCTTCAAGGAACTTCTCTTTCTTGGCGGCCGGCATGTTCTTCTGCTTGGCTACGTCCAGCTGGGCCTTCATCTCGTTGATGTGCTTCTCCATGGTAGCCGCATCATCAGCCTTGACGGCCTGCTTGTAGTTGAAGCCAATCTTCTTCATCGGCTGCTCCAGATCTCCCGCCACGGCAGGCAGGGTCATCAGGCCAAACATCAGGGGCAGCAGCAGGGGGCGAACGGTTTTCAACATGGGATTTCCTTATTTATAACGACATGCTCGAATTGTTAGGGGTACTTATGAATCCAGACAGCAATTCATCAACAGCATAATGCCATGACTCATAGTGAAGAGTTTGTGAAAGATGCTGTTTTTTGTGGCAAATAGTGACAGGTATGCCGCGCTTGTTTGCACTTGGTAACTGATTGAACGCCGGTGATGCACGGCAAGATGATGGTTGATGCCGACTGACGGAGACAAAAAACCCCGCCGTAGCGGGGTCTGGGTCAGCTGGCCAATGGCTTGCGTCAGTTACTCCTGTTCGCGAGCAATGGCGCGCCAGCCGATATCCTTGCGGTAGAAGACGCCATCCCACTTGATACGACCAGCGAGCTGATAGGCACGCTGCTGGGCTTCTGCAACCGTGTGGCCGAGGGCGGTAGCGCACAGCACGCGGCCACCCTGGGTCAGGCTGGTATCGCCCTCCAGCCGGGTACCGGCATGGAACACCTTCTCGCCAGCCACCTCATCCACCGGCAAGCCGCTGATGGGGTGATTGGTGCTGTAATCGCCGGGATAACCACCCGCCGCCAGCACCACGCCGATGGCGGCACGGGGATCATAGATGGCCTCTTTCTGATCCAGCTTGCCCTCGCAAGCGGCCAGGCAGAGCTCCACCAGATCGGACTGCATCCGCAGCATGATGGGCTGGGTCTCGGGATCGCCAAAGCGGCAGTTGAACTCGATCACCTTGGGATTGCCTGCGCCGTCGATCATCAGACCGGCGTAGAGGAAGCCGGTGTAGACGTTGCCTTCGGCCGCCATGCCGCGCACGGTCGGCATGATCACCTGCTCCATTACCTTTTTATGCACATCGGCAGTCACTACCGGTGCTGGCGAGTAAGCCCCCATGCCACCAGTGTTGAGGCCGGTATCGCCGTCGCCAACCCGCTTGTGATCCTGACTGGTGGCCATCGGCAGCACGTGCTCGCCGTCAACCATGACGATGAAGCTCGCCTCTTCGCCGTCCAGAAACTCTTCTATCACCACTCGGGAGCCCGCTTCACCAAACGCATTGCCGGAGAGCATGTCGCGCACCGCGTCTTCTGCTTCCCGCAAGGTCATGGCGACAATCACCCCCTTGCCCGCCGCCAGACCATCGGCCTTGATGACGATGGGGGCACCCTTCTCGCGCAGATAGGCGAGCGCAGGCTCCACCTCGGTGAAGTTCTGGTAGTCGGCAGTCGGGATAGCGTGACGGGCCAGGAAGTCCTTGGTGAAGGCCTTGGAGCCTTCCAGCTGGGCGGCGGCAGCGGTCGGGCCGAAGATGGGCTGACCGGCGGCGCGGAAGGCATCTACCACCCCTTTGACCAGCGGTGCTTCCGGCCCGACGATGGTGAGGCCAATGCGCTTCTCTTTGGCAAAGGCCAGCAGCCCTTCGATATCAGTCGCCTCGATGGCAACGTTCTCGACACCCGGTTCAAGCTGGGTACCCGCATTGCCCGGTGCCACGAAGACGTGGCGTACCAGTGGGGAGTGTTTGGCCTTCCAGGCCAGGGCGTGTTCGCGGCCACCGTTGCCAATGATCAGTACTTTCATCGTATCGCTCGCTTCTATTTGTGGTCACCAGGCGGCCTCTCGGGCCGTCAGCCAGTGGCAATAGTCAGTTGAAAAGAGACAACAAAAGGGCCGCCATCGGCAGCCCCTGACCCATCAATGACGGAAATGACGCATGTTGGTGAACACCATGCACATGCCGTGCTCGTCGGCAGCGTCGATCACCTCCTGATCGCGCATCGAGCCACCCGGCTGGATCACGCAGGAGATACCGGCCTGCGCGGCAGCATCGATACCGTCGCGGAACGGGAAGAAAGCATCGGACGCCATCACGGAGCCCGCCACGGTCAGTCCTTCATCCGCCGCCTTGATACCGGCGATTTTGGCGGAGTAGACGCGGCTCATCTGGCCGGCGCCAACGCCGATGGTCTGGCCATCTTTGGCGTAGACAATGGCGTTGGACTTGACGAACTTGGCCACTTTCCAGCAGAACAGCAGATCTTGCAGCTCGGCCTCGGTCGGCTGACGCTTGCTGACCACGGTCAGGTCGCCCAGAGTCACCATGCCGAGATCCCGCTCCTGCACCAGCAGGCCGCCATTGACGCGTTTGAGGTCAAAACCTTGCGCCGGAGCAGTCCACTGACCGCACTCCAGCAGACGCACGTTTTGCTTGGCAGCGACCGCGTCGCGGGCCTCCTGGCTGACGGTCGGGGCGATGATCACTTCGACAAACTGGCGAGCCACGATGGCTGCCGCAGTAGCGCCATCCAGCTCACGGTTGAAGGCGATGATGCCACCAAAGGCAGAGGTGGGGTCGGTCTGGTAGGCGCGATCGTAAGCACTCAACAGATCGTCACCGATGGCCACACCGCAGGGGTTGGCATGCTTGACGATGACGCAGGCCGGTTCGCTGAACTCCTTCACGCACTCCAGCGCCGCGTCAGTGTCGGCGATGTTGTTGTAGGAGAGTGCCTTGCCCTGCAGCTGGGTGGCGCTGGAGACGGAACCCGGCGCGGCATGCTCTTCGGCGTAGAAGGCGGCAGCCTGATGGCTGTTTTCGCCGTAACGCATGTCCTGCTTCTTGATGAACTGGCTGTTGAAGGTGCGCGGGAAGCGGGACTCCTCGTCACCCTCCTTGTTGTCGCCATAGCTAGGAACCATGGTGCCGAAGTAATTGGCGATCATGCCGTCATAGGCGGCGGTGTGCTCGAAAGCAGCGATGGCCAGATCGAAACGGGTCGCCAGTTTCAGGCTGTTGCCGTTGGCATCCATTTCGCAAATAACCCGATCGTAGTCGGCAGCGTTGACGACGATGGCGACATCTTTGTGGTTTTTAGCCGCAGAGCGCACCATGGTCGGGCCGCCGATGTCGATGTTCTCGACCGCATCAGCCAGGGTGCAGCCCGCTTTGGCCACCGTTGCGGCGAAGGGGTAGAGGTTGACGACAACCATGTCGATAGGGGAGATAGCGTGCTGAGCCATGATGGCGTCATCCTGATCCCGACGGCCGAGGATGCCGCCATGAACCTTGGGATGCAGGGTCTTGACCCGGCCATCCATCATTTCAGGGAAACCCGTGTAGTCGGAGACCTCGGTCACCGGCAGACCCGCCTCGCCAAGCAGCTTGGCGGTACCGCCCGTGGAGAGCAGGGCAACACCACGCTCGTTGAGTGCCTTGGCAAATTCCAGAATGCCCGTTTTGTCAGACACACTCAGCAGTGCACGGCGAATGGGTCGAGCTTGTTCCATCACACTATCGTCCTCAACATAACGGGGACCGTTCCATGGGAGGCAAGCGCACTTGGGTCGCACCAAACACAGAGAGTCCCCAAATAAATGGAAGTGGGGGATTTCGCAAACCACTCTCACCCGGATAGTCATTCAAAGGCAAAGGTGTTTTAAGAAATGCCCGCTTGACGCAGCGCTCTGTTATGGGCGCGTATTCTACACAAAAAATGTGACCTGTGGTGGATTTTTTAAAACTGCAAACCCTTATTTGGCGCGGCGTTAAACGTTTTCCACTTGATTTCCTCGAAACGTTTGTACTTTCAGTGTTTTATGGGAAAAAGGGCAGAAAGGAGACGTTTATCTGCCCCTTTTATGCCCTTGGCTGGCAATCCATTGGCAAAGGGGCGATAGTAGATTCCGGTTTTTGTTGCGGCTATATCCAAGGGGAGAGAGAGCATGTATCGGATCGGTGAACTGGCCAAGGCGTGCGGGGTCAAAGCAGATACCCTGCGTTTTTACGAGAAGAACGGGCTTATCTCACCAGGGATCCGCAACCAATCCGGCTACCGCCTCTACAGCGAACAGGACAGGCGGCGGCTGGAGTTCATCATTCGCGCCAAGTCGGTGGGTTTCTCGCTGGCCGACATCGGCGAACTGCTCGATCTTGATACCAACAAAGCCAGGGTGACCTGTCAGGAGGTGAAAGCGGTGGCCGACACCAAGCTGGCCCAGGTGGAGCAGAAGATCATCGAACTGACCCGCTTTCGCGACAACCTGCGCCAGCTCTCCAACATCTGCTGCGGCGGCCCTCGCTCGGCCGAACACTGCGCCATCCTCGAGACGCTGGAATCTGGCGCCCCGGCCCATCACGAGCATCACAGCCACGACCAGCATGACCCGGCTCACGGCTGACACGGTATGCCTGACTCATTGATCCCGCGGCGATTTGGTGACAAAATCGCCGCGTTTTTAACCGATGCCAGTACATCCGGTTGCCGGGCGCTCAGCTAAACAGGCGCCCGCAGCGAAAACCGCCATCCAGTGACAAGAGTCAACACACCAAGAGCAAAGAAGAGGAGCCATCATGGCCAAGATTCGGGTCGACCAACCCGCCCTCCCCCGTGAGGAGCATGCGCAAGGGGGCAACTACGCCCATCAGCGCGGCGAGATAAAGGATAACCATCTGCACGCCCTGCTCTCCGATCCCCTGTTTCGCAGCCGGGTCGAACGCAACAAGAAGGGCAAGGGGAGTTACCAGCGCAAGGCCAAATTTGGCAAGCGGTGGGAGCCCGGCCAACAGCAGATGATCAGCGTCTGCTGCTGAGCGGGTTTCTACCGACCACAAACAATCAGGGCGCCATTGGCGCCCTGATTGTTATCTCGAAACACGGTTCGCCAAAACTGGCTCACGACCTGTCGCGAGAAGCTGTCAGCAAGGTGAAGAGCAGCGCAGGAACCGGAGCGTATAGACATACGTGAGGATTCCGAGCAGTGCATGAACCTTGATCACGGCTTCGCAGCAAGATCGTGAACCCGTTTTCACTCATCCATAAACAGCTCAAGCAACACATTGAGGTAGCGATGGCCGAGGGAGGTAAGCTGCCAGCTATCCCCCAAATCCTCGATCAGTTCCTTGCTCTGGGCGATGGCGAGCACCGTCTCCACCCGCTCCAGCTCCAGACCAGTGTATGCCTCGAACTCCGCCTTGGGGGCCGGTTCGAACAGCCGGAAGCGGTTCATAAAGTATTCGAGCGGCAGATCATCTGCCGTCACCTGCCACTGCTCATCCAGATAGGGGCGACTCTTATCCAGATACCCTTTCGGATGCTTCACCTTGGCGGTGCGCAGGATCTGTTGGTTCGCGAGATCAGTCATCTTGCCGTGGGCGCCACAGCCAATCCCCAGATAGTCGCCAAAGCGCCAGTAGTTAAGGTTGTGATGGCACTGGTAGCCCTCTTTGGCATAAGCCGAAATCTCGTACTGGCGATAACCGCTGGCGGTGAGTATGGCGTGGCCCTGTTCGTAGATATCCCACAGGGTGTCATCTTCCGGCAGCCGCGGCGGCTTGGAGGCAAACGCCGTGTTCGGCTCTATGGTGAGCTGATACCAGGAGAGATGCGGCGGCGCGCAGTCGATGGCCTGCTGCAGGTCATAAAGAGCGTCATCCAGACTCTGATCCGGCAGACCGTGCATCAGATCGAGATTGAAGGTCGGCAGTTGGATGGCATGGGCCAGTGCAGCGGCTTTGCGCGCCTCTTCCGGGCCGTGGATGCGGCCGAGACGGGTCAGCTTTTCCTGCTGGAAGCTCTGCACCCCGATGGAGATGCGGTTGATGCCAGCGCGCTTGAAACCGGCGAACTTGTCCGCTTCCACCGTGCCCGGGTTGGCCTCCATGGTGATCTCGCAATCTGCAGTGAGCGGTATGCGAGCCCGCACCCCATCCAGCAGGGTTTGCATCGCCTCTACCGTCAACAGGCTGGGGGTGCCACCGCCGATAAAGATCGAGGAGAGCGGCCGCCCCTGTGCCCACTTCAGATCCTGATCCAAATCTTCGAGCAGGGCGGCGACATATTCGAGGTGAGGCAGCTCCCCCTTCTGGGCGTGGGAGTTGAAGTCACAATAGGGGCACTTCTGGACGCACCAGGGCACATGAATATAGAGAGAGAGGGGCGGCAGTTGCAGCATGGGACTTCCAATAAAACGGGGGCTCAAGGCCCCCATTGTAGATGACAATACGCGATGGGCGAGGCTGGCAAAAACTCAGTGAGCGGCCAACGCCGCTTTCAGTTTGGCCAGCGCCTGACCGCGGTGGCTGAGCTGGTTTTTCAGCTCGGCGGGCATCTGGGCAGCGGTGCAGTCGTGATCCGGCACGAAGAACACGGGGTCATAACCAAAGCCGTGTTGACCGTGCGGTTCGTCGATGATCACCCCTTCCCAGCTTGCCTGACAGATGATGGGTGTGGGATCGTCGGCGTGGCGCATATAGACCAGCACACACCAGAAGCGGGCACTTTTGAGGTAATCCGGAGCACCCGCAAGCTCGCCCAGCAGCTTTTCAATATTATCCTTGTCGCTGGCATCCGGGCCGGCAAAACGGGCCGAGTAGACACCGGGACGACCGTGCAGCAGATCCACTTCCAGACCCGAGTCATCGGCAACGGCGGGCAGACCGGTAATGCGGGCGGCGTGGCGGGCCTTGATGATGGCATTCTCGACGAAGGTGGTGCCGGTCTCTTCGGCATCGGAGACTGCAAACTCGCTCTGCGGGATCACCTGGATCTTCATATCGGCCAGCATGGCGGCCAATTCCTTCACCTTTTTCTGGTTCCCTGTTGCCAGGACAAGCTTGTTCATCACGCACCTCCGCAAAAATAATCTGCGCATTCTATGCGGCGCAAGGGTTTAGTAAAAGCGCCAATTCGCGGCGCTCGCCTGACATGTGATGAAGGCCAAGCTCCTGTTAGCCGGTGCTGTTGCATGCATGTTTCCATAGCGGAATAACATAAGTGATAAAATACCATTTCAATTCATTACTGTGAGTCAGTAGACTCGCGCCCCAATCAAATTTCCCCCCACGCCCCGAGGTGACTGATGCCATTGATTCTTTTACTTGTGCTACTGGTGCTGTTCAGTCCGCTGGCCATCGACATTTATCTGCCCGCCATTCCGCAAATGGCCGAGCAGTTGGGCGCCGAAGTGACCCTGATGCAGGGCACCATCACCTGGTTCCTGTTCAGCATGGGGCTGGGTCAGCTATTGGTCGGGCCGCTGGCCGACCGCTATGGTCGCAAGCCCATCGCCCTGGGTGGCGTGCTGCTCTATGGTCTGAGCGCACTGGCGGCCGGTTTTGCCGCCAGTCTCGGCGAGCTGATGCTGGCCCGGGTGCTGCAGGGCTTCGGCGCCTGCGCCACCTCGGTGGCTGCTTTCTCGGTGGTGCGTGACAGCTACGGCCCGAAAAAGAGCGGCCAGATGATCTCCTACCTCAATGGTGCCATCTGCTTTATTCCAGCACTGGCGCCCCTGCTTGGTGGCTGGCTCACCGCCAAGGCGGGCTGGTCAGCCAACTTCTGGTTTATGGCCGGTTATGCGGTCATCGTCGGCAGCTGGCTGATGTGGCGGATGCCGGAGACTCGCCCGAATGCAACGCACAGCGAAGGGGCACTGATCAGCTGGTCCCGCTACAGCCCGGTACTGCGCTCCCCCAGCTTTCTGTTCAACGCAGCGCTCTGCATGCTGGCGATGGCGGTGATCCTCGCCTATGTCACTGCTGCACCGGTGCAGCTGATGGTGAAACTGGGGCTGGATATGAGTGGCTTTAGCTACTGGTTTACCGCCAACGCCGCGCTCAACATTCTGGCTTGCTTCATGGCCCCCCGTTTTATCGCCAAGGTGGGGCCAAGACGCACCCTGCGCATCGGCCTGCTGGTATTGCTCCTCTCCGCCATCATATTGACCCTGGCGATGCACATTGAACATCCGCTGGCGATGATGGGGCCGGTATTCCTCTCCAGCATCGGCTTTGCCATGATTTTGGGCTCTGCCGCCGGGATGGCGCTGGCACCGTTCGGCCACTGCGCCGGTACCGCCGCCGCCCTGCTCGGCCTGTTCCAGATGAGCGGATCCGGCGCGCTGGTTGGCCTGACCGGCTTACTAACAGCAGACCCGCTCAGCCAGCTGGCACTGCACATGTGGCTGCTGCTGCCGCCCCTGGTGATGCTGA
Source organism: Aeromonas sp. EERV15 (assembly GCF_900079845.1). Classification (NCBI taxonomy): domain Bacteria; kingdom Pseudomonadati; phylum Pseudomonadota; class Gammaproteobacteria; order Aeromonadales; family Aeromonadaceae; genus Aeromonas; species Aeromonas sp. EERV15. The sequence goes on along the minus strand of NZ_FKKY02000004.1, from coordinate 215,215 downwards.
TGACCCGCCGCGGACGCAGCTTGTGTTTGCAATAAATCCTGTGCTCTGATGGGCACACTCAGGGGGCCAACGGCCCCCTTCTCTTTTGTATCGCCTATACAGCGTATGGCCATCCGGCAGCCAGCCGGTGATGGCAACCACACTCACTCGATATCAGCGGAGCACACCCGATGAGTCACTCTCTTAACGCAGCCCTGGTGGGCTACGGCTTTGCAGGCAAGACCTTCCACGCCCCCTTCCTCTCCACCACGCCAGGCTTGTCCCTGAGCTGGGTGGTGAGCCGCGATGCCACCAAGGTGCAGGCCGATCTGCCCGGCTGTCGGGTCGGTGCGCTGGAACAGGTGCTGGCCGATGACAGCGTCGATCTGGTGGTGATAGCTACCCCCAACGATACCCATGCCCCCCTCGCCCGCCAGGCACTGCTGGCTGGCAAACATGTGGTGATCGACAAGCCGTTTGCACTGGACTTGGCCGAGGCGCAAGCGCTGGTCGAGCTCGCCGAAAAACAGCAGCGACTGCTCAGCATCTTCCACAACCGGCGCTGGGACGGGGATTTTCTCACCGTGCGCCGTCTGCTGGCAGAGGGCGCGCTGGGGCAGATCGCCCAGTTCGAGTCACACTTCGATCGCTATCGTCCCGAGGTGCGTCAGCGCTGGCGCGAGGCGGGTGGTCCCGGTTCCGGCCTCTGGTTCGATCTCGGCCCCCACGTGCTGGATCAGGCGCTGCAGCTGTTCGGTCATCCGGACTGGCTGCAGGCCGATCTGGCCGAGCAGCGTTCCGGCGCGTTGGCGGACGACTACTTCCACGTGGTGCTGGGCTATGGTGCGCTGCGGGTCGTTTTACACGGCAGCTGTCTGGTCTCGGCCACCATGCCGCGCTTCGTGATCCACGGTAGTGAAGGGTCGTTTATCAAGTTCGGTATGGATGTGCAGGAAGATCAGCTCAAGCAGGGCAAGCGGCCACCGGCAGCGGATTGGGGCGTGGATGGAGAGCCCGGTCAGCTCAGCCGCATCGTGGATGATCAGGTGCAGCAGCAGAGCGTGGTGGGCGAGGCGGGAGATTATGGCGCTTACTATCGCGGCGTCTGCGCCGCCATCAAGGGTGAAGGGAGCAACCCGGTGCCAGCATGCGAAGCGCTGGCGGTAATGGCGCTGCTGGATCTGGCCCGCCAGAGCCACCGTGAGGGAAAACGGCTGCCCTGTCAGAAGCTGTCTGACTAAAGCCTGTTTTCTCACAACTCAGCTGGGGACAAAATTCAGCCAAAGTGCTAACCGGCAGCCATGAAATGGTGGTTTATTGGGCGTTTTTGCCGTATTGACGGCATCTTATATTGATATTCGTCGTTGCAGTGGTGCTTTTCATCCACGGCACGAAAAAATGTCATTGTGATATCCGTTTTCATTGGTCACTAATGGGGCTATATTTCGCGCGCTCTCTGCCACCCGGCCTCTTTTTTCAATACCGGGTCACAGCGGGCGCTGTGATGGTTGCACAGACCATCTCTCCATCTTTTTTTGAGGGTATGCACATGAACAAAGTACTGGTAGCCGGTATCCTGGGTCTGATGTTGACCGCTTGTGGTCAGAAAGAAGAGAAAGCTGCCGCTCCTGCTGCTGCTCCGGCCGCCGAAGTTGCTGCAACTGTAGAAAAAGCCGCTAGCGAAGCCACCTCTACCGTAGAGAAGGCCACCTCCGAAGCGACTGCAACCGTAGAAAAAGCTGCCGCTGACGTAGCTACCAAGGTTGAAGCTGCAGTGAGCGATGCCAAGGCTAAATAAGCCTGCACCTCATTCGAAGATGGGTCCGAAGGCAACTTCGGGCCCGTTTTTTTATCTGTTGATCAGGACTCGGGATTAATGAGGGAGGTGAGGATGTGATCCTCCCAGCGGCCATTGATCATCAGATACGCTCGTGCGAACCCTTCCCGCTCGAAACCGAGCCGCTCCAGCAGCGCGCCGCTGCGCTGGTTCACCGGCATATAGCAGGCCATGATCCGGTGCAGGCCATGCTCCCGAAACAGATAGTCGATACCCGCAGATAGCACTTCCCGCATTATCCCCTGCCCCTGCTGTTGCTGGTCGATGGCGTAGCCCAGATGACACGCCTTGAAGACGCCCATCAGAATATTGCTGAAATTGCAGGTGGCGATCACCTGCTCCCCTGTCGGATCAAGCGCCACCAGACTGACGCCAGTGCCGTTGAAGAACTGGCTGTAACTGTCCTGCAGCCGGGCATGCCAGTAAGAGAGGGTATAAAAGTGCTCGTCCCGCAATGGCTCCCAAGGGGCGAGATGAGCGCGGTTACGCCGGTAGAAGTCGAGCATCATGGGGGCCTGATCCGGCGACAGTATGGTCAGATGGGTACGGGCCGTCTTGATATGTGGCAGCACCATCATATCTCCCTCTGACTTAGCCACTCATCGCGCAACAGGCTGTAGTGAGCATGGTCCACAATCCGGTTGCCCAGCCGCTCTGCCCGCCGGGTCACCCCCTCCAGCTGCATCCCGAGCCGTTCACAGACGGCTCTGCTTGGCTCGTTATCGGTGGCGGCGCTGATCTCCACCTTCTCCATCCCCATCTCCTCAAAGGCGTGATGGATCAGGGCCTGGCAGGCTCGGGTGATGATGCCGTTGCCCTGCCAGCGTTCCGCCAGCCAGTAACCGATAACCACCTTGCCAAGATCATGATCGATGCTGTTGTAACCGATGACACCCACCACTTCCCCCTGATACTCGATGGCAGTGGTGAGCCCCTCGCCCCGGGCGAACTTCTCGATGGCACTGCGAATGAAGAGGGCGCTGTCGACGGGGCGCTGGATCAGTGGCGGCCAGGGCAACCACTGGGAGAGGTACTCCCGGTTGTTATTGCAGAGTGCAAACAGTTCGCTCGCCATATCGGGCTGCAAGAAGAGCAGTGCAAGCTCATCGTCCAACTGCCATGAAAACATGAAATTCTCCTTTCAAATCAGTTATCCAATAGCGAACCAGCCACCCAATGTAGCCAATTGCTACTGGTCGCGCCAACCACTTTTAGCGCGATCTTCCGGCAGATCCCGCAGAGGGTGGCAGCGCAAGTTTGCGCCTCCCTCAAAAGAGAAAGGGGAGTGGCTGAAACCGGATAAAGCTCTTCATATGACACCGAATGATACCCCCAAAAGGCACTTTGGCAGATCCTGCTCCCCCTTTGTGCTGCGCTGTCACATTTGACAGGGGGCACTTTCCCTCAGCGGCACTAGCTTCAAAGCGCCCGACCATGGGTCGGTTCATCAACCTCATCGATTTAAGGAAAGAAGAGATGAATAAAATTTATCTGGCCGTTGTGCTGGCCTGCTGGGGAGGTGCCGCACTGGCAGCGCAAGAAGTAGAGATCAACGTAACGGCAAACGGCATCCGGGCCATGACAGACCTCAGTGCCGCGAGTGGCACCTTGCAGCTGGAAGATGGCGAGTTTCGTCAGGTACGGGTGGTCAAACTGCCCAATGGACAGCAGCGGATCCGCTACGAGCAGGTCTGGAACGGCATCCCGGTGATGGGTCAGGTGGTTGTGGCTGACAAGAGCCTGAACGGCCAGCTGCAGCAGGCCAGCGGGCGCATGCTGCGCCAGATCGATCAGGATGTGGCAAGCCCGGCCACAACCCTCTCGCCACAGGATGCCGCCAGCAAGGCCAAGGCGGGCAGCAAGGGGAGCAACGAGCAGGTCAAACTCTACGTGATGCAGGACGAGAACGGGCTGGCCCGGCTGGTCTATCAGGTCTCGTTTATCGCCGAAAGTGACAAGCCCAGCCGCCCCTTCGTCATTCTCGATGCCCAGAGCGGCGAAGAGCTCAAACGCTGGGAGGGGATCAACCACAAGAATGCCAGCGGCCCCGGGGGCAACATCAAGACCGGCAAATACATCTACGGCACCGACTTTGGCCCGCTGATCGTCGATGACAACTGCCGGATGACCAGCACCAACGTCGATACAATCAACCTCAACCACGCCACTTCTGGCGGCACCATCCACCAGTTCACCTGCCCGGAGAACCGGGTCAAGGAGATCAACGGCGCCTACTCCCCCCTCAACGACGCCCACTACTTCGGCAACCTGGTGTTCGACATGTACCGCAACTGGTACAACACGGCACCATTGACCTTCAAACTGAAGATGCGGGTTCACTACAGCAAGAATTACGAGAACGCCTTCTGGGATGGCAGCCAGATGACCTTTGGTGATGGCGCCACCACCTTCCACCCGCTGGTGAGCCTGGATGTGGCAGCCCACGAGGTGAGCCACGGCTTCACCGAGCAAAACTCCGGGCTGGTTTACTCGGGGCAATCCGGTGGCATCAACGAGGCCTTCTCCGACATGGCAGGGGAAGCGGCCGAATTCTACATGAAGGGGAGCAACGACTGGCTGGTCGGCGCCCAGATCTTCAAGGGAAACGGCTCCCTGCGCTACTTCGAGGATCCGACCCGGGATGGCAGATCCATCGGCCATGCGGCGGATTATCAGGAGGGGATGGATGTACACCACAGCTCAGGGGTCTATAACCGCGCCTTCTACCTGCTCGCCACCAGCAGTGGCTGGAACACCCGCAAGGCATTTGAAGTGTTCTTGCTGGCCAACCGCCTCTACTGGGGCGCCAACACCAACTACCAGCAAGGGGCCTGCGGCGTCAGCCGGGCGACCGCCGATCTGGGTTACAGTCAGGCGGATGTGGCACGGACCTTCCAGACCGTCGGGGTCGATGCCAGCTGCGGAACCACACCGCCACCGAGTGACAATGTGCTGCAAAACGGCGTGCCGGTGAGCAACCTCGCCGCCAGCAAGGGTGGCAAGCTCAACTACACCCTGAACGTACCGGCTGGCACCAGGTCGCTGCAGATCAGCAGCAGCGGCGGTACCGGTGATGCCGACCTCTACGTCCGCTTTGGCAGCGCCCCCACCAGCAGCAGTTATGACTGCCGTCCCTACCAGGGTGGCAATAACGAAAGCTGCTCGTTCACCAATCCCAAGGCGGGCACCTGGCATGTGCAGCTGTCAGGGTTTGCAGCGTTCAGCGGTGTGACCCTCAAGGCCAGCTACTGATCCACCCGATGCGGGCCTTGTCCCGCATCGCTTTACTCATTGCGCCACCGTTTCGCCAGCGTGCGGGCGGTGGCCAACACGGTTTCCCTGGCCGGATTGGGCCGCTTGCCACCACGCCACGCCATCATCACATCCCAATGCTCTTGCGGCAGATTGCGCACATCTAGCCTGACCAGCCGTCCCACCTCCAGATCCCGCTTGATGGCCAGCTCCGGCATCAGGGTGATAAACCCGTGTTCCAGCGCCAGATCCCGCGCCGCACTGGCGGGCTGCACCGCATGCAGGGGGCTGGCGGCCCGCCGCAACCGCCGCAACTGCTGGATAAAGACGTCACACCCCGGCCCCCATACCTGAGGCGCCAGCCGCTGGTCGGCAATATCCTCCAGGGTGAGGCCGTGACAACCGGCCAGCGGATGCAATGGCGAGGCGATAGCGATAATGGGGGAGCAGCAGAGCAGCTCCATCTGCAGGCCCGCAACCGGCGGGCGCTTGAGCACAAAGCCGATATCGGCCTCGCCAGTCAGCAGCGACTGCATGATCTCGCCGGAGTGATCCGTGGTGCAGCGGATCTCGAACGCCTCGTCCACCAGCTCCATCAATAACGAGCCAAACACCACCGAAGTGAGGGATGGCAGGCTGGAGAGACGGATACAAGGCAGCGCAGGCGCCCCCTGCAGTGCCAGCCGCCCTTCGCTCAGGATCGCCAGCGCCGAGCGGGCGGCAGGGAGAAACTCCTCGCAGGCACGGGTCGGCGTCACCCCGCGCCGATGACGCTGAAACAGCGGCGCTCCGAGGCTCTCCTCCAGCTGGGCAATCCGCTGGCTCACCAGCGGCTGTGACCAGCCACGAATGGCCGCCGCCTGACTGAAGCTGCCCAGCTCGGCCACATCCAGCAGCAGTTGCAGATCGTCCAGATCCATAGACATAAATAATCCTGATATGAAATATAGGTAGTTGTCGTCTACCACTATATCTAAACCCTCTCCAGAATGAAGGTATCTGTGAATGAGAGGGCGTTATGGTCGATAGGGCGAGGTTTTGGGGGCGCTGGTTTCTGGCGCTGGATACAACACTGGTGATCCTGGGGTTCTTTGTGGTGATGCCGATGATCAGCCTGCGCTTCGTCGACCAGCTCGGCTGGGCCGCCGGTCTGGTGGGGCTGGCCCTAGGCCTGCGCCAGCTGACCCAGCAGGGGCTGGGGATCTTCGGCGGCTCGCTGGCCGACCGTTTCGGCGCCCGCCCGCTCATCGTCACCGGCATGCTGTTGCGGGCGGTGGGCTTCGCCACCCTGGCTTGGGCCGACAGTGGCGCCATGCTGATCTTCTCCTGTTTTCTCTCGGGCCTTGGCGGCTGCCTGTTCGACCCGCCACGGGCAGCGCTGGTGATCAAATTCACCCGCCCCCGTGAACGGAGCCGCTTTATCTCCCTGCTGATGATGCTCGAAAGCGCAGGAGCCGTGACCGGCGCCCTGCTTGGCAGCTGGCTGCTGCGCTTCGACTTCACCTATGTCTGCCTGCTGGGGGCCGGGCTCTTCACTTTGGCAGCCCTGTGCAACTGGACCCTGCTGCCTGCCTACCGCATCTCCGTCAAACCGACTCCGATGCGGGAAGGGCTCGGCAAGGTACTGGCGGATCGCGCCTTCTGCCGGCTGGTGCTGATCCTGAGCGGCTACTACATGCTGTGGGTGCAGGTGATGCTGATCTTCCCGATCCTGGTCAAGCAACTGGCCGGCACCACCACGGCGGTAGGCTGGATGTACAGCCTCGAAACAGCGCTGTCGCTGGCACTGCTCTACCCTATCGCCCGTTTCAGTGAGCGGCGCTACCGGCTGGAGAGCCGACTGATGGCCGGTATCCTGCTGATGACAGTGGGGATCGGGCTGGTTGCGTTTGTCAGCACCCTCTCCGGCATCTTCGTACTGCTGGCCTGCTTCTATCTGGGGATCATCATCTGTGAACCGGCGCGGGAGACCCTGATGACCAAACTCGCCAACCCCAATGCCCGTGGCAGCTACATGGGCTTCAGCCGCCTCGGGTTGGCGCTGGGGGGCATGACCGGCTATGTAGGCGGTGGCTCCCTCTATGACTTCTCGCTGCAACAGGGGCAACCGGCCCTGCCCTGGCTGGTGCTGGGTACCATAGGCGTCGTCACCATGCTGCTGCTCGCCCGCTGCTTCTCCCGCCGCCCTGAACTGGGGATCAGAGCCGCCGCCTGACGAACCACCTTGCCTGCGGCAGCCCCTCTTGGCTGCCGTTCGCCATTTGGTGCAACCATAGCGTTAAAAAGGTTGCGCATTACAACCTTCATACTATATTAGTTGTCATGCACAACTAAAAAGGAACCCACGATATGGATCCCCGTCCCCTGCGCGCCCTGTCGCGCGATCTGGTTCGCGAACTCGGCATGCTCTCCCAGCAGTGCGGCAATCTGGCCCTCACCCCCATCGAGGCTCACCTGCTGATCGAGCTGGAAAACGCCCCTGCCACCAACCAGCAGCTGGCGGAAAAACTGCACATCGACAAATCCAATGCCAGCCGCCCGCTGGCCCGCCTCGCCGAGCGGGAGCTGATCAGCTGGCACCCGCACCCCTTTGACGGGCGTAGCAAGGAGGCTCGCCTCACCGTACACGGCCAGGCCATGCTGTTGACCTTGCACCTGGAGATGGACGCAGCGATGGAGGAGATGCTGGCGCAGTTGAGCCTGCCCGAGCGGGAACAGCTGTGGCAAGGGTTGCGGCTCTATCGCAGCGCCCTCTCCCGTGCCCGCCGCCAGCAGGGTTACCAGATCCGCCCCATCACGGCGGCGGACAATCCCCAGATCGCCATGGTGATCCGCGCCGTATCGGCCGAATATGGCCTCACCGCCGACAAGGGCTATGGAGTCTCGGATCCCAATCTCGACACCCTCTCCCAGAGCTATCAGGGGGAGAAGAGCCGCTACTGGGTGATCGAAGGGCCGGACGGTTCCATCCTCGGGGGTGGTGGTATCGCGCCGCTGGCGGGAGAAGAGGGGGTCTGCGAGCTGCAGAAGATGTACTTTATGCCCGCCCTGCGCGGATTGGGCCTTGGCAAGCGGCTGGTCTTGCAGGCGATCGATGAGGCGCGGGCACTCGGCTATCACCGCTGCTATCTGGAGACCACCGAAGTGCTGCGCGAAGCCACCAGCCTCTATGAATCACTGGGCTTTGCACATATTCCCGCCCCACTCGGCTGTACCGGACACGGGGATTGCGAGATTTGCATGGTGCTGACGCTGGAGTAACTCCCCTCATCCCCAACCCTTCTCCCGCAAGGGGATAAGGGGGCAAAAACACTTCCGCTATCTTTCGGACAGACCTCGGATAATTCCCTCTCCCTCTGGGAGAGGGCTAGGGTGAGGGCGGCTTGCTACTGGCAATATGCTGGACCATTGCCCACAGCGTCTCTCCTTAAACAGGCAAAACGGCACAAAAAAGAGACCCCGCCGAAGCGGGGTCTCTTATCATCTGCCAACAGGCAAACCAGCCGTTATCAGTGCTCGCGAGTCTGACGGAACTCCACGTCAGGGTGACGCTCCTGAGCCAGTCGCAGGTTAACCATGGTCGGCGCGATATAGGTGAGGTTATCACCGCCATCAAGGGCCAGGTTGACCTCGTTCTTGCGTTTGAACTCCTCGAACTTCTTGACGTCGGTCCCTTCCACCCAGCGGGCGGTGGAGACGTTGACCGCCTCGTAAAGCGCTTCGACGTTGTATTCGCTCTTCAGACGCGATACCACCACATCAAACTGCAGCACACCAACCGCGCCCACGATCAGATCGTTGCTGATCAACGGACGGAACACCTGCACGGCGCCCTCTTCGGAGAGCTGAACCAGCCCCTTGAGCAGCTGCTTTTGCTTGAGCGGATCGCGCAGGCGGATGCGGCGGAACAGTTCCGGGGCGAAGTTCGGGATACCGGTGAACTTGAGATCCTCACCCTGGGTGAAGGTGTCGCCGATCTGGATGGTGCCGTGGTTGTGCAGACCGATGATGTCACCGGCACAGGCTTCCACCGCCTGCTCGCGGTCACCGGCCATAAAGGTCACGGCGTCGGAGATGTTCACATCCTTGCCGATCCGCACGTGGCGCATCTTCATGCCCTTGCTGTAAGTGCCTGACACGATTCGCATAAAGGCGATACGGTCGCGGTGCTTCGGGTCCATGTTCGCCTGGATCTTGAATACGAAGCCGGAGAATTTCTCCTCGGTCGCGGCGACTTCACGGCTCTCGGCCTTGCGTGGCATCGGGGACGGTGCCCAGTCAGTCAGACCATCCAGCATGTGGTCAACACCGAAGTTGCCCAGTGCAGTACCGAAGAACACCGGGGTCATCTCGCCAGCGATAAAAGCCTCGTGATCGAACTCGGGCGAGGCGCCCTGCACCAGCTCCAGTTCGCCACGCAGCTGGGCGGCAAGGTCTTCGCCGATGGCGGCGTCCAGCTCGGGGTTATGCAGTCCCTTGACTACCCGCTTCTCCTGGATGGTATGGCCCTGACCAGTCTGATACAGATAGGTCTCGTCCTTGTAGAGGTGATAGACACCCTTGAAGGATTTACCACAGCTGATCGGCCAGGTAATGGGGGCGCACATGATCTTCAGCTCGCGTTCCACCTCGTCCATCACTTCCATGGGGTCGCGTACTTCGCGGTCCATCTTGTTCATGAAAGTCAGGATCGGGGTGTCACGCAGCCGGGTTACTTCCATCAGCTTGCGGGTCCGGTCTTCAACACCCTTGGCAGCGTCGATCACCATCAGGCAGCAATCCACGGCGGTGAGCGTACGGTAGGTATCTTCAGAGAAGTCCTCGTGACCCGGGGTGTCGAGCAGGTTGACCAGGCAATTGGAGTAGGGGAACTGCATCACCGAGGTGGTGATGGAGATACCACGCTGCTTCTCCATCTCCATCCAGTCGGATTTGGCGTGCTGGCCCGAACCACGGCCCTTGACGGTACCGGCGCGCTGAATGGCCTGTCCGAACAGCAGGACTTTTTCGGTGATGGTGGTTTTACCCGCATCCGGGTGCGAAATGATCGCAAAAGTGCGTCTCTTGGAGACTTCACTCAGAAATTCAGCTGACATAATTCAACATTCTTCTATTGAGCGGTGACCTCGGTCACCGTGGGAATACATCCGGGATGCCGCATTCGACTCACGGCATATTGGTGCGCAATGGTACCCGACATGCCCTGATGACAGCCATAGCGGCTGACACCTGGCAGTGTGATGGTAATGATGGGGTACCTTGCTTACATGGGTCTGCTCGCCTGAGTCAAAGCAAAATTGCGCGACATTATACCCGCGCGAGTGAAAAATACCCAGCCCGCGTTCTAACGGCATGATGCCATGACGGCCTGACCGGATCGCCGTGTCGCCAGACGACCCGCCCCATGCAAGCGGGCAGACTTGTCGGCGCATCGACAGCGCGGGAATGAGTCGTCGTAAACGACTAGCTTGCCAATTCGACCCGGTCCCGCCCCTTCTCCTTGGCACGGTACATCGCCATATCCGCCCGGTGTACCAACCTGGATAACTCGCTATCCCGCAGGTCATATTGCGCACACCCAATGCTGACCCGGATCTGCATAGTGTCGGGCACACCATCAACTCGCAAGTTAGCCACCTGCAGCCTGATCCGCTCGGCCACTTCACCCGCAGCAGCAAGAGGCGCCCCCGGCAAGAGCACCATAAACTCCTCTCCCCCGTTGCGCCCCACCCGATCCTGGCCTCGCAATGAAGCTGATATGGTGCGTGCAACGTCTGTGAGCACCTTGTCACCCATCAGATGACCCAGTCGGTCGTTTACCCGTTTGAAGTGATCTATATCGACGATAAGCACGGAGAGATGATTGAGATGACCGCTCTTGGCACGCAAAAACAGTGCTTCGGCTTGCAACTGAACCTGACGGCGATTCTGGATACCGGTCAACTCATCCGTCAGAGTCAACTGACGCAAGGTGCGGCCACGCTGCAACTGATAGAGCAATACCAGCATCAACATCCCGACCCCGAACACAACCGCCATCATCCGCCATCGGCGTGCAGCCTCAAGCGCTGCCAACTCTTGCTGCTGCATCTTGCGCCGCACCTGCAGTCGCTCGTTTTCCTGCTTCTGTTGATCCAGGTCTTGCTCAAGGAGCATCTGTAACCGCCGATGTCCCTGCAGCTCCAGCTCAACTTGCTGATAGGTTTCGATATAACGCTCCAGCTTTTGCAAGCTGGCCTGGTAACGGCCCAACGACTTCAGCGCCGACGATTCAATGCGATAGGCTTTTGCCAGCATCTCCTGATGGGCCTCGGACGTCAGGGTCGGAATAGCCAATTCAATATAATCAACGGCCTGCTGATAACGCCCTTTTCGCTCCATGACCGCCCCCCGCAACAAGTTGCGCATGGCAAGCAGGATCGGTTCAACTTCATGGTCTGGCTGTGGCAGGTCTAGCCAATCCCCCTTGGCAAAGGCTTCGTCCACCCGTCCCAAGGCGAGCAGCGCATTGGCCCACCATAATCGCACTTCGCTTACCTCCATCCACAGCTGTTGTGCCATGAAATAGGACTCGGCAAGGGTCAGTAGCGCAATGGCCTTTTCATCGCGACCCGTTTTGGAATAGAGAATCCCCTGATAGACCCGCAGATCATTGAGCACCCCCTCATCGCCGCTATCACGATAGCTCTGCAACAACTCATCGAAGAGCACTTCAGCCTGAACGTAGCTCCCCATCCGCCGATAGGTGTTGGCAATCAGGGTCTGCTGACGCAGGCTCATGCGGGTCAAGCCCAGACCATCATAAAGCGCCTTGGCCTGCTTGAGATTGTGCAGCGCTTCCAACATGTCTCCTTGTGAAGCGAGCATGGTACCGAGATAACTGCGGGCCTTGGCCTGTAACCGGAGATCACCCAGCTGGCTGGCCATCGACAACGTGGCATCATAATCATCTTTGGCCTTGGCGATGTCACCAAGGCGCTGCCTGAACCAGCCACGACACAGCCGGAGCCCTGCTTCACTGTAAAGATTCTTGCGGCCCTTGATTATCCCCAGCTCACGCTCGGCAAACTGGATCCCCTGCAGATAGTCGCTGACATGATTGGCAGGCCATGAGTCACACTGCAGTTGGGCGATCCGGCTCTGGATTGCGCTCGAATGCTGCTCTTTTTGGCTAACCAGCTGAGCCACCCGCTGCCGATAATTTTCGCTATAGGAGAAATCCTCCTCCAGCGCCTGCAGCTCTTGCAAGAGCGCCGAGGGGGCAAGGGTATCCGCTCGCCCAATGGATGGAACCGTGATCAGCAGTAAACAGATGAAAAAATGGAGCATACCCATCTTGGCGGTGTCTTTCTCAGTAAATCGCGGGGGCGCGATTATAGCCTCGTTAACTGGACTGTGACTGAATAACGGGACTCACATCACTGTGGGCAGTACCTGTTCGTTGGGTGCCTGGCGATGTTCCCTGAGCAGGGACTATTGATATAGCGGGGGAATGGCATGCCCCCGACAATGGGGATTCAGTGCTGCTGCCAGCGGCGCAGCAGCCGACCGCGCAGGCCGCAATCGAGCAGCCAACTGTTGTCAAAGACCCGCAGCAGCGCCTGCTTGGCGTGGCGGGACATGGCGACGGCGTGAAAACGGGTCTGGCGCTGACGATAGCGGTTCATCTGATCGAGCAGAGGATGGGGTAGGCTCTGGGCGATAAAGTCGGAGATGACCAGCACATCCGCCTTGGCAAAAGCGGGATCATCGAGCTTGGCCAGCGCCTTCTCAAGGCAGGGCACCAGGTCGGTACCGCCGTGAAAACTCATGGAGAGGAAGCGTTCCGCCTTGTCCAGACCGGTATCGGCGGTGATCTCGAGGGTCGCCACCTCGGTGGAGAAGAGCATCAGGTAGCAGCCGCGCTTCTCATCCATCGCCACCTTGAGCAGGGCCAGAAACAGCGCCTTGGCACACTCCTCGGGATACCCCCCCATGGAGCCGGAGGTATCGACACAGACGATAAAGGGGCCCCGCTGCTGCAACTGCTGTCCACCTTGTTCCGGGGTACGCAGCATGATGCGCTGGCGCGGCAACGTTCCGCGCGACTGGTAGCTGAGCAGGCGCCGCTCCAGATAGCGGCGATAGAACTCCAGCTCCAGCTCGGGCAGGGCCAGCATCACCGCCTCGCTCGGCAGCAGCCGCATCAGATCGCTCGCCTGATGGATCCCTACCAGATCGTCCGGTACATCGTCGCTGGGGGCCGGCTCCAGCTCCAGCACCTCGACCGGCGGCACCGGTTGCTCCTGCGCTCGCCGATCCCGCTCGCTGCGCCCGAGCAGAGCGGCAATCTCCGCCAGCAGCGGCTCACGCTGTAACATGCGAGCGTACTGCTTGACCAGCACCAGACTGCGCTTGTGCCAGCTCCCCTGCGCCAGATCCCACAAGCCACCGGCGGAGATCTTGTTGGGATCGAGGGCATCGGCCAAGGTACGGCTGGCCAGCAGTTGATCTTCAATCTCCTGACGCTGCTTCTCCCGCTCCGCTTCGGCGATCTGTTGTTGCAGTTGCAGCAGGCTCCCCACCAGACTGGCGCGCCACTTGTCGATAAAGAGTTGACGCATGCTCTCGGTGGGATGAGCCATCAGCTGGCGCACCAAGGATCGGGCCTCACCGGCGAAGGGGCTGTACTGCTCCAGCGACTCCAGCAGGCTGGGCAGGTGGCCAATCAGCTCGGTCATCGGCAGTTGCCGGTGCGCCTGATAGAGCAGGTACTCCTGCTCCAGCACCACCGGCACCGGCTTGTGGCGCATCTCCTCGCCAAGCTGCTCGCCCCAGCTCTGCAGGCGCTTTTTCAGCAGTTTGCCCTGTAGCGGAGAGCGCCGGATAAATTCGGAAATCTTGGGCGACGCCGCCAGCAATAGCGCAATCTCACCCGCCAGCTCCCCTTCGCCAATGAGGAGCCCCAAATCCAGCATGCCGATCTCAAGCATGAGTGCTCCTTACTCGTCCAACCTTGGCAACCGCTCGCGCCACTGCGCCAGCTCGCTGTGCAGCAGTTCGAGATCCCGGTTTAGCACGAAGAAGCTGTCTTCCACCTGCTGCAACCAGCGCTGCGCAATAAAAAGGTGCTGTTGATGGCGCTCGAACAGACTGCGCTGCTGCTTGAGCTCCTGCATCAACTTGCCGACCCGGAGCAGTTGCTCATCAAGCGCCTGCAACCAGGGCTCCAGCACCACCTCGGGGATGGCGCTGCGCTCCATCAACACCAGCGGGATCTGCTGGCGCTGGATATCGAGCACCTGGAGCCGCAGCTCATCGTCCAGCACCAGCTCGTAGTGCCCTGCCTTTGGATTGCCAAACTGATAGCCAACCAGTGCCTCGCCGGTAGGGTGCCAGTGGGAGAGCAGGGTGCGATCGAACACCAATGTGTTGGTGAGCCGCTCGGGATCGCTGCCATCCAGCGGTGCCGGAGTAAGCAAGTGAAAGTGCACCTGTTTGCCAAAGGGTCTGGCATTGGCGAGCGGGATCTCGATGCCCCGGGCCCGGCGGCCAAACCACTGTTTGCGTTGCCGCGCCTTTGTGCAGAGCCGTTGAGCCACGCTCTGTTTCAGCTGTTTGAATTGATCCCGCAGGGCCAGCAACTGGCGGGTCATCGCCAGTTGCTGATAGCCATAGAGACGGGAGAACTCGGTCATCATCTCCAGCAGGGCGGTGCGGGACTCCTCGTCATGCCAGAGACAATCCTTGAACAACAGCAGGTCGAGGGGCGCCACTTCGTCGCGGCCATTGAAGAAGGCGCTCGCCTTGATGAGCCGTACCGCCTTCTTCCAGCGGCGATCCGACACATAGCAGCGGTGGGCCAGCTGGCTGTCGAGCTGCTGGCGCAATTGGTAGATGAGCTCGAAGCAGGCATCCGGCAGGCGAACCTGCTCGATCTGGCTCTGCCACTGCTCGTACTCATCCCCCCGGATCTGCAAGGATTCCGGCAGGTTCTGGTGGGCATGGCCATCGCTGGCCAGCATGGCCTGAAAGTTGGCTTTCTCCTGTACCCGATCCATCCAGATCCGCACCAGCATCCGGTCGTAGAGCGCTTCCAGCCCGCTGTCCGGTGCTGGCAGTTCGTTGGAAGCAGTCACCAGCAAGCGCATCGGGATGGGGTGCTGGCTGTCACCGTTGCGGAACTGCCGTTCGTTGATGGCGGTGAGCAGGGTGTTGAGGATGGCGGGACCTGCCTTCCAGATCTCGTCGAGAAACACCACCTCGGCCTCCGGCAGATAGCCTTTGGTCAATCGCAGGTATTTACCATCCTCTTTCAGCGCCTGAATGGAGAGGGGGCCAAACACCTCCTCCGGCGTACTGAAACGGGTCATCAGATATTCGAAGTGACGGGCATCGTGAAATGCCAGCTTGAGGCGGCGGGCAATCAGGCTCTTGGCGATGCCGGGCGGGCCCAGCAAGAAGACGCTCTCACCGCTGAGGGCTGCCAGCAAACCGAGTCGCAACGCATCCTGCCGTTCATAGAGCCCCTCGCCAAGGGCTGCCAGCAGTCGAGGCAGCCGCTCCTGGATGGGAATGACACGCGCAGGGTTCTGTGCTTGAGCTAAAGACGACATAGAGACTGTTCCGAAGCTGGGCTGATGATGGCCCCAAGGCGCGATATCCATTTGCTCGGCCTTGGGTTTTGTCTTGTTATGATGTTTATTCTGGTATCTCTTGCCGCAAAATACCCGACTCTGGCAGGAAAAAACGCAAGATCCCCAGGATCCGCTGCCTGCGCTGTTTTGCTGACAACGCTTTGCAAATGGGTGCAGCAAAAGCGGTTCGAGTGTACCCTTCGCAGCACTATTTTCTCCAACGCAGATCAAGAGTGAGTCGCCCCCGATGCAAGATCCCGTACGTCAGAGCATGTTGACCCGCATGGGTATTCAAAGCTGGCAGCTGCGTCGTCCGGCATTGCTGGGCGCAGCCACCGCTCCCGAGCTTGCGCAACATGCCGCTCAGCCCGGCCAGACGGCCCCGGCCATCAGCGCCCCGCTGCCCACCGGTAAACTCTGGCTGCTGGCGCCCCGGCTGCCTGTCACCACGCTGTTGGCGGATATCTGCCAGCTGCTGGGCATCGCTCCAGACGAGGTCTCCCTGCTCAGCGAATTGCCGTCCGTCGAACTGCAAACAGCGGACACGTCTCCCCTGCTTTGGCTGACGGAGGCCAACCCCGAGCGGCCGGATGCGCTGATCTGCCCGCTCGTCCCCAGCGCCGCGCAAAAGCGCGCCCTGTGGCAACAGCTGCGCCAGCACCTTGCGGCCAGCGCAGCGTGATCTCGCATCATGCCGCCAAGTTCCACTGTGATGCCGCTCTTTTTACCTGATTTTACAAACGCCGCCCCTGCCAACCCTTGTGCCCACAATCCTGCCATCCGGAGCCCCCATGCCTGAGTTTCGTCCCCTGCTCGAGAGCGATTTCGACCTTGTCTATCCCATCGAGCAAGCCGCTCACAAGGAGCCGTGGAGCCAGGCTAACCTGCTCTCCTGCTTCGGGCCACGCTATCTCAACGGCTTGATGCTGGTCGACGGTCGTCCGGCGGGCTTCTATATCTCGGATCTGGTGGCCGGTGACAGCTCGCTGATGAACATCTGTGTGCATCCGGCGTTTCAGGGCAAGGGATTGGGACGGGCGCTGTTGCAGGCCTATCTGACTCGCAGCAAGCAAGCAGGGGCTGAGGCCTGGTTTCTCGAGGTGCGGGCGGGCAATAAAACCGCGATCTCCCTCTACGAGAACGCCGGTTTTGCCGAATATTGCCGCCGCGCTGACTACTACGGCACCGGCAATGATCGGGAAGATGCGGTACTGATGTCGCGACTGTTCGATTTCGGCTGATCCAGCACATCTCACCACACTAAACCGCCTTGCCCCGTTTCACTCCAGGGGAGCGTTATCCAGTGCGGGATCCTGCAAGGCCAGGGTGGAGTGGAGTACCGCCTCGAACCCTGCGGCAGAGAGCGGCATATAGAAGCCCCGCTGCCAGGTTTTTCCCGGCATCCAAATCTGGTCGATATCCACCACTATCTTGATGGGCTTGAGGGGCTCGCCCGGCGGCTGGACATAAATGCCGGGCGGCGTGGCCACCTTGGGGAAGCGGCGCAAAATCTGCTCGCTGCCATCCCCCTTACCCGGATTGAGGCGCACCTTCACCAGCTTGGCCAGCGGGTCAGCCATCTCCTCGCTCTGCCAGAATTTCTTCTCCAGATCGCCACAACGGCGGCACTTGGGAGCCTCCAGCACATAGAGCAGCGGATAACCCAACGCCAACGCTTGTTGCTGTGCCAGATGATACCCCTCAGCCCCCTGATACCAGGGATTGGCAGGGGCCTTCGGCGCTTGGCCCACAAAAAACCAGGCCGCACCGCCACCCACCACCATGAGCCCAACCGCAGCCAACGCCCCTTTCACCCACAGATTCATATCGTTACCCCTCCAGCACTCATCTGCAGTATCGGCCAACCTGCGCAAAGGCATAGCTATTTGCATGCTTTGTGATCCAAGACAAACGGCGAACACTTGTAAGCTGTAATGTTGGAGTTTAAACTCTACCCCGATTTTTAGTGCCCTAACCGGCGTACAACTGTAATTAAAGGATGCTTGACTGATGCCGAAGCTTCATCTGGTTCGACTGATGCGTGAACGTATTACCCAGCTTGGTAACAAGGCGGCCCTGCGGGTTCAGCAAGATGGTCAATGGCGTGCCATCGGCTGGCGCACTCTGGGTCAGGCCATGGATTACTGCGCCCAGGCGCTGATCCGCTGTGGTCACCAGCCCACCGAAATGGTCGGTATCTACGCACGCAACATGCCAGAGTGGACCCAGGCTGATCTCGGCATCCTTGCCGCCCGTGGCGTCAGCGTCCCCATCTATCCCACCAGTACCCTGGATCAGGTGCGCTATATCGTGCGTGACGCCAAGATTGGCATCCTGTTCGTCGGTGAACAGCCCCAGTTCGATCAGGCACTGACCCTGCTGCAGAACGGCGAAATCCGCCAGATCGTCGCCCTCGATGGCAACGTCAATCTGCGTGGCTGCCCGCAAGCGAGCTACTTTCAGGAGTTTCTGGTCTCCGGCAACCACCAGCCCAGTGAACAGCAACTGCGCGAGCGCGAGCAGCAGTACCGGATGGACGATCTGCTGACCCTGATCTACACCTCCGGCACCACCGGCGAGCCCAAAGGGGTCATGCTCGATTTCGCCAACATCGCCGCCTGTTTCGAGATGCACAACAGCCGCCTCGATTTGAACGAGCAGGATGTGTCGCTCTGCATGCTGCCACTGAGCCATGTATTTGAGCGGGTCTGGAGCTTCTACGTGCTCTACTGCGGCGGCGAGAACGTCTATATCCGCGATCCGCAGAAGGTGATGGAGGTGATTGACGAGGTGCAGCCGACCGTGATGTGCGCCGTTCCGCGCCTCTACGAGAAGGCCTACGCCATGATCCAGGCCAAGGTTGCCCAAGCGCCCGCACCCCGTCGCGCCCTGTTTGGCTGGGCTACCCGGGTCGGCAAACAGATGGTCGCCACCCGTCAGGCTGGCAAGTCAGCCTCTCCCCAGCTCTACGCCCAACTCTGGCTCGCCGAGCGGCTGGTGTTTCGCAAGCTGCGCGCCCGTTTTGGCGGCCGCACCCGCTTCCTGCCGGTGGCAGGCGCTCGTCTGGCCGATGATGTGAACCTCTTCTTCCAGGCGATGGGGCTCAACCTCAAGTACGGCTACGGCATGACCGAGACTACAGCCACCGTCTGCTGCTACGAAGATCAGCAGTTCAAGCTCGGCTCCATCGGCACGGCACTGAACGGCATCGAAGTGAAGCTGGGTGAGAACAACGAACTGTTGGTGCGCTCACCGACCGTGATGCGCGGCTACTACAACAAGCCGGACGCCACCGCCGAAGTGATGACCGAGGATGGCTTCCTGCGTACCGGCGATGCCGGTGAGCTCGACCGCCAGGGCAATATCTACTTCACCGAGCGCCTGAAAGAGCTGATGAAGACCTCCAACGGCAAGTACGTGGCGCCACAAGTGGTCGAGGGCGCCATCGGCAAGGATCGCTTTATCGAGCAGATCGCCATCATCGCCGATGCCCGCCACTTCGTCTCGGCACTGATCGTCCCCTGCTTCGAGTCGCTGGAAGAGTATGCCCGCTCCATCAACCTGCAGTACCAGTGCAAAAGTGACCTGCTGCGCAACTCCCGGGTGATGGAGTTCTTCGAAGCCCGTATCGCGGACCTGCAAAAAGAGCTGGCCAAGTTCGAGCAAGTGAAGAAGTTCACCCTGCTACCTAGCGCCTTCTCCATGGAGTTAGGGGAAATAACCCCCACCATGAAGCTGCGCCGCAAGATCATCGAGGCCAAATACCAGCGCGAAATCGAGGCGATGTATAACCACGCCTGATCACGCTCAGATTCCAAGCAATAAAAAAGCCGCTCATTCGAGCGGCTTTTTGCTTTTACAAGCCTGTGATCAGGCAGTTGTCTTGCTGGTCCCGAAGTAGTCAGCCAGGAAGTCGTCAAACGACAGGCTGTCGCTGCGCTCGCGCTCCCGTTGCTTGGCCAGCGAATCCTTCGCCTCACCGGCAAAGTAGGCTTCATCCCAGTACTGCAGCTCGGACGCCAGCAGCTCCTCGCGATAGCGGGTCGCCAGCTTGTCGCCATAGCAGCCGTTATCTTTACCACTCTCCAGCAGCTCCTTGAGCATGCGGGCGGAGTAGGTGAGCTCGGGGTTAAGCAGCTTCTCGCGGTGCATCGCCAGCGTCTCGCGATAGCGGTTGCGGCCGCAGCAGCGATCCAGCAGCTCGGCGACCTCAGCCAGCTCCTCGAACAGCTTGAGCCCGTACTCTTTGAGACCAATGGCATTGCCCTGCTCATCTTCAAGCGTTAGGCCGGGGCGACGCCCTTCCAGCACCACCTTGTTCTGGTTGCGGCGGTTGCGAGCGATCTCTTCATCGCTCTGCAGCGCGGACGGGCGCAGCAGGCACCAGACCAGGAACAGATCGAAGAAGCGGATTTGATCCGCATCGATGCCGAGCGGGGTGAAGGGGTTGACGTCCACGGTGCGCAGTTCGATGTATTCGATGCCGCGCTGATCGAGCGCATCGGACGGCTTCTCGCCACTGCGCGGGGTACGCTTGGGGCGGATTGGGGCGTACAGCTCGTTCTCCAGCTGCAGCACGTTGTCGTTGAGCTGACGATACTCGCCATCCACTTTGACCCCGATCTTGGCAAAGTCGGGATTGTGGGTGTTGATGGCGCGGCGCAGGCTGCTGACATAGGCCGGCAGATTGTCGTGGCTGATCTTGAGCCCCGCCTGGGCGCTATTGGTGTAACCGAGATCGGAGAGACGCAGCGCGGTGGCATAAGGCAGATAGAGGGTGCCCTTGCCGGTCTTCTCGAACGGCAGGTTGCTCTTGCGCCCTTTGAGGAAAGATTCGCAGATGGCTGGCGATGCGCCAAACAGATAGGGCACCAGCCAGCCGAAGCGATAGACGTTGCGAATAAGCCCCATGTACTTGTCGGAGATAAAACGCTGGCTGCAGCAGCCGACACACTCCAGCTCCTGCCACTCGCTCCAGAAGCTGTCCGGCATCGAGAAGTTGAAGTGCACCCCGGCGATCACCTGCATCAGGCTGCCGTAGCGGTTCTTCAACCCCTGCCGGTAGAGAGTCTTCATTTTGCCGATGTTGGAGCTGCCGTATTGGGCCAGCCGGATGCTCTCCTCGCCACCGACGAAGCAGGGCATGGAGAGCGGCCAAATCCGCTCGTCCCCCAAGTGCTGCATCACATGGTGATGGATATCACCGAGCTGCTCCATCAGGCTGTCGATGGAGTCGGTGGCCGGGGTGATGAACTCCAGCAGGCTCTCGGAGTAGTCGGTGGTGATATTGGGATGGGTCAGGGCCGAGCCCAGCGCCCGGGGATGGTTATTCTGGGCGAGTTTGCCATCCGGGGTGATGCGCAGACATTCACGCTCGATCCCGCGCCGGATCCCCTTGAGTGCAGTCAAGCGCTCCGGTGACCCCAGAACGTTCAGCAACTCGGTGAGTGACAAGCTTGTAGTAGTCATATTCACGGCTCATGTGAGGCCGCCCCATCCGGGGCGGCTCTTGATTTTTATAAGGTGCCCGTTACGGCAACTGCAGCGGATAGATGGGAAGATGAAGCTCCTTCAGGGGTTTTTCAAGCTTTTGCTTGTCTCCCACCACCACGATCACCATGTCGGCCGGATTGAGCCAACGGGCGGCACTGGCCTTCAGCACCTCGGGCGACACCGTTTTGATCAGGTTGTTCTGGGCCTGTACATAGTCCGGTTTCAGGTCATACATCACCATCTGCAGCAGGAAGCCCGCCTTCTGGCCGAGGGTCTCGTAAGAGAGGGCATCCTGTTGGGAGACAGCGCTGCGCATATAGGCCAGCTCCACTGGGGTCGGGCCGGTCGCACGATAGTTATCCATCTCTTTGAGGAACTGGCGAATGGCATCGACGGTCGCATCGGATCGCACATTGGCGCCGGTGGCGAAGGTGCCCACCTCGCGGTTGGCGGAGAAGCCGGAGCTGGCACCGTAGGTGTAACCCTTGTCTTCCCGCAGGTTGAGGTTGATGCGGCTATTGAAGTTGCCACCCAGGTTGAAGTTCATCAGCCCGGCGGTGAAATACTCCCCTGTGGTATCAAACGGCATGGCGCGACGACCGATGCGGATCACAGACTGGGGCGCCCCCGGCTTGTCTACCAGATAGATGCCCGGCTTGGCCTGCTCGCCCTTGAGCTTGAGATCACCCAGCGCTGGCGTGGCACCTTTCCACTCGGTCAGGAAGCCAAGTTGCTCCTCAATCTGCTTCTGGCTCACATCACCGGTCACCACCACTTTGGCGTTGGTCGGGTTGTAGTAGGCCTGATAGAAGTGCTTCACATCCGCCAGGGTCAGCTTGGCCACATCAGCCAGTACCCCGTCAGCGGGTTGACCGAGGCGGTTCTGCTTGCCGTAGACCAGCTCGCGGAACGCCTGTCCGGCCAGCCACTCGGGCTGCTGTTGGGCCTGCTGCATTCCTTGCAGCAGTTGCGCCTTGACCCGCTCGAAGTCCGCCTCCCGCATACCGGGGCGCTCGAACACTTCGCGTGCCAGCGCCAGGGTCTGGGGCAACTTGTCCACCAGCGAGCTGATGGTGACGAGGTTGTTGTACTGGGCGCTGGAAACATCGATGGAAGATCCCAGCTTTTGCAGCTCGTCGCTCAGCTGGGCTTCGGTCAGACGTATCGACCCCTGCCCCAGCATGGCGGCGGTCAGATTGGCCAGCCCCAGTTGCCCTTTATCTTCGGCACGAATGCCGCCCGGCAGGGCGATCATGATGGAGACCGCGGGGATCTCGTCACTTCGGGTGCCGATAATCTCGATGTTCTTGTCGAGCTTGCCATGCCAGATGGCGGGCACCTTGACGCTCACCGCCTCGCTCGCCTTGGGCTGCACGCTGCGATCGAAACTGTCTTTTACCGGTCGTTCGGCCAGCGCTTCGTCATGCTTGCTGTAATCCGGCAGCTCGCGCTTGGCGGGGGTAAAGTTCGGGGTGGCGACCTGCCACTCTGCCTTGCCCTTGGGCACCACGCTCAGCACCACCGCAGGCTTGCCGGCGATGAACTTGTCGTAGGCGGCCTTCACCTGCTCCGGTGTCACCTTGCCGATGGCATCCAGGGTCTTGAACACATAGTTGGGATCCTGGGTAAACACCTGCCCCATGGCGAGCTGGCTCACCTTGCCGGAGACGCTGTCCAGCCCCCAGATGGCGGAGGCGCGGTACTTGGCGATCGCCTTCTCCAGATCTTCCGGCTTGAGGCCGCGCTGGGCGAACTCGCCGATCACCTTGTCCACCTCCCCCTTGAGGGTCTTGAGGCTGCCATCCTGCGACGGATTGGGGTAGGCGTAAACGGTCAGGGTACAGGCCAGCTCTTCGCAGTAGTGGGACGCCCCCACATCGATCGCCTTGCCGGTTTTCACCAGCGACTGATAGAGCATGGAGCTGGCGGAACCGCCGAGCACGTCGGCAAACATGTCCAGCGCTGGCTCCTGCGGGTCACCGAGGGAGACGGTGGGGTAGCTGATATAGAGCAGCGGCAGGTGCACCTTGTCCTGCAGCGTCACATAGCGGGTCTCGGGCAGGATGACCGGCTTGGGAGCAGGCTCAGCCACATCCGGGCCGCGCGGGATGGCGCCAAAATACTGCTCAATCCAGCCGAGGGCCTGCTTGCTGTCAAAGTCGCCGCCCAGGGTCAGGGTGGCGTTGTTCGGGCCATACCAGCGCAGGAAGAACTGCTTGAGGTCGTTAACATCGACCCGGTCGAGATCTTCCACGTAGCCGATAGGCTGCCAGGAGTAGGGATGGGTGCGCGGATAGAGCGCCTCCCCAACCTTCTCGCTCACCAGTCCGTACGGCTGGTTATCGACTCGCTGGGCCCGCTCGTTCTTGACGGTGGCGCGCTGGATCTCGAACTTCTTCTGGCTCACCGCATCAAGCAGGAAGCCCATCCGATCCGCCTCCAGCCAGAGCACCTTCTCCAGCTGGTTGGCAGGCACGGTTTCGTAGTAGTTGGTGCGATCCTTGTTGGTGGTGCCATTCATGTCGCCACCGGCCTCGTTGATGATCCGCATATGCTCCTGATCACCGACGTGTTTCGAGCCCTGGAACATCATGTGCTCGAAGAAGTGGGCAAAGCCGGACTTGCCGACCGTCTCGCGGGATGAGCCGACGTGATAGGTGACATCGAGGTGCACCAGCGGATCGGAGCGATCGGGGGCCAGGATCACGGTCAGGCCGTTGTCCAGCTTGTACATCTGGTAGGGGATGGCGAGCTTGCCCTCCTCCTTGTCCTGTTCGGCGATCAGGGTCGGTGCCGCCAGCACCGGCAGGGTGAAACCCAGCAGAATCGTTAAAGGTATGACTTTGTTCACGGTAACCTCGTGAGTGACAAAAACAGGCTAGAAAATGTGACTGGCCAGCAGAAAAACCAGGGCATAACGGAACAATTTGCCGAGCCCGATCAGGATGAGAGAGCGCCAGAAGGAGAGGCGCAGCCAACCGGCCAGCAGACAGAGACCATCACCGACCAGCGGCGTCCAGGCAAGCAGCAGACACCAGTGACCATGTTGTTTGAGCCAGCCTAAGGCTTTTTGTTCCCCACGGCCTTGAAAATCTTCCGGTTTTTTCTTGAAAGTAGCGAGCCAGCCGAGCCACCAGGTGGTCATGGAGCCGAGGGTATTACCGAGAGTGGCCCACAGCAACAGGCTCGCCATGCTCCACTCCCCTTTGGCCGCCATGGCCCCCAGCAGCACTTCGGAGCTGCCGGGCAGCAGGGTGGCGGAGGTGAAGGCGCTCAGAAACAGCCAGCTAAGCCCCATCTCCATCATCCCGCTCATCCGGGATAGCCATCAGCCGCAGGCATCCGCAGTAACAGCTTGCCGCGCACATGGCCCCCTTCGATGGCTTGGTGGGCCAGCGCCCCCTCAGCCAGGGGGAATTCACCGGCGAGGGTGACCTTCACATCCCCCTGCCGCAACAGCAGCAACATCTGGCCCAACTGCTGCTGATCAGGGTGAACCAGCATGCCGACCACCTCGATACCCGCAGCTACGCCAGCATCCTTGATCAGTTGGGCAGTGATGGTGGGCACCGTCACCAGACGGCCACCCGACTTGACGCAGGCCAGCGCCGCCTTGCCGCTCTCGCCCCCCACCAGATCCAGCACCAGATCGAACTGGCCATCGGCGATGACCTCGGCGCACCACTCGGCCTGATGGTAATCAACTATCCGGCTCGCCCCCAGACTATGGAGGAAGCTGTGATTGTCGCCGCTCGCCGTGGCCACGACGTGGGCACCATATGCGGCAGCAAACTGCACCGCCAGATGGCCAACGCCACCGGCACCGGCGAGGATCAATACCCGCTGACCGCGCTGGAGGGCGCCGTGCTCCAGCAACCCCTGCCAGGCGGTGAGACCAGCCAGCGGCAGCGCCGCCCCCTGCTGAAGGCTCACCCCGTCGAGTTTGACCAGCTCGCTTTCGCTTGCCACCACAGACTCCCCGTAGCCACCGGCACTCAGGGGAAAACCGACCATGCCGCACACCCGATCCCCTTCGACTAGCGAGGTCACGCCGGGGCCCAGCTTCTCCACCACGCCGGAGAGGTCATAACCCGGCGTCCAGGGCAGATTGTCCTTGTTCTGGGCCGCCGCCCAGCCGAGGCCGGCACGGGTCTTGGCATCGATGGGGTTAACCCCCGCAAAGCAGATGCGCACCCGCACTTCGCCATCGGCAGGCACCTTATCGAGGGAAGGGTTGAGCTTGAGTACCGAGGGGTCACCGAATGCGGTAATCTGTAGCTGCGTCATTGCACAATCCATCCTGTTGATTGATCAAGGGTCAACAGAATAACAGTGAGGACACCATGGCTCGAATGTTTCTTATTCCTCTGTTGCTGGTGCTGGGGTGGTTGGCATTTTTGCTCTACTTCCGCATTCCCCTCAAAAAGGGGGCCAAGGGGTTTTACTGGATCATCGGCATCGGTGGCGGACTGGCCGCCTTCCTCAGCCTGATGATGGTGCTGACTCACTGAGTGCCACAGCCACTCGATAACGACAAAGGCCACCGCATTCCGGTGGCCTTCTCATCATCCGGGTTGCTGCTCCAGCGCCGGATTGAGGTAATAGTGGCGATTGCCCCCCTGCCCCAACACCCCTTGTGACAACAGATGGTGGAACACCCGATCCACCTCCTCCAGCGAGAGTGACAGCGCCTGCGCCACCGAGCGCTTGCTGCACTTGAGCTCACCACTCTCCAGCGCACCGCGCACCTGCGCCAGCATCTCGGGTGCTGGCTCGGGGGGCATCATCAGCTCGGGTTGAGCCGCCAGCGCCAGCGCTTCCTGCGCCTCAAGGCGGGCTTGATCCTGCTGCCAGCGCCACATCCGGCGAAAGCGATTCTCCTCGCCGATCAGGCTGACGAAGAAGGCACCGAACACGTCGAGCAGCACCGAGAGGAAGCAGACCAGCAGGAACTGCACCTGACTGATGCTCATCCCCACCCCGTCCGCCAAGCTGCTCATCAGCCCCAGCATGGAGGATTGTTCGTTGACCGGCTTGGCATCGCGCTGCTGACGCAGCTCATCCTGCTGCAAGCGCAGCTTGGTGTTGGCGTGCTGCAGGGAGGAAACGCCGCTGGAGATGCGCTCCAGCTCGATGTATTTGCGAGCCGCCTCTTCGTTGAGCTGGATCTGCCGCTCGATGCTGGCGATCTGCTCGTCGAAGCGGGCAAGCTCCCGCTCGTGGCGCGCCTGTTGGCTCAGTACTGTGTTGGTGGCGCTGTTGATGCCACCGATACTGCCGCCGATGGAGATGGCCGCCAGCACGCTGTAGAACAGCAGCGACCAGAAAGCACCGCTCAAATCCCGCCGCGCCTTGCGCTCACCGTACTCGTACCAGACGTAAAACTTGCCCAGTTCAAAGATGATGGCCAGCCCGCCAAACAGCCACTTCATCAGCGGGCTGTCATCGATGGAGAGGAACAGCAGCAGGGAGAAGATGATGGAGGCCAGAATGGCCAGCCCGGTGAAACTGTATACCGTCGTCAGAGCAAACCACCCCTTGGGGTAGCGCAGTGCGGAGGAGTCCTGTGTGGTCATGATGAAGGGGTGTGCTGTGCAGGAAAAGTTGGCTGCCGATTATAGTCGCCAGACTCGCACAGAGAAGGGCAAATGACTGAATTCCTTCAGATTGACAACCAGCTGCCCAGAGTGCGACCAAAACGGACAAATCGGCAGCAGAAAACCGGTACAATCACCGACAGACCTAATCATATGGTGAGGTTATGTACGGTTCCGCTCGGGTTCAGCCCGACCGGCGTACACTGACCCGCAGTTGCAATTATTCGAGGCCATCATGAACAGAACAACCACTATGATACTGTCCCTGCTGCTCGCAAGCAGCGCGACCGTCGCGGCGCCACAATCCCAGGAACCCCAAGGTTCAGAACTCTCGATCGACCAGATCAAATTTAATCTGGACTGGGATGACAAGCAGTTCGGCTGGTCACAGAGTGACTGCCTCGATTTGGGTGTTGGCGACAGCGTCCCCTCTGATTGCAAAACAACACGATTCAATCTGGAAGATGAAGAGAACCGCAACCAGCCACCCAGTACCAATCAGGCCCCAGCCAGCCAGCAGGGTGGCCAGTAATTAACAGGAGTACTCTTTCATGAAACTACTCACACCCCGCCCCACCATCAACCGCAGCTTGCTGCTGATCTCGCTGTTTATCGTGCACGGAGCCGCCGTTGCTGCCCCCCCAGCCAAAAACGGTGATGGTATCCGCATCTCCGGCGATGACATCAAGGTCAACCTCAACTGGGATGACAAAGAGTACGACTGGTGGCAAAACAACTGCCTGGATCTCGGCATTGGTGACAGTCGGCTCAAACTCAACTGCGACAAGATGGATGGCAAGTACCGGGATCACTACAACCGCAGTATCCACAGCGGCAATAACCCGGGACAAGGTCACGACAAACACAAGGATAAGAACAAGAACAACGGCAAGAAGAACTGATGACCTCCTTGTCCTCATCCTCATGATGCAGGGGCCAGCAGCCCCTGTGCTCCTGTTGTTACCAGCTGTTGTTACCAGTAATTCTCCGCACTGATATTGCCCGGCGCACGACGCAGGTTTTTGGCTAACCCCAGCGCCAGCAAGGTCTGCTGGGTCTCTTTCACCATCTCCGGGTTGCCGCAGATCAGCACCTGACTCAGCTCGGGCGAAAAATCCAGCCCCACCCGCTCCTGCAGCTGACCGTTGGCGATGGCCGCCGGGATCCGCCCTGCCATCGCGTCCTGCCACGGCTCGCGACTGACGAAAGGCACGTAGCGAAAGCGCTCGCCATATTGCTCGGCAAAGCTGGCGATAAGTGGCTGATAACTAAGTTCTTCGCCTTTGCGCACCCCGTGTACCAGCACCACATTCTCGAAACGCTCAAACGCCTCACCATCGGCCAGCATAGAGAGAAAAGGGCCAATGGCAGTGCCAGTGGCAAGCAACCAGAGATCGCGCCCGGCTGGCACCTCATCCAACGTCAGAAAGCCGGTCGCCAGCGACTGCACCAGCAGGGTGTCGCCCGCTTGCAGCGAACCGAGAGAAGGGGTCAGCTCGCCGCTCGGGATCTCGACCAGATAGAACTCGTGGTATGGCGCAGAGGGGGGATTGACGAAGGAGTAGGCGCGCTGAATGCGCCGCTCGCCCTGCTCGAGGGCCAGCTTGGTAAATTGACCTGCTTGGTAGGGGGCAAGCTCTGCCGCTACGCGCAGGGAAAACAGGGTAGGCGTCCACTCGATACGCTCGATGACCCGACCTTCGACCCAGGCAGCCATAAGGATCTCCTCCAACGGAACAGACCTTTACTCTACCCCCGGGCCCCAAAATAAAAAACCCGCGCAAGTGCGCGGGTTTTATCTGCAGCAGCGAATCGCTATTACAGAGCAACAACCTGGATCTGTACGGTTGCTTTAACGTCAGCGTGCAGCTGAACAACAACTTCGTACTCGCCGGTGTTACGCAGAACGTTGCCCATGCGGACCTCGCTCTTGGCAACAGCAACGCCGGCAGCAGTGATGGCATCAGCCACGTCACGGGTACCGATGGAACCGAACAGCTTGCCTTCGTCGCCAGATTTGGAGGCGATAACAACAGCAGCCAGTTCACCCAGCTTGGCAGCGCGCTCTTCAGCGGCAGCTTTACCGGCAGCCAGCTTGGCTTCCAGTTCAGCACGGCGAGCATCGAAAGTCTCGATGTTTGCCTTGGTAGCCATAACGGCTTTGCCTTGCGGGATCAGATAGTTACGGGCGTAGCCAGCTTTAACAGCGACTTGATCACCCAGACCGCCCAGTTTGGCGATTTTGTCGAGCAGGATAACTTGCATTACCTTTCCTCTAGAGAAGTTGAGTTAGGCTTAAGTGCCGGACCGATTCTTACTTGTTGTGCAGATCGGTGTACGGCAGCAGAGCCAGGTAACGAGCACGCTTGATGGCGCGTGCCAGCTGACGCTGATACTTGGCGCGAGTACCGGTGATACGGCTCGGTACGATCTTGCCAGATTCAGTGACGTAGTTTTTCAGAGTAACGATATCTTTGTAGTCGATCTCGGTAACGTTCTCGGCAGTGAAGCGGCAGAACTTACGACGACGGAAATAACGTGCCATGGCCTTTATCCTCTATTCAGTGATCCAGAATTACTCTTCGGAAGCAGCTTCAGTAGCTTCTTCACGGCGCTCGTCGTCACGACGGACGAAACGCTCTTCCTTGGCCTTGGCCATCGGAGAGACTTCAGTCACAGCGTGCTTGGTGCGCATGATCATGTTGCGGATAACGGCATCGTTGAAGCGGAAGTTGGTTTCCAGCTCATCGATAA
Organism: Aeromonas sp. EERV15; assembly: GCF_900079845.1. Lineage (NCBI taxonomy): Bacteria > Pseudomonadati > Pseudomonadota > Gammaproteobacteria > Aeromonadales > Aeromonadaceae > Aeromonas > Aeromonas sp. EERV15. Next base: position 185,687 of record NZ_FKKY02000004.1, on the reverse strand, counting down.
CGGCTTGCTCTGCTTCTACGTTCATCAGAACGTAGTGGGCTTTGTGCAGTTTGTCGATCGGGTAAGCCAACTGACGACGGCCCCAATCTTCCATGCGATGAATGGTGCCACCGGAGGTGGTGATAGCGCCGGTGTAACGCTCGATCATGCCTGGTACTTGCTCGCTCTGGTCCGGATGAACCATGAAGACGATTTCGTAATGACGCATTTTAGCTCCTTACGGATTAATTCAGCCTCCGCCCAGGTGCAGCCAGACCTCGGAGGCAAGGAACATAGTGGTGTTTAGTCGCTGCTTTTCTAGGGCGGCATATTGTACGAAATCACATCCCTCACTGCAACTGGCCGCAACAGATGTTTTTCCCTATGGGTGCAATACAAAACATCAATTGATAATCGTTATCACTTAGATCTATTCTGACTCCATATCCTTATGGAGGGTGATGCCATGCAACCCGCGCTGACCACGGCCATTCCGGCTCGAAAATTCAAACTGACTCTACTTGGGCCTGCCTTTATCGCCGCCATCGGTTATATCGACCCGGGCAACTTTGCCACCAATATTCAGGCGGGATCCACCTTCGGTTATCAGCTGCTATGGGTGGTGGTGTGGGCCAACCTGATGGCCATGGTGGTGCAGACCCTGTCAGCCAAGCTCGGCATAGTCACCGGCAAAAATCTGGCGGAGCATATCCGTGACCGACTGCCGAAACCCGCAGTCTGGGCCTACTGGGTACAAGCAGAGATCATCGCCATGGCCACCGATCTCGCCGAATTTATCGGTGCTGCGGTCGGCTTCAAGCTGCTGCTTGGTGTGACCCTGCTTGAAGGCGCCGCTATCACCGCTGTGGTGACCTGGGGCATTCTGATGCTACAGAGTCGCGGCCAGAAACCGCTGGAATGGGTGGTTGGCAGCCTGCTGTTGTTTGTGGCCGCAGCCTATATCGTCGAGCTGGTGTTCTCCCGCCCCCATCTGCCCAGCCTGCTGGAGGGGGCACTCTTCCCCGGCCTGCCCAACAGCGAGGCGGTCTATCTGGCAGCCGGGGTGCTCGGTGCCACCGTGATGCCCCACGTCATCTACCTGCATTCGGCGCTGACCCAGCACACTCAGGATCAGGGATCCGTCACCCAACGGCTGCACTCCACCCGGGTCGATGTGGCGATTGCAATGACCATCGCCGGTTTCGTCAATCTGGCGATGATGGCGATGGCGGCTGCCGCGTTTCACGGCACAGGCAACCAGCAGGTAGCAGAGCTAGAGTCCGCCTACCAGACCCTCACCCCGCTGCTGGGCCAGGCAGCAGCCACTCTGTTTGGCCTCTCGCTGGTCGCCTCCGGTATCAGTTCCACCGTGGTGGGCACCCTCGCTGGCCAGGTCATCATGCAAGGGTTCGTGCGTTTTACCATACCGCTCTGGCTGCGCCGCGCCATTACCATGGCCCCCGCATTTGTGGTGATCGCCATGGGTTTTAATACCACCGAGATCCTGGTACTGAGTCAGGTGATCCTGAGCTTTGGCATCGCACTAGCCCTGATCCCGCTGTTGATGCTGACCGGCGATCGGGTACTGATGGGAGCACACCGCAACCACCCGGTCACCCAGGCCATAGGTCGCCTGATCGTGGCGCTGGTGATCGGCCTCAACACCTACCTGCTGGTCGGCATGCTCTAGCACCCGGCTATGACAAAGCCAGCTATGACAAAGAGAGGGGCTTATTAACTCTGGTTAATGAGCCCCTTGCCACTTTGGCGTATGCTGCCACCTTTCCCTTCTCTTCATATCGTTGCGGGAGCCTCGCCATGGAACATACCCGAGCCAGCTTCGTGCTGGGCCATCATCAGGAGCAAACCAGCGTGGTCTGCTGCCAGCCCGGTGAGACCACGCTGCTGGTCACCGACCTCACCCCCTTTCATCCCCAGAGCCACCTCTGGCCCGATCAGCCGGGAGATGTCGGCCATGCTCGCTGGGAGGGTGGCGAAGCAGCCGTTGGCCCCTGCCGAATGGGTGCCATCAGCCCGGATGGCGAACTGTTCGTGGACACCTCCATTCCGGTCAAACGGGGCGCTGAGGGTTGGCATTTCGTGGTGGTGCATCCGCTGACCGGTGACCACCCGCTGGCCGTCGGTAGCCTTGTCACGTTGCAGGTGGATAGCGATACCCGCCACGCCCTGAGCCTGGGTCACACTGGCTGCCATCTGGCGGCGATGGCGCTCAATCGGGTACTCATCCCCTACTGGCGCAAGGAAGTGAGCGAGCAGGATGCGTTGGGTCAGCCCGACTTCGACCGCCTCGCCATCCAGAGTTCACAGGTCGAGCCCATGGGCTCCCAAGAGCAGTACCGCATCGGCAAAAGCCTGCGCAAGAAGGGGGTCAACAGCGAGGCGCTGCTGGCAGAGCTGACGCTGATTGAAGAGAAGATCAATCAGCAACTGGCCGACTGGATCGCAGCCGGGGGCGAGATCCGCCGCAGCCGCACTGGCGAGGCGATCATCGACTCGCGCTACTGGCACTGCATGCTGGAAGGGAAAGAGGTGACCATCCCCTGTGGTGGCACCCATGTAGCCACCCTGGCCGAGCTCGGCCAAGTCAGGGTTCAGCTCAATCTGGTGGAAGAGGGCTTTGCCATGCTGACTCGGGTCACGCCAACCGGCGCCTGATCGCAGAGTTAACAGCTCAGAGCTGGCAACCAAGAGAAGTGCCGCAGAGAGGGAGTACCACCATGATGGCTCCTCCACTCATGCTCTGACGAGTCAGGGTGCTTCTCTTTTAACCACTCCCTGATTAGAATGCGCCTCCCACAAGAGGCACATCACATGAGTAGTACCCAACTGCGCACCACCCCGGATCGACTTCGCTATCTGGTTCTCTACGAAGGCATTGGGCTGGCCATGGTTGCCCCACTTATCAGCCAGCTGTTTGGTCAGGGCGTCGCCGAGGTAGGTTCACTGGCCATCTTCTTCTCCATCGTCGCCACCGCCTGGACCTACGGCTGGAACCTGTTGTTCGACAAGGGGTTGCTCAAACTGTGCGGGCGCACCAACAAGCGACCACTCGATCGTTTTCTCCATGCCTTGGGTTATGAAGCGAGCTTTATGATGCTCTCTCTCCCCTGCGTCATGTTCTGGCTCGAACTGGGACTGTGGGATGCTCTGATGCTGGATCTCGGCTTCGTCGCTTTCTACCTGGTCTACATCATCGCCTTTACCTGGGCCTATGAGCGGATCTGGCCACTGCCAGCCACCCCGCAGACGGCATGAGGTCACAGCCACAGCAAGGCTGACAGAAGGAACCGGAACAGCGGGAAATATCAGGAAGCACTAACCGAAAAGATGGGAAAAACCCATAAAAACAATGCCAGTCAGCAAGCTGACTGGCATTGGACAAAACAGACTTTCGGGCTTACTTGACGGCGTCTTTCAGCGCCTTGCCAGCCACGAATGAAGGCACGTTGGCCGCAGCAATCTGGATCTCTTGACCAGTTTGCGGGTTACGACCGGTGCGGCCTGCGCGGTGGGAGACCTTGAAGGTGCCAAAACCGACCAGTTGCACAGCATCACCTTCTTTCAAGCTCTGGGTAATACCATTGATAATCTCTTCCAGAGCCACTTTAGCCTGAGCTTTGCTCAGGTCTGCTTTGGCGGCAATCGCATCTACAAGTTGAGCTTTGTTCATAACATTTCCTTTATGATCGGGCATTTAGCGCTGGCTCACTCTATGCAAAAAAAAACACTCAGGCAAAGGCTTTATCGAGTGGTGCACGCCAAACGCTGGGGTTTTCATCAAGATCTGCGAAAATAGTCACATTCCACACGCGAAAAACCCTCATCAGGCCTGAAACCTGCAAGCACGATTAAACAATCTGCCGCCTATTTCTTCGTCACTTAACAATATCCCGGCCAGCCTATTGACGCTTGCCCAGATTTTCCCTAGTTATAGACAGTGTCACCGTTCGAACGGCTCGGAAGCCACATCAGTCGCCCGGCCTTTGTCCCATGGAGGGATTATGTTGACAAAACTGGAACAGACCAAGCAAGCGCTGGCAGGTAAACACAAAGCAATCGATGATTGGCTGGATGCAAGGCAAGCCTTGCTGGTCGATTACATGCGCCTGGCAGGGCTCACCCCGGCCCGCACCAAACAGCGCAGCCTGCCCAAGACCGAACAGCTGCAGCAATTTTGCGACAGACTGGTCGACTATGTCAGCGCGGGTCATTTCGAAATCTACCACCATGTTGTCACTGCGTTCGAGCAAGCCAATGGCGAAACCCTTGAACTGGCAAAACGTATTTACCCCCATATCCGTACCAGCACCGAATTCGCCCTCGAGTTTAATGACAAGTACAGTGATGCCGATGAGGCCCAGTTGCTGCTGCTTGACGATGATCTCAACGAGTTGGGCCCAGTACTGGAAGATCGCTTTAAACAGGAAGATCGGCTGGTAAAGACGCTACATGTGGTGGAATCCTTGAGTGCCCAGCAAGCCTGAATCCCATTTTCGGATCAAGTTCAAGATACGGGCAACCAAGGTGGATTACACTCAGAGTAATGACCTCCGCGTCTTTACTTATATTGCATACAGGAGATGAGCATGTCTGAGCGCCGCCGTTTTGCACGGATCCTCTACTTGACCATGTCAGAACTCACCCAAGGGGAAAAAAAGTGGCAAACTCAACTTGTCGATGTCTCTTTGCAGGGAGCCTTGTTGGTCCGCCCCGATGACTGGGAGAGCCGTGACAACAAGGAGTACCAGCTGAGTTTTGTCCTGAGCGGTAGCGATATCGAGATCAAGATGCAGGTTCAGCTTAACCATGAAGCCAGCAAGAAGCTGGGCTTCTACTGCCACCATATCGATATCGACAGCGCCACCCACCTCAAACGGATGATCGAACTCAACGTCGGCGATGAAACGCTGCTGCACCGCGAGTTGGAGCAACTGTTGAGCGAGCACCTGGAACAGAGCCAACCCTGATGGCTGCTACGTTTTGGTAAAAAGAGCGCCGCGGCGCTCTTTTTGTTGCAATGCTATTTGACCAACTTGATCAACGCTCAATACTCGCACCTGCCGTTACAGCGCTTCAAGCGCATCAGACAACTTCTTGACCGGCACCACTTCCATCCCCTCGATAGGATGCTTGGGGGCATTGGCGTGTGGCACTATGGCGCGACGGAAACCGTGCTTGGCCGCCTCCTGCAACCGCTCCTGGCCAGATGGCACTGGGCGAATTTCACCGGAAAGCCCCACCTCACCAAACACCACCAGATCCTTGGGTAACGCCTGATCCCGGAAGCTGGAAACCATCGCCAGCAGCAGCGCCAGATCCGCACTGGTCTCCTCGACCTTGACCCCGCCGACCACGTTGATAAAGACATCCTGATCCGCCATCTGCAGACCGCCGTGGCGATGCAGCACCGCCAACAGCATGGCCAGCCGGTTGTGATCCATCCCCACTGCCACCCGGCGCGGATTGGAGAGCTGGGAGTAGTCCACCAGCGCCTGCAACTCCACCAGCAGTGGCCGGGTTCCCTCCCAGATCACCATGACGATGGAACCGGGCGCCTGCTCCTGACCCCGGCTGAGGAAGATGGCGGAGGGGTTACTCACCTCGCGCATTCCCTGCTCGGTCATGGCAAACACCCCCAGCTCGTTGACCGCGCCGAATCGGTTCTTGTGGGAACGCAGGGTCCGAAAACGGGAGTCATGGCCACCATCGAGCAGCACCGAGCAGTCGATACAATGTTCGAGCACCTTGGGGCCCGCCAGACTGCCATCCTTGGTCACATGGCCCACCATGAAGATGGCCACATGGTTCTGCTTGGCGTAGCGGGTCAGCAGCGCCGCCGCTTCACGCACCTGGGAGACAGAACCCGGCGAGGACTGCACATCCGCCACATGCATCACCTGAATGGAGTCGATCACCATGATCTGCGGTTGCTCCTGTTGGGCAATCAGGCAGATCTGCTCGACGCTGGTCTCGGAGAGCATCCGCAGCTTGTCGGTCGGCAGACCGAGGCGACTGGCTCGCATCGCAACCTGCTGGAGGGATTCCTCACCGGTGACATAGAGGGTTTTCATCCGCTCCGCCAGACCGCACATGGTCTGCAACAACAAGGTCGACTTGCCCGCACCCGGGTTGCCGCCGATCAGAATGGCCGAGCCGGGCACCACACCGCCACCGAGCACCCGGTCCAGCTCCTTGAAACCGGAGGAAAAGCGGGGGATCTCGGTGGTGGCGATCTCTGCCAATGTTTGAACCTTACTCCCAATCGCCCCGGCATAGCCGGTGTAGCGGGCACTCTTGCCTGCCGGGGTCACCGAGCCAAGCCGCACCTCGGTAATGGTGTTCCACTCCTTGCACTCGCTACACTGACCCTGCCAGCGTGTGAAGTCGGCACCACATTCAGAACAAACATAAGCAGTTTTATTTTTGGCCATTGATAACTCGGGGACAGGATGAATTCCTGCTTGATATACTTGTTTGCGACCGACATATCAAACCCAGAATCGGAAAAATGACTTTCCGTGGCAGGAACACATGGATTCAGAACACCAGCAACATCTGATTGAACAGCTCGTCCCCTTGTTGCGGGAGAAGGACTTCGAGGAGCTCTTCCACCGCATCACCCATGAAGAGAACAGCAATAGCCGTTTTCTGATCAAGATGGAGCTCAAACGCAAGTGCTCGCCCTGCCGCAGGGTCATTGATATGCGTGACGAACTGGAAGATGAGAGCCAGGTGCATGAGTTCGATGGCATCACCCACTTCATGCCCGCCGACGCGATCGGCCTGTTCCAGTCCCAATGCTATCTCTACCGCGATATCTATACCCTCGGTGTCTATGAGGCGCTGCAACAGTGGCAAAAACAGCGCCATCATACCCGCGCAGACGGTCAACTCTCGCCACCAGCCAGCCCCTTCCGGCAATATGATGTCAATACCATCGCCTTTGCCAGCTACTACGGCCGCCGTCAGGAGCGGATGCACTTTAGCTCGCCACTGCTGATCAAGATGCAGGATGGCGAGAAGCTGTTTGCCAAAAGTTCCGATCTCTCGCTGGGGGGGATGAGAGTCTCTGTCCCCTACCTGCCCAATTACCATACCGGTGCTCAAGTGGAGGTCTTCTTCACCGGGCTGGAGCGAGACACCCCCAATCCGGTGCTGCACCAGTCGGTCGGCTACCAGATCCTGGGCGAAGAGAGTAAAGACGGAAAATTCTGGTTACGGTTGGTACGCGCAGGCGAGCACGCAACCTTTGATGCCTTTCTCGGCGAATTCATAGAAGCCAACAAGGCCCGTTATCGGGTCAGTGTCGATTACCTGCTCTCTGCCGCCATCATCAAGGGATACGAGCAGTTCTACCTGCCACGAATGACCGGCATGCCGCTGTTCTTCGGCACTGGTGACAGCCCTCACCTGGAGATCGCCCTGCGTACCGAGAACAACCAGCACCTGCTGGAGTACTGGCGGGACGAGAAGAACCGTGACGCTCTGGCCGGTTTGTTCAATGCTGATCGGATGAAGCGACTGTGCCCGGCGCCGGGCACCACCACCGAGACAATCATCTACTGCTTTACCCACACGGTGCGCAGCCATATCTACTTTTTCTCCGCCACCGCCGAGGAGCTGCGCCAGAGTGGCCTCACTGCGCTCTTTTTCCAGGTGGGCTCCCGTCGCCCCAGCTGGCGCGTCTACAAATTCTCGCTAGAGGCGTGCGATCTGGTCGAGGCGGATGTCAGCCAGTTACAGGGGCAAGATAACCCCCAGCTGCAAGATATTCTGCTGCTCGAGCGACTCAAGCAGATCGGCTATTGCGGCTTGATACAAGATATCAGCCAGGAGTCCCAACGTGAGGAGTTCCATCAGGAGGCAGTCAATAACAATGCCAACGAGCTGCAGCGTTTTGGTCACGAACAGGGGGCTGTACCGTTTGAAATCGAGACCCTGCACTATGTCCAGCTGCGCAAGGAGTCCCGCTACATCCACAAGACCGCGGTCGCTATCCACCATAATGGGAAATCCTGGCTCGGCTGGACTCGTGACATCTCGACCCACGGCCTGCAGATCGAGCTGGAAGAGGCCTTCGTCGGTGAAAAAAACGATGTGGTGACCATAGCTCTGCCCCGCTTGCAGGAACTCTCCAAGAGCATGGATCTGCAGCACCTCTCCTACCGGCTGGTCAGCATCAACATGACCCGCACCGTATTGCACCTCTGTATTGAGGGGGATTCAGACCGCCACACCGGCCGCCAGTTCTTCAGCCTGCTGATCGAGAGCAACCAGAACAAGCTCAAAGCAGCGCAGGAGCAGCGGCGCTATCGCGGGCTGGCGCGGGCCCTGCGTAACATCTATACCCACCACCTGTTCAACTCGCCGGTCTACGTCAACAAGCTGAAAGGCGCGCCCAAACCGGCCTCTATCGGCAAATCGCTGCAACCACGCAGTCTGCAGCGGTTACTACAGGCCTGTTCCGAGCTGCCGGAGCAAGAGAACCTCTACCCGCTGTTTCAGGGGGAGCTGCTCAAAGAGTTGCTGATGAACCCGCTGCGCGCCATCGAGCGGGAGGACAAGCCGAGAGAGGATGAGGTCTATATTGCCAGTATCCAGACCAAGGCAGGGCTCCCCGTCTTCAACAGTCGGCTGGCCAGCAGCCTGATCAGCGCGAAAGAGAAGCGTCAGTTTATCGAACTGGCACGGCGACAGGGGGAGTTCTACTCGGTACTGGTTGGCATCTCCCGTACCGGGCGGCCCGATACCAACTTCATCGCCAACGAGCTGGACTACATCGCCAAGTTTGCCATCCACAAAGCTAAAAAGCTGGAGGAGGAGCTATGGAGTGTAGTGGGCGTGGGGGAGCTGACCGACACCACTCAGGCCACCCTGTTCCGGCTCGGGATCACTGAGCCGTAAAACTGACCTTGTTCTGCACGAAACAGGGCGCATGATGCGCCCTGTTTTTTGTCATGCGGCCTGTGGATCCAGCAGCCACTCGAGGATTTGGGGGAAGTGATCCTCCTGAGCCTGCGGGGCGGTCAGCATATTGATGTGGTCATAATCGAGCCGGTTGCCGTTATCTCGCCCCAAACGGGTGTGGCGCGTAGCCGAGCCCATCTCGTCGCTGAAACGGCGCACATCGGTCGGGTGACCCAGCACCTTGTCCGCTCTGGCCGAGATCATCCAGAGCGGCGGCCAGTTGACCCGCGCCGCCGCCTCATCATAAGCAAAGCCGTCGTGAGGATCCTGCCAAGGGCCGCACTTGACCCAGGGGATGGTCTCCTGCAGATAGCGCAGCGACTCGTCATCGGCACCTATCTTCAGATTGCGAGCCGCCAGAAAGCCGCGGCGGCGAGCCAGCCAGGGTGCCAGCCGGTTCCAGATCAGATCGACTTTCAGCCAACGCTCGGGATTGTGCACCGACACCCCGCGCTTGGTGCCAAAAAACAGCAGGCTGGCCACCTGTTCCGCCAGCTCGGGGAAGCGCACCAGGGTCGACGCCATGATAACGCCGCCCCAGGAGTGGGCCACCCAGTGCACCTTGAAGCCGCCATGACGCTCGGCAATCCAGCGCTGCAGAGCGGGCAGATCCTCAGTGATCAGCTCGTGCTGACCATGCTCCGCCTGCTCGGCGATGGCCGGAGTGCTGAGCCCTCGCCCCCGCAAATCAGCCACATAGACCTGATAGCCGTGGCGGGCCAAAAAGCAGGCCAGCCCCTTGCCCGACTCTGTGTAGAAGATCCGGCCATTTTCGATGGCACCGTGCACCATCAGGATCGGCTCGCCATGGACGGCGACCCGGGGTTTGATGTGGCGCACATGCAGTTGATGGCCGCCACAAGGGATAAACAGAGACTGCTGCAACAATTCCATTGTTATTGGTTTCCTCCTTGAAACACTGTCAGCGCTGGTCCCAACGCAGCTCGCTGCAGGCCCGCGCCGCCAGCAGGCAGATCACCCCTTCCAGATCGTGATGATTGAGGGTGGCCGCCGCCTGTGCCCGCACCAGCGGTTTGGCGTGAATGGCGATGCCAAGGCCCGCCACCCCCATCATTTTGAGATCGTTGGCGCCATCGCCGATGGCCACGGTCTGGGCGGCAGCAATGCCATACTCCTGCGCCAGCTGCTGCAACACCTCGGCCTTGACGCTAGCATCGACGATGCGCCCACTCACCTTGCCGGTCAGCTGCCCCCCTTCCACCGCCAGCTCGTTGGCGAAGATGGCATCAAGCCCCAACGCCTGCTGTAGCTCACCAGCAAAACGGGTAAAACCGCCGGAGGCGATGGCCACCTTCCAGCCCGCCCTTTTGAGGATATCGACCATCAACTGCAAACCGGGCATCCACGGCATGTTGGCGGCCACCTCGTCGAGAATGGTGACCGGCGCCCCTGCCAGCAGGGCCACCCGGTTACGCAGGCTGTCGGAGAACTCCAGTTTGCCCTGCATGGCGGCCGCGGTTACCGCAGCCACCTGCTCGCCCACCCCGGCCAAGCGGGCAATTTCGTCGATGCACTCGATGCGGATCGCGGTGGAGTCCATGTCCATCACCAGCAGGCCGGGTTCGCTCAGAGTGGGCAGCGCGGGCAGATGACAGAGATCGATCTCCCACTCACCGCCCTTGAGCACGGCAACCAACTCGGGGGAGAAACGATCGCAGCCAAGTAGCAGTAGCTGCACACCCGCCACCTCGGTGGGAGGATAAAGGCTAGCGGCCAGCCCCTGCTCTGCCAACAGTGGCGCCAGACGTGCCAGATGGGAGGCGCCCAGCCCCTTGCCAAACAATACCAGCCAGCCGTCTGCCAGCGGGGTCTCTGTCGATTGCAACGCATCTGCGTTGAGCTGCCAACAGGGTGAGCCGGACAACAACGCGGGCCAATCGGATAACAGCGGGGGGAGCCGGGACAACAACATAAGGGATACGCCTTCCTTGGTGATCAGGGGGTTAACAGTGCTGGCCCAGAGTAGCGTATTGCTTTTTGTACAGGCAAGCGCCAAGATCCCGCCACTCCTTGTTACCATGAGGTCTCACGCTTGCAGCGTCATCTTCCCATCAAACGCGCTCTCAGCCTGGGTGCCGGTATCCTGCTCGGATGCTGGGTGCTCGGTGTGCTTATCCATATGCAGGGTGAAAGCCAGGCGTCGCTGCACAACGAAGCCCGCAGCCGGGCGCAGGCACTGGTCGCTTACGCCGCCCGCGACATGAAGCGCTGGATCAAAGAAGATAAGAGCAGCGAGCTGGAGCGGCTGGCGCGGGATCTGGCGGCGGAGCCGGAGATCCTCGATGCCACCCTCTATGACGGACGCGGCATTCCCCTCGCCCAGTCGGAGCAGGCGGTGCCACTGGAGAGCCTGCTGCCCATTGGCAGCGATAACAAATCGCTACCGGAACAAGGCAAGGGGAGGATCCAGTTCGTGCAGGAAATTCGAGATGGTGAGCTGACCATCGGCTTCCTGCGCATCACCCTGGAAGAGCAGCAGATGCTGGCAGACAAGGACACCCGGCTCAAGGTGGTGCAGGAGAAACAGCGCCTGATGCTGCTGGTCGCCCTGCTGGCTGGCCTGCTTATCTCCTACGGCATTCGCCGTAACTACATGCGGGTACGCAAGCACAAAAAAAAGCACAAACCGGCCGATCAGCCATAGACCGGGGGCAATCCCCCAGCCACCTTGTATATACCCATGAGGGTAGAACCAGCAGGAGCTCAGTATGATTGCCCCACCAATGCCTGTTGACGAAGAGAGTCGGCTGGCGCGGCTGCGGATCCTCGGGCTGCTCGATCGCGAGCCGATCGATCATCTGGATCGCCTGACCCGCCTCATCAGCCGCCATTTTGATCTGCCCGTGGTGCTGGTCTCCCTCACCGATGTGGATCGCCAGTGGTTTCTGGCCCGCACCGGCATCGCCCGGTGCGAGATTGGCCGGGATATCTCCTTCTGCGGCCACGCCATTTTACAGCCCGGCATCATGCAGGTGCCGGATGCCCGTCTCGACCCCCGCTTTGCCGACAACCCGCTGGTGATCGGGCCGCCCCACGTGGTCTTCTACGCTGGCCGCCCCCTGCGAGCGCTGGATGGGGTGGTGCTCGGCATCCTCTGTCTGGTTGATAGCAAGCCACGCCAGCTGGACGAGACCCAGTGTCAGGATCTCGATGATTTCGGCTTGTTGGTGGAGAACACCCTGCACGACCTGGAGCGGCGCCATCAGGTACGCAGCCTCAGCAACGTACTGGAAGATCAGGAGCATCTCTTTACCCAGACTTTCAACCAGTCGGCGGTCGGCATGGCGCTCTCCTCGCTGGAGGGGGCATGGCTCAAAGCCAATCCGGGTCTGCAGCAGCTGCTCGGTTATCGCGAATCCGAGATGCTGAGCCTCACCTGGCAGACCATGACCCATCCCGAGGATCTGCCACGGGAACTGCCGCTGTTTCAGGCACTGCTCGATGGCCAGCGCCAGCACTACCGACTGGAGAAGCGGATGCTGCGCGCCGATGGCACCCTCTGCTGGGTACAGCTGAGCGTGACACTCTGTAAAAGCCGCACTGCCGCACCGCACCTGATCGCGGTGTTTGCCGATCTCACCGAGCGCAAGCTGGCCGAAGATAAGTTGATGCAACTGCAGCTGGGGCTAGCGATGCAGGTGCGGGATCGCACCCGCGAGCTATCGGCCACCGTCGAGCAGTTGCATATGGCGATGGCCGAGATAGAGCGCAACCGCGCCCGGCTGCGCTCTATCAGCGATGGCTTGCCGGTCACCATCAGTATGCTCTCGCCAGAGGGGCGCTATCTGTTTGCCAACCAGGCTTACTGCCGCTATTTCGGGCTCAATCCAGAACGCATGCAGGAGATGAGCGCGCGGGAGGTGATCGGTGAAGCCGCCTACCTCAATGCCATGAACTATCTGGCTCGCGCACAGGCGGGGGAACAGGTGAGCTTCGAATACCGCTTCGAGCTGCCCATCGGCCCGCGTGACCTCAAGATCACCATGATCCCGAGTGTGGGCGACGAGCCCGGGGTCTATATCCTGGGTGCCGATATCACTCAGTTCAAGGCGCTGCAGAGCCAGCTTGAACATGACGCCAGCCACGACCCCCTCACCACCCTGCCCAATCGGCGCGCCTTCACCCTGCGCCTGAGCCGTGAGCTGGAGCGGGCACATCATGACGGGGAGGCGCTCGGCCTGCTGTTTCTCGATCTGGATGGCTTCAAGGAGATCAACGACCAGCTGGGGCACCATGTAGGGGATGCCCTGCTGCACCGCTTCGCCAGCGTGCTCTGTGCCGAAGTGCGCCCCGGCGACATGGTGGCCCGCCTCGCGGGCGACGAGTTCACCATCATACTGCCCGCCTTGCGCCACCCCGAGCAGGAGCTGCCAGCCCTCTGCCAACGGATGCTGGACGCCATGGCTAAACCGTGGGATGTGGCTGGCCACCAGCTGCCGCTCGCTGGCAGCATCGGCGGGGCGCTCTGCCACTCAGGTCAGCACTGCCACATCGACGAGCTGCTGCACCGGGCAGATGCCGCCATGTATCGGGCCAAGATGGCGGGCAAGGGGCGCTTTGCCCTCGACCTCTGACCCCTGCTTCCTGGCTCAGAAATGCAAAACGGCGGCCCGAAGGCCGCCGTTTTCATTCAACTACCGGGGATTACTTGTCACCCAGCAGCACTGAGTCCAGTGCGATTTCGATCATGTCGTTGAAGGTCAGCTGACGCTCTTCGGAGGTGGTCTGCTCACCGGTACGGATATGGTCGGAAACGGTACAGATGGTCAGTGCCTTGGCACCGTACTCTGCAGCCACACCGTAGATACCGGCAGCTTCCATCTCGACACCCAGAATGCCGTATTTTTCCATCACGTCGAACATGGAAGGATCCGGGGTGTAGAACAGGTCTGCGGAGAAGAGGTTACCCACGCGCACCGGGGTACCCTTGTTCTTGGCAGCCTGTACCGCATTGGCGACCAGATCAAAGTCAGCGATAGCGGCGAAGTCATGGTCCTTGAAACGCAGACGGTTTACTTTGGAATCGGTGCAGGCACCCATACCGATCACTACGTCACGCAGTTTCACGTCTTCACGCACAGCACCACAGGAGCCTACACGGATCAGAGTCTTCACACCGTAATCGGTGATCAGCTCTTTGGTGTAGATGGAGCAGGAAGGGATACCCATGCCGTGGCCCATCACGGAGATACGACGACCTTTGTAGGTGCCGGTAAAGCCGAGCATGCTGCGCACATCGCACACCTGCTCAACGTTCTCCAGGAAAGTTTCCGCGATGTACTTGGCGCGCAGGGGGTCGCCCGGCATCAGTACGGTATCAGCAAAGGCGCCATCTTTCGCATTGATATGAGGAGTTGCCATTCTCTTGATTCCTTCACACAGGTTGAGTTTTATTGTTTTATAAATTGCCCGCCGCCGAAGTGGCGGGCGGGTAAATTACAGGAAGCTGGTACCGTACTGCAACTTGGGCAGACCGTGGTACGCCGCGATGCTCTGACCGATATCGGCAAAGGTTTCGCGACGACCGACAGAGCCGGCCTTGACCGGCTTGCCAAAGAACAGCACCGGAATGTATTCACGGGTGTGGTCAGTACCACCCCAGGTCGGGTCACAGCCGTGGTCGGCAGTCAACACCACCACGTCACCATCTTGCAGCAGATCGAACAGCTCCGGCAGGCGGGCATCGAAATACTCCAGCGCATCGGCGTAACCCTTCACGTCACGACGGTGACCGTAGGAGGAGTCAAAGTCGACGAAGTTGGTGAAGACGATGGTGTTGTCACCGGCCGCTTTCACCTCTTCCAGAGTACGATCCCACAGCTCAACCAGACCTGTACCCTTCACCTGCTTGGTAATGCCCTGATTGGCGTAGATGTCGGCGATCTTGCCGATGGAGACCACCTGACCACCCGCCTCTTTCATATAGTCGAGCACAGTCGGTGCTGGCGGCAGCACGGAGTAGTCGTGACGATTGCCGGTACGCTTGAAGTTGCCCTTGCCGCTGCCGACGAACGGACGCGCGATGACGCGGCCAATGTTGTAGGGCTCCAGCAGCTCGCGCACTATGTGGCACAGCTCATAGAGCTTCTCGAGACCGTAGGTCTCTTCGTGACAGGCAATCTGGAACACAGAGTCGGCAGAGGTGTAGAGAATCGGCTTGCCGGTGCGCATATGCTCTTCGCCCAGATCGTCCAGCACCTGGGTACCGGAGGCGTGGCAGTTGCCCAGATAACCGGACAGACCCGCCTTCTCGACGATGGCGTCCAGCAGCTCCTGCGGGAAGCTGTTGGTGTGATCCTTGAAGTAGCCCCACTCGAACAGCACGGGCACTCCGGCGATCTCCCAGTGGCCGGACGGGGTGTCCTTGCCGGAGGAGAGCTCCTGCGCAAAACCGTAGGCACCGACCACCTCGATATCTTTGTCCAGACCTGCCGGGAAGTAGCCGGAAGCCTGCTCCCCAGCGTGGCCGAGACCCAGCTTGTTGAGGTTGGGCAGCTTGAGGGCACCACGGCCTTCAAGCTCACCGGCTGCACACGCCTTGGCGATATGACCAAGGGTGTTGGCGCCCACATCTCCGAACTGTTCGGCGTCGGCAGCAGCGCCAATACCGAAAGAGTCCATCATCAGAATAAAGGTACGTTTCATGGGTCTTCCCCTTGTTACAAATCAGCCAGGGTGATGCGACGGTACACTTCAGGCAGTGCCTGTGGTCGCTCGCCACCAATTCGGACAGCCGCCTGCACCATGCTGGCAGCCTGAGCATATTGCTCTTCAGTCTGAGCGTGGATCAGCGCGATCGGCTTGTCAGCATCGACGCTTTGACCCAGGCGGATAAAGTCGGTCAGACCGACCGCATAATCCAGTTTGTCACCGGCAGCGCGGCGACCACCGCCCATCGCCACCACGGCCAGACCCAGTTCGCGGGTATCCATGGCGGTCACGAAACCGCTGTTGGCCGCGAAGACCGGGCGCACGATGGCAGCTTTGGGCAGGTAAGCATCATAGCGCTCCATGAAATCGGCCGGGCCACCGAGGCCAGTGACCATGCGACCGAAGATCTCGGCAGCCTTGCCGTTATCCAGCACCGCCTGCAGCTTGCGACGGGCATCGCTGTCGTCGCTGGCCAGACCGGCGGAGATCAGCATCTCGGCACTCAGGCTCATGGTCACTTCGTGAATGCGCGGGTTGCGGTATTCACCGGTCAGGTAACGCACCGCTTCGCGTACTTCGACCCCGTTACCGGCGCTGGAGGCCAGCACCTGATTCATGTCGGTCAGCAGCGCAGAGGTGCGGCAACCGGCACCGTTGGCCACAGCGACAATGCTCTTGGCCAGCTCTTCGGAGGCTTCGAAGGTCGGCATAAAGGCGCCGGAGCCCACTTTCACATCCATCACCAGCGCTTCGAGCCCGGAGGCGAGCTTCTTGGAGAGGATGGAGCCGGTGATCATCGCGATGGATTCGACGGTGGCGGTGATGTCCCGTACTGCATAGATACGCTTATCAGCCGGGGCGAGATCGCCGGTCTGG
This sequence comes from Aeromonas sp. EERV15, assembly GCF_900079845.1. Lineage (NCBI taxonomy): Bacteria > Pseudomonadati > Pseudomonadota > Gammaproteobacteria > Aeromonadales > Aeromonadaceae > Aeromonas > Aeromonas sp. EERV15. Next base: position 169,172 of record NZ_FKKY02000004.1, on the reverse strand, counting down.
CCGATGATGGCGACACCCGCCTCTTTCACCACTTTCAGGAAACGATCGTTGTCGACCGAGGTCTGGTAGCCGGGGATGGCATCGAGCTTGTCCAGGGTACCGCCGGTGTGGCCCAGACCACGACCGGAGATCATCGGCACGAAACCGCCGCAGGCGGCGACCATAGGGCCAAGCATCAGGGAAACCACATCACCGACGCCGCCGGTGGAGTGTTTGTCGACAATCGGGCCACCCAGATTGAGGTGGTCCCAATTCAGTACCATACCGGAGTCACGCATGGCGCAGGTCAGGGCAACCCGCTCATCCATGGTCATATCTTTGAAGTAGACCGCCATCGCCAGCGCCGCGATCTGCCCCTCGCCGATGGTGTTATTGGTAATGCCCTGAATGAAGAATTGAATTTCTTGGGTACTGAGCGCTTCACCGTTGCGCTTCTTGCGAATAATTTCTTGAGGCAAAAACATCTTTCATTCCCTCCGCCATTGCTGGCGTCAAACAAGCCTGAATCCTTGCCCGCGCACCTCATGGTGGGGGCTTAACAGGGCGGGAATCCCCCGCCCTGTCATCAACTTATTAGTAACCGCTGGTGTTGGCCGGCTTGTCGCCGTGCCCCAGTGTTGCCAGCAAGCTGGCGAGCAGGCTGGACGCGCCAAAGCGGAAGGTGCGGGCTGATACCCAGTCGTTGCCGAGGATCTCTTCGGCCATGGCCAGGTACTGACCGGCAACGGCTGCGTCTTTCACGCCACCAGCAGGCTTGAAGCCGACTTTCGGATTCTTGGCCTTGATCACTTCCATCATGATACGCGCCGCTTCCGGGGTCGCATTGACCGGCACCTTGCCGGTGGAGGTCTTGATGAAGTCGGCACCGGCATCGATACAGATTTCGGAAGCGCGACGGATCAGCGCCTCTTCTTTCAGTTTGCCAGTCTCGATGATCACTTTCAGCAGCACCTTGGCGCCACAGGCTTCCTTACACGCTTTGACCAGATCAAAACCGATCTGTTCATTGCCCGCCATGAAGGCACGGTACGGGAATACCACGTCCACTTCGTCGGCACCGTAGGCGACAGCAGCACGGGTTTCGGCCACGGCGATCTCGATGTCGTCGTTGCCGTGGGGGAAGTTGGTCACGGTCGCAATGCGCACGTCGGCAGCGCCGATGTCACGCAGGGTCTTGCGAGCGATAGGAATAAAACGGGGGTAGATGCAGACGGCAGCAGTCAGGCCAGCCGGTGACTTGGCCTTGCGGCACAGGTCGATCACTTTCTGATCGGTGTCGTCATCGTTCAGGGTGGTCAGGTCCATCAGGTTCAGGGCGCGCTGAGCGGCCACATTCAGATCAGTCATTCTATTCTCCAAAGTCTCGATTTAATCCAGATAACCGGCCACCGCCAAGCCATCCAGTGATGGATGCACAGGCAGTAATCCCCAGCTATACGGGAATGGAATTACAGTGCGAAGGCACCGGCACTATCGGATGCTATTCAAAGCATCCCGCAGGCACTGCGACTGTAAATAAGGCAAGAGCCCTGTCACTTTCTTACAAAAGTGCGGACTTGGTTCCATGAAGACTTGAGAAAGGCCGACAACATCTGACCCGACTTCCCAATCAATTCCATTTGACCGCCAACACCCGATTGCATCGAGTATTAGTCATTGCCAGCACCCTGCTGGCAACGCCTATTTCAGCCGAGATACCCCCTGTTTGCAAGCCGGATTTACCAATTTCAGAGGTACCTCACATCTGGCAAATCAGGGACTAAAAAACCTTATGAAAAGAAGCGGGTCAGGATCCAGGAGTAAGCAAGCCCCCCCAGATAGACACCGATGATCCCCATCACTCCCGATAACACGGGTGGTGCCGGGATCGGTAATTTGAGGAAAGAAAACAACAAACCGACAATAAAGCCAGCCACAATCGCCAGTAATACTTCATTCATATAACCTCCGACCCGACTCATTTTATTATCAGTTTAGATAGGAAAACGGTTGTCACCGCCCCATACACCAACGCCACGGCAAATGCCGTGGCGTTGGTGTTTATAGTCTGTCAGTCAGACAGCTATTACATAGCAGACAGTGCCAGGAAGAAGCCTGCGATAGTGGCAGACATCAGGTTGGACAAAGAGCCAGCCAATACGGCTTTCAGACCGAAACGGGCGATGGTGCCGCGGCGGTTCGGTGCCATGGACCCCAGACCACCCAGCAGGATGGCAACAGAGGAGAGGTTGGCAAAACCACACAGAGCAAAGGAGATGATCGCTTTGGTGTGGTCAGACATGGCCGCGCCATTGATCAGCAATTCATCTTTCAGGTATGGAGCAAAGTTCAGGTAAGCCACGAACTCGTTAACCACCACTTTCTGACCGATGAAGGAACCAGCCACGACCGCTTCGTGCCAAGGCACACCGATCAGGAAGGCCAGCGGAGCGAAGAACCAGCCCAGCAGCAGTTCCAGAGACAGCTCTGGCATACCAAACCAGCCACCGACACCGGAGAAAATACCGTTGACCATGGCGATCAGGCCGATGAAGGCCAGCAGCATTGCGCCAACGTTCAGGGCCAGCTGCATACCGGCAGAGGCACCCGCAGCAGCCGCGTCAATCACGTTGGCAGGCTTGTCATCCAGCTCGGCGTTGACTGAGTCGTCGTCATAGTTCGGGGTCTCGGTCTCGGGAACCAGCAACTTGGCGAACAGCAGACCACCCGGAGCGGCCATGAAGGAGGCTGCAATCAGGTACTCCATCTTGACGCCCATGGCGGCGTAACCAACCAATACAGCACCGGCTACAGAAGCCAGACCACCACACATGACAGCGAACAGCTCGGAGTCAGTCATCTTGGCGATATAAGGACGAACCACCAGCGGGGCTTCAGTCTGACCGACGAAGATGTTGGCAGTTGCAGAGAGAGATTCGGTACGGGAGGTGCCCAGTACCTTCTGCAGTGAACCACCCAGCAACTTGATGACCACTTGCATGATGCCCAGGTAATAGAGCACAGCGATCAGCGAAGAGAAGAAGATGATGACGGGCAGGACACGGAAGGCAAAGATAAAACCACCGCCACCGAACACTTCAAACATCTTGTCGCTGACCAGACCACCAAACAGGAAGTCGATACCGAATTTACTGAAAGTCAGCACGCTGGAGACGCCATTAGAGACGGTAACCAGAATATCGCGGCCAACTGGAACATACAGTACAAATGCACCGAGACCGGCTTGCAGCGCAAAGGCGCCTACCACTGTGCGCATGTTGATTGCTTTGCGATTGCTGGAGAACAGTACCGCGATAAGGATGAGGGTGACCATCCCCACCAGACCCATGATTATACTCATTATTATCTTATCCTCTTATGTAGCACCTAGCTTGTTAGTGAAATGTGAACAACAGCCACTAACCAAGGGGTGCGCATTATACTAATTAATGCCCGATAAAATAGAATGCTGGTCACATTTTATCGTTATCAAAATGTCCAAGTGTCACAAAATTAGACAGCAAACGATTTTTACGCTCATTTTTTTTCCTGACAACTTAATCATGTGTTGCGAATTTGTTTCATGACAATTGATCGTGATGGAAAATATGCTGGGCAGTTTCAAATAACACCTTTGCAACATCCGTGGTGGATTCCGTCCGCAACGTCATCAATATTTCCGCTATTTTTGGTAAGGCTTCCGGAGTATTCCGCTCCTCCCGATCACCTTGCAACGGCATATCTGGCGAGTCGGTTTCCAGCACCAATGCCTCAAGCGGCATGGCCCGAAATACCTCTCGTGTCTTGTTCGCGCGCTCAAAACTGATCACCCCACCCACCCCGAGTCGAAAGCCCAGCTGCCAGAAGGCTTCCGCCTGCTGCAACGAACCGCTGAAGGCGTGGATCACCCCACCACGTGGCGGCTTGAAGCGGCGCAACAGCTTGGCCACAGTGTCATTGGCGCGCACCGAGTGGATCATCAGGGGTAACCCGGCATCGGCGGCCAGCCGGATCTGAGCCTCGAACAGCGCAAATTGCCCTTCCTGCGGCACATGAGAGCGCAGGTCCAGCCCACACTCACCAATGGCTACCAGCCCGGCAGGTTGGCTCATCACCAGCGTTCGCAACCGTTCCATCACCCCTTCCCGCTGCTCACCGGCATACCAGGGATGAACGCCCAGACCATAAAAGAGGCCGTCATGCTGATCTGCCAGAGCCATCACACGAGTCCAGTTATCCTCTGCGATGGCAGGAATGATATACTCCGTCACCCCTAATGCTCGGCAGCGGGCTAGCAACGCCTCCCTGTCCTGGTCGAAAACCGGAAAATCGAGATGGCAATGGGTATCTATCAGCTGCATATCACTCAAACCTGTTTGCGGGATTTAATGGGTCATTGAACATGATGAACAATAGAAACAACGGCTTTACTCTGATTGAACTGGTGCTGGTGATCATAGTGCTGGGGATCCTGGCCGTCACCGCCCTGCCCCGCTTTATCAATATCAAGGATGATGCCCTGAAAAGCACTGTCTCGGCGACCGCTGGCAGCTTTGCCAGTGCGGTACAGCTGGCAAATGCCGGCTGGGCGGTGAAAGTGCAGGGGCAAGACCTCGCACTGTATAACTTCAGTGGGATGGGTAACAAAGATCTGGATATCAACCATTATGGTTGGCCGGTGGGGACGAAAGAAGGGGGCCAGGGGGTTGATACCATCTTCCCCGGCGGCAATAGTGAGGAAATTTCTGTCAACAGCGAAGAGGATTGCGATCTGCTATTCGCAGGGCTACTCGATACAGACCAAACGTCCTCAAGACAAAAAGATGGCAAGGGACATTATTATTCAAAAATAATCAGAGTCCCGGGCCAAGTTGAAAATGGACTACGCCACGATAACTGCCGCTATATCCTGCGCGACTCAATGGGTCGCTTCCAGACAGGTTCAGAGTATGAAAACGGCCTCGGCTTTGAATACAACAGCGTTACCGGTGCCGTGACCCGCAATTTTGATTGAGCTCTGCCTCTTCTGCGCAGGTTCGCTCTTTGGTTGAATCATCATAACGACCCGGCGTGCAGCAGCGCCGGTTCTCCTGAGTGAGCCCCCACTCCTCGCACCATGCGTCGTAACGGGCCAGCCAACGTAGCAATACCCCTTTCATCGTCACACCTCCGCCAACAGATTCAGGTCAAAAACCATCCTAATCAGAGTTGGCAAGGGGAGCAAGTCATCCCCATTTTTGCGATCGGGCGAGATAAAAAGAGCCGGTCAGCATGGCTGACCGGCTCTTTAACATTCCCCGAAGAGATGACCCGATGAGCGACAGCTCATCAGCCTCACAGGCTCTTCAGCTTCTCTTCCGGCAGGGCCAGCTCGTCATTGTGGTTAACGCCAACGCCGCGCTCCAGCACATGACGGGCAATGGCATGGGCCTCTTCCAGCGAGTGCATGCTGTAGGTGCCGCACTGATACTCGTTCAGCTCGGGGATTTTGGCCTGATCCTGCACGGTCAGCACGTCGCTCATGGCCGCCTGCCAGGCTGCGCCAACACGGGCTTCGTCCGGAGCGCCGATCAGGCTCATATAGAAGCCGGTACGGCAACCCATGGGGGAGATGTCAATGATCTCCACGCCGTTGCCGTTCAGGTGATCACGCATAAAACCGGCGAACAGGTGCTCCAGCGTATGGATACCACGCTCGGAGAGGATCTCCTGATTCGGTACGCAGAAACGCAGGTCGAACACGGTAATGGTGTCCTTGTTCGGGGTCTGCATGGTCTTGGCCACACGCACCGCTGGCGCTTCCATACGGGTGTGGTCAACGGTAAAACTGTCCAATAACGGCATTTCTGACTCCTGCTTTGGTTACCAGAACCAGCCCCCACGGGAGAGCTGGTCCTTGCATTGACGGTACTGGGCGCCGTAGCGCTGGGCGCGAGCCTCCACCTTGCGAGAGGTCTTCATCAACCACCCCTTGCTGCGATAGCTGCCACGCCGGTAGCCACCCCACCCTTCGTGATAGTTGAGGTACTGGCCATAGGCATCCCACTTGGAGGTGCCATTGAGCCGCTGGGCTTTATTAGTGTACCAACCCATAAAATCGATGGCGTCGGCAAAGTCATCGCGGTCACTCCAGCTGTTGCCGGTTTCCCGCTGGTAATCAGCCCAAGTTTCATCTTTCACCTGAGCATAACCATAAGCCGAACTGGCCCGCCCGGTCGGGATGAAGAGGAAATACTGCATCGGCGGCTGGGCATCATGTACGTAAGAGGACTCCTGATACATCATGGCCATGATCACGTGGATCGGCGTCCCCCACTTCTCGTTCATCTTGAGCGCGGCCTTGTGCCACTCCGGTTTCTCGCGAAAGATCTGGCACAGATTTTCCGGCTGAGCAGGTGGACGGGTACTGCAGGCGGTCAGGCTAATCAACAGGCCCGCAGCCACGAAGAGGCGCATCCATGACATCTGAAGGCTTGTATCTTCGTTCTCTTGATCGTTACGAGGCACATGCATCACATCAAATCGCGTCTTCGTTCTCTTCGCCGGTACGGATACGAATGACGCGCTCCACCTCGCAGACGAAGATCTTGCCATCACCAATCTTGCCGGTGCGAGCGGTATTCTGGATCGCTTCCAGACAGGCATCGAGATCCTCGTCCTGCACCACCAGCTCCACCTTCACTTTCGGCAGGAAGTCGACCATGTATTCGGCACCGCGATAGAGCTCGGTATGGCCCTTCTGGCGGCCGAAGCCTTTGACTTCGGATACGGTCATGCCGTTGATGCCGATCTCGGCCAGGGCCTCGCGCACATCGTCCAGCTTGAACGGTTTGATGATGGCTTCAATCTTCTTCATGGTGACTCCTTACCAGTTCTGTTTGCCGAACCCGGATGTAATGGGGTAACGGCGATCCTTACCAAAGTTGCGAGCCGTAATACGGGGCCCGACCGCCGCCTGACGGCGCTTGTATTCGTTGAGATCCACTAGGCGGATCACCTTGCGCACCACCGCCTCCTCGAAGCCTTCAGCCACCATGTCGGCGACCGAGGCATCCTCTTCCACATAGCGCTTGAGGATCGCATCGAGGATGTCGTAAGGGGGCAGGCTGTCCTGATCCACTTGATCAGGCGCCAGCTCCGCTGAAGGGGGACGGTCGATAACCCGCTGCGGGATCACGTAGTCGACCGAGTTGCGATATTCGCACAATTTGAAGACCAGCGTCTTGGGCACATCTTTCAACACGTCAAAACCGCCCGCCATGTCACCGTACAGCGTGGCATAGCCGACCGCCATTTCGCTCTTGTTGCCGGTGGTCAGCACGATGCGACGACGCTTGTTGGAGAGCGCCATCAGCAGCACACCGCGGCAGCGGGCCTGCAGGTTCTCTTCGGTAGTATCGCGGGCGGTGCCTTCAAACAACGGCGCCAGCTGGGTCATAAACCCTTCGAACATCGGCTCAATGGAGATGATGTTGAACTCAACCCCCATCCGTTCGGCCTGCTCCTTGGCATCTTCCACGCTCATCTGGGCGGTATAGCGGAACGGCATCATCACCGCCTGCACCTTGTCGGCCCCGATGGCGTCAGCAGCGATTGCCAAGGTCAGGGCTGAGTCGATCCCGCCGGAGAGGCCCAGCACAGCACCGTGGAAACCGTTCTTGGTCACGTAATCGCGTACTGCCAGTACCAGCGCCTGATAGGTCTCGGCCAACGGCTCCAGCGGCGCCGCAGGTTCCCGCTTTTTCACCGGCTGACCATCGGCAAAACGCACCAGCGCCAGCTCTTCGGCAAACGGTGCCAGTTTGTGGGTCAGCTCGCCCTGGCTGTTGAACACCTTGGAGCAGCCGTCGAAAATCAGCTCATCCTGACCGCATACCTGATTGAGGTAGACCAGCGGCAGACCGGTCTGATCGCAGCGCTCAGCCATCAGCTCGCGGCGGATCCAGGGTTTCTCCTGATCGTAAGGCGACGCATTGATGGTGAGCAGCAACTCTGCCCCAGCCGCCTTGGCGGCCAGCGCCGGGCCAGGCTGCCACAAATCTTCGCAGATCAGCAGCCCCAGCTGGTGACCGCGGAACGGCACCACGCAGGTCTCAGTGGCAGCAGTGAAGTAGCGCTTCTCGTCAAATACGCCGTAGTTGGGCAAGTCCTGCTTGAAGTAACGGGCAATCAGCTTGCCCTGCTCATAGAGGGACGCCGCATTGTAGAGCGCCTCCCCTTCACGCCAGGGATGCCCCACCAAAATGGCACAGTTGCCCTGCCATGCGGCAATGCGAGCCAACGCGGCATCAACCCGGATCATCAGATCGGCACGCAGCAACAGATCTTCCGGTGGATAGCCGGTCAGGGCCAGCTCGGAGCAGACCAGCAGGTCTGCGCCTTGCTGCTCGGCTTGAGCCGCCGCAGCGAGCACTTTGTCAGTGTTATCTTCGATGGCGCCTACCGTCAGATTCAACTGGGCAAGCATCAGAGAGAGGGCTTTTGCCATGGCGATGCATCTTGAATTCGAAAATGATGGGGAATGATAAAGAAAAGGGGGGCAATCTGCCAGTTCAAGACAGGCGTAACCGTGTGACAGCAACCTGCGGGAAGGATAAGCTGTAGATAGTCACGGAACGACAGGCCTTCGCAGATATGAAAAACGCCGGATTTACCCTGATGGAGTTGATGATAGCCATTGCGCTGGGCGTCATTCTGTTGGGGATTGGTATTCCTTCCCTCTCTAACCTGCTTGGCAGCAATAATTTGGCGGCCCAGGAAAAAAGCCTTCTCAACCACTTAAACTATGCCAGACAACAGGCTATCTCTAACCAGCAAACGGTTACTCTCTGCCTGACCACTATCAATAATTCTGTAGAAGAGTGCGTTACTGCCAATCAAAATGGAGCGACCCGGCTGCTCTCTTTTATCGATACTAATAGCGATCAGAAGCTCAATGGCAGCGAAACAACTCTGACGGCAAGTCCCGAGTTTCCTGCAGAACTGGCCATTTCTGCAGATGCACAGGCGCTTCGCTTCACCCCTGATGGCACCATTACGTCTGATAGCGAGGTCATCTTTTCACTCTGTGTAAGCGGTGAAAAGGGCATTGAGATTGCAGTTATGCCTGCCGGGCGCGCCCATAGCCAGGCAAGTGGTGCTGTATGTCCATGACCTGCGTTAACTACCGCGAAACACACACGAGCACAAAAGGATCCATTTCAATCCAATAGCTATGCTTAGAGTCTCCTTTGAACAAGGACTCATACGCTATGGCACGAAATGGATTTACCCTGCTTGAGTTTTTAATATCTGCAAGCCTGACAACCATCCTGCTGACCTTGGGACTGCCATCATTGGCAAATCTGCTGACATCTACCGACAGCGACATCTACACAAGAAACCTGCAGGACCACCTGATCTTCGGCCAACGGCAAGCCATCACACAACAGCAACCCGTCACAGCATGTCTTGCCATGCCTGTCAGAAACTCCACAAAAGAAGGCTGTGTACTCGCAAATCAAACCGGCGCCCAGCGCATGCTTGTCTTTATCGACACCAATCAGGATCGCCAACTCAATGTTGCAAGTGGCGATATCTTGCTATCAGCAACAGAACCCTTTCTTGAGAAACATACCGTCACGGCCAATCGACAATTTGTACGCTTTAGCCCGGATGGCACAGCCATAGGCACCAACATGACACTCCGGTTTTGCATCGACCAAGCATCACGAGTCGATATTATCGTCTCACCATCAGGGCGAAGCCGGAGCGAAAAAAAGGGGCTGAGTTGTTCTTAGCCCCCTTTGCCCGACGCCATCACCAAACCTATCTGGGTTGAATGTCGTCTTGTTTTTTTGCAGCAGCCAGCGAAAAGGTTGCCGCCAGGGGTACGCACTCGATCACCTCTATCACCGGGCGCACCACACCATCAATCTCATAACCCGTTAATTTAAAAACCCGGTCCAGATTTGCCTTGCTGGTATCAGCAACCGGCTGCTGCAACACCATCTGCACGCCACCTTCCAGAGTGACATAACATTTTATGTCTTCAGTTTGAGCCTGTACCAACAAGGGTAAGCTCACCAGCCAGAGCAGTATGCGTTTCATCCCTGCTCTCCTTCATAGAGATAGATTTTCTTGGGAGACATATCCATTTTGGCCTCCTCGGCCCCCTGTGAACATTCACCTTCAGCGGTACAGCGCTCCGGTTTTCCTTCTATGAGGATGACCTCCTTGCCCGGCGCACCGCCGATGATCCTGATCCGGCCATCATCCCCACCATGAATAACCAGATCATCAGCAACCTTATTTTGCACCTCTACGTAACGCTGAATAACTTCCTGTTTGTTGCTATCAAGAACATATTTGAACGAAGTGCCATAGTGCATATCAATCATATACTGGCGCATGGCACCGATAGATTGAATGGTACATTGCTGGAAATCCTGTACCTGAGGCAGGAAAGAAGTGAAGTAGAGCTTGCCTTGTAACACCAAGCCAGCCCCCATTGATTTTTCACCGCTTTCACTGAGCCAGAATTTCCACCCTTGTTTGCTGGTAAGAGCCTTGGTTGTATTAACGATTTGCTCTTCATTCAAACCGGTAAATGGGTCACTGGTCACATCATAGAGGTCGTTCAATGTGATAGTTGATGGCACTGATGGCTCAGAGGTACCGCCAAACAAGCTCGGACTGACATTGTAATCACGGAGCATCACATAAACATTATTGGTGATGGCTTCTGAGGAGGGGCGATTACGATCACCACTACCAATCAGCACGGCGTCAAACGGGCGCTCACTGTAGAGATAATTTGTCCCATCATATTTCCAGCCTTTATTGATGGTGCGCACCAATACTGGTTGAGTAAAGAAACGGCGATCATCTTCCAGCTTCTTGGCAGTACCAGTTAAATGGGCATTGCCAAGACTGGCAAACTTGATCGCCGTCCACTTGGATTTTTCTGTCCCCTTCATGTCGATGCGCCAGATCTGACCGCCGGTATCACCTGCATAAACCCGGTCAGAGACACCATCTCCATCGCTGTCCAGCACAGAGACAGCGCCTGGCATGCTATAAACCATGCCTGCAACCTGTTTGTTGGTTGCACTGGCCGCATCCGTGGTAAAGCTAAACAACAGCGTGCCGGCCTCAGCATCCACGATATAAATACCCAACCCTTCGCTGTCTTCAGCCCCCTGGCCCAAATAGCTCTTGGCCTGATCATAACCTCCAGAGAATATCAGGACCGGCTTATAGGTTTTTTTACCATTGGTTTCTGTGTAATAACCGGGAATAAACGCAACCTCGGGGATCGACCAGGTCTCGCCCAGTTTGCTGAAACCGGCGCTGTTTTTATCCAACCGCCACATAAGCGAAGGGGAATCCGGATTGGATATATTCAAAGCATAATAGGCCTTACCACCACCCCGCAGCCCGGTAAATAACCACACCTTGTCACCTTGTGACGACTTGATATGACCATCTTTGACATACTCATTAACCAGCACAGTGGGCGATGAATCTACACCATATAGATGAACCGACGAATCTAGGTTTTCTCGCAGTGCTTTCTGATTAGCGATGAATTGATAAGGCATGGCCGCCCAGCTTTCATCAACCGTGTTGACGCTGTCTTTAAACATATGCAAGAAGCCGGCATTACTTCCCATCACAATGCGCAAGTCAGGTGTACATGTAGTCTGTCCTGTCGACTTTGTACAACCGTAGTTGATCACTAATGGCCGTGAATGCAACGGGTCACCAAGAATATGCTCCCGATTATCTGTTCTATCACCATCCTGATTCTCATCAAACGCATCAATCCCCTTGGTCCAATTAAGCAGGTCATCCATGCTATCAGCACTATCCAGCTTCATGACAGTGCGTAGCTGCGTCGCCCCGCCAGCAATGCCCTCAAGAGCAGACTTGCTAAAGGAAGTTAATGTATTAGAGGAAGGGGGAATAATATAAAGATTGCGATTGGTTTTAGCTGCCAGCATCTCCTGTACCCCACCCTCGGCAACCTTGTTACCATCAGTGGTGGATGACCAATAGGTTTTTGCTGACTCAAGAATTGTTCCGTCACTGGAAATCGCAGGTAATCCTATCTGAGATTTTCCATTCTCATCTTCATATAGAGTACTGTCTACCACGTAACCTTTCTCAGGTGCCAGCACCAGCTTTTTCAAATTTCCCTTCCATCGCGGGCCAGCTCCCGGTTCAAACATAGCGTAGTAGATATTATTAAGACTGCGAGTGCGGTCAAAGTTATTGGTGGCAATCGCGGGAGAGACCAGCGAGGTATTCATTTTCAAGATGGCTAGCAATGAAGATTTTAATGCCTCATTTAACTGAGTTGCATCTGTGGCGGGATAATATTTTCCGCCACCACGATCGGCGGTTTTTTTCAACAACTCTCCAGCACCGTTAATCGCATCATCACCAAACCCAACGGTAAAGGTAGTGACCGTCTGCTTACCAGCTGCAGATGTATTGACATCATTGTTTTTCATATAACCAGCAAGTGCAGCAAGGTAACTTTTTTCTTTACCTGTCCCATATCCAACCGTGCCACTATAACCAGGCTTATTAGGATCAGTTGAGCTGTTGAGCAATCCCGCTACCAAACTATCCGCAGCAGCATCATACGTTGGGGCACCATCAGTCATATAAATGACATAGCCATTATTAGAGCACTTATCGTATGGCGACTTATATTTAATAGCCGTGGAAATTTCGGCATTAGGATCACGCTGAGGATTGCGACTCGCATCATCATCACCAAAGTAGATATCAAGCCCGCCAAAGTAACGATATGCCTCGTACATGGTTTCACAGAGAGGCGTCCATGTCTCCGCCGAAAGGCTATTTGATTTATCAATAAGATCTTGCGAACCTGTTTTGCCGCCAGCCAAGATGGCATCATTACCCATAATGTGCCTAATGATACGACCACCATTTTTATTGGTACTGCCGTTACCATCATTTTGGTTAAACACCGCAAGGCCAAAGTCTACCGCTGGCGTAGAGCGAACCAACTCCCTCAGCGCCTGTTTGGCTACATTTAGTCTCGATGTGGTAATAGTGGATGGTGCATGATACCAACGCAAATAGTTGGCGGTATATATGGTCAGCACTTCTGTTCCACCCGTATTCGGGGCGACAGGAGTAGCACTATCAACCCATGGAATATTAATATTAGTGTTGTTTGATCTATTTACAGGGTAACCTTTAGTAGTTCCTGAGACAGACTGATATGAGCCGGTAAAACCGCTATTATCATTGTTTTTTGCTGAAATATCCTGTTGACAATCCACTATATTGGTTGTGTTGGACGCATAGTTCTTTAATGGCTTCCACTCCCCTTTTCTTTTAGCTCCAGTGCCAGACACATCATAATTCCAATAGACAGATGAGAATAGTCCAATTTGGTTAAGAGGCTCCCGAGATGTGGCACAAGCATTTTTACTCGTTGAGAACCGTCTGGTATTGTTACTATCTAACGTTTGAGGGGGAGTTCCATTTGTTGAGTAATAGAGAAAACTGTTACTCCCATCATCATATGCCAATCTTGGATAAGGAAATTCAGGGTCATACTCTTCCTTTCCTAGCAAAGTTGTTTCGCCCATACTTCCTGAATTATCGAATATAAATAGAACCTTTGGCCGAAAATCCCCCGCTTTAGCAAAATCATAAATAAACAATTCGGTATCATCGGAATAACCTGTCCCTACTGCTAAAGATGTCCCGGATATTCCGCAACACAATACCAGCAAGCTTGTAAACAAACAGTTCCTTATGTTCATTACTGGCTCCCTAATTGGCACTGAGCAAGGGTTGTTCTACCCCGGCAGTAAAGGTCATTTGGCTATTCACCTTGCCATAAGCACTGGATGTGGTGGCCTCCGCATAACGACAGGCCGGCGTCACATTCTGGCTACTGGCTTCAAATTTCCGCTTGCATACACTTTCGGTGTTGATTGTGAGGGTCGTGGTTGGGGTTATTGTGCCAATTGCCGCTGAAACACCTATCGCCTGCGTTGCAATTTGTGCTGACAGACCCGCCTCTCCCAATGCTGATTCCAAGGTGCCTTCAACCTCGTGTTCCGCTCGCTGCAGAGTGGCACCGGAACCGGCCATTTTCAGGCTCATACCACTAGACTGCATGACCACCACAGCAATCAAGGTCAAGGGAACCAGAATGACCAGCGCGACTATCAACGCAATACCCTGCTGTTGTTGAAACGATCTCATGTTCCACTCCGGGTAACAATTTGCTGGTTACGCAATGCAATACTGCTTTCCAACAGCAGGCGGCGATAGCCATCGCTATTGCCTTTGATTGGTGGCAGATTACCAAGTTGATAGGTATTGTTATTTTTGTAACGTGCTGATTCTTTCGCTGCTCTGATTAATATAAAAAGCCGAACACCTAATACACGCCCTTCATTCCAACGCTGGGCGGTCATCTGGTCTGCTGACATATATCTATCAATACGCCCATCGGGGATCACTGAATCATCGACGCCGAGCATCAACACCATATGTTCCACCCCTTCAGCCATTGCGCCACCGATCAGGGAAGATCCACCATCGGCGGTCAGATAGCGCTTGCGCAGCACCGGAACGCCATTATCTTGTGACAAATAATAGATATAGTGCTGATATTCCCAGATCTGGCTCTCATTATTGGCACCAAAGAGTGGTCGGGTTTCACTCCCCTTGATGACCCTCGCCTCCTGACTATTGGCTGCCATATAAAAGCGGTTTGCATCCAATCCCTCTGATGCTGGTATAGGACGCCCTACCAATCGCTTGATACTAATAACATCCGAGTTTGCCACTCGGTCAGCTTCCTTAATACAGGTGAGCCCCTCCAGCGATTTGGTGGCCGAGACCCGACTCACCCACAACCCTCTGGCGGGGCCAGCATTTGATGGCAAGCTTCCAACGTTACGTTCATCCAAGCAGTCATCATCGTCATCAATTACGATGTCATTTCTTAAGGAGGGGCCTACCTCGGTCGATTGACCTGTATAGGCACCAAAGAAACCTGCCCATTTGATATCCTGGCTAATCAGTCGAATAGCCAGTCGACCATTTTCCTGTAATTCACTCTGATCAAATGCATCTTCAGAGCTTGAGCGAGACATTACAAAGACCGAAAAAACTCCCGCCAATAAGAACAGTCCCATCGTCATGGCGATAAGCAATTCAAACAGAGTAAATCCATGAGATTTCATAAGGTTGTCGTCAAAATAAACTGACGCCTCGCTGCATCGATTGTTTTAGATAACTGACACTCATTGATCAGCGTCACTGCCGCAGCGGCAGCCCCCCCATCAGATATCTCTTGTTTGCCAGCCCAGAATATCCCGACCGCCAGCACATTATTGGCCCGCCGCACCACGCAGCCTATAGGTGAATTCAAGGAAGATGCCGCACCCGAAACACTGGCCCCAAGCAAGGCTTGTTGCCAGTAGTGAAGGTCGGCATTACGTAAATCTGCAGCACTGCAATTACTGATAGTGCCATCTTCCGATGCGCAAGTCGGTCGAGTTAAATTAGAGGCAAGACCTACCGCTGCAGAGCTTTCTTCACTCCAGCTGTCCCTGTTGATCCGCACCCGCTCGACCATATCGTTAGCCAGCCAGCTGGCGATGGTACGCTGGCGAGCTTCATAACTGGCAAATTTGGAATGGGTTTGCAAGGCAACCAGACCGAGCAGCCCCAGCGACAGGATCACCGCAGTGATCATCACTTCTAATAGGCTAAATCCGGCAGATGAAATAATCGATGATTTCATATTCACTCCCAACACCCATCAACTTTATTACCAACCTTATCTTCGGCATCTTTTTCTTTTTGCTTATTTCCTTGATTAATCATTAATTTAAAACAGCGACTATCAGCCTCCTGAGCTCCCGAGGCGGTTGCTGTCAAAGTAAAGTTAGGGCTAGGGACTCCTGCGGAAATACTAATCTCTAAGCTATAACGGGCATCGGGCTCAAGCACGATGCCTAAGTAGGTAATCGACGAAGCGTACTGATTGAAATCCATAAAATAGGTTTCCTGCCGATTGGCGGCATCCAGCAGCATTTTTTTGGCTTCGACACGATGACTGGTCAGCACATATTGCTGATAAGAGGGGTAAGCGATGGTGCCGAGAATCGCCACAATAGCGACGACAATCATCAGCTCAATAAGAGAAAAACCACGAGAGTATCCAATCATATCCCATCCTTGGTGACTGACTGCGAGATAAGTTTAACGCCGAGCCTGTCACTAGAACAAACCCGGCGTCATCATCATTGCACTTTATTCTTAAGCCTTCCTGGCTGCACTCAAATTATTCTAAGTTCGGGAGGAACCTCAAATACCACATTCTCTTCACGACCTGGATGCTCGGCCACCGCTTTGCCACCCAGCTCACGCAAACGGGCGATAACCTGCTGTACCAACACATCTGGTGCAGAAGCCCCGGCCGTCACGCCGATGGCGTTAATGCCGGTGAGCCAAGCAGCCTCAATCATGGTGGCATCATCGATAAGATAGGCTGTAGTACCCACCTTCTCGGCCAGCTCCCGCAGCCGGTTAGAGTTGGATGAGTTGCGTGACCCAACCACCAGCATCACATCCACCAGCCCAGCCATCTCCCGCACCGCATCCTGACGGTTCTGGGTGGCGTAGCAGATGTCATCCTTGCGCGGCCCCTGGATCTTGGGGAAGTGCTGGCGCAGCGCATCGATGACGTCCGAGGTCTCATCCACGCTCAGGGTGGTTTGAGTGACAAAGCAGAGATCATCCGGATTCTTCACCTTGAGCTTGGCCACATCTTCCGGTGTCTCCACCAGATACATGCCGCCTTCGCGATTCTCGTACTGCCCCATGGTGCCGATCACTTCAGGGTGACCGGCGTGACCGATAAGCACAGCCTCGGAGCCCTTGCGGCTGGCGCGATGGACCTCCATATGTACCTTGGTCACCAGCGGACAGGTGGCATCGAATACCTTGAGGGCACGGGACTTGGCCATCTCGCGCACCGACTTGGCCACACCGTGAGCGGAGAAGATGACGATACTGTCGTCCGGCACCTCATCGAGCTCCTCGACGAAGACCGCCCCCGCATCCTTCAACTTGTTCACCACATAGCGGTTATGTACCACTTCGTGACGGACATAGATGGGGGCACCGAACTTCTCCAGCGCGCTCTCGACAATGCTGATGGCACGATCAACTCCAGCGCAGAAACCACGAGGGTTAGCGAGCAGAATATCCATTAGTGCACCTTCTCCTCGTCATCAACGCTCAGGATCTCCACCTCGAAGGTGACGGTATGCCCGGCTAGCGGGTGGTTGAAATCGACCGTCACCGACATCCCTGCCACCGCCCGGATGATACCGGGCAGCTCGCTGCCATTGGGCTGGTCGAACAGTATGATGGTACCGACTTTTGGCTCCACATCGGCGCCAAATTTTGCACGGTCGAGATGGTAGATGTTGTCGGGATTGGCGAGGCCAAACGCCTGCTCGGGCGCCAACGTAAAGCTCTTGCTCTCCCCTTCGCACAGGCCCAGCAGGCACTGCTCGAAGGTGGGCGTCAGGCTACCATCCCCCATCCGCAAACGGGCTGGTTTGCCCTGCAGCGCAGTGCTGTCGGCCACAGATCCATCTTCCAGCTTGATGGAGAAGTGAAACAGCACGCTGCTGTTGGCTGTAATCTCAGCGGCGATAGGCTGACTCATGCCACCTCCTTCTTCTCGGAGCGGAAGCCTTCCAGCACTATCATGGCAGCCCCGATAAAGATGAAGCTGTCAGCCAGATTGAACGCTGGCCAGTGGGAACGCTGCCAATAAAAGTCTAGGAAATCAACCACATGGCCCAGCACCAACCGATCAAAGACGTTACCAAGGGCGCCACCGATGATCAGGGAATAGGCGATGCCGCTCCAACGCTGGGTCACCGACTGCTTGCGCAGCCAGTGGATCAGCAGACCACAGATGGCAAACGCCAGCACCGCGAAGAACCAGCGCTGCCAGCCTCCCTGATCAGCCAGAAAGCTGAATGCAGCGCCCTTGTTGTAGACATGGACCAGATTGAAAAAGGGGGTGATCTCCACCCCCGGGTAACCAAATGGCAGCAACTTGACCACGGCGAGCTTGCTCGCCTGGTCCAGTACAAAGGCCAGCAGCGCCAGCCACAGCCAACGCAGGCCGGTTTTGTTATGCATCGCGTTGTGAGTCATGTTCATCAGGCAAATTGACGAGTTTCGCCGTCACCCTCAACGTTGGTCACACAGCGACCGCAGATCTCTTCGTGACCGGCGATGGTGCCCACGTCTTCCACATGGTGCCAGCAGCGGTCGCACTTGGCGGCAGCAGACTGGGCGACGCAGAGCCACAGGTCATCACGCTCGGTCGCCACAGAGCCCTCAGGCGCAGTGTCAGCCACCACCACCTTGGCCTTGGAAGTGAGCAGCACGAAGCGCAGCTCATCGGCCAAGGCGTTCAGGCGCGCAGCCAGCTCCGGTTTGGCGAACAAGGTCAACTCGGCCTGCAGGGAGCCACCGATACGCTTCTCGCCACGGGCTACTTCCAGCGCCTTGTTCACTTCACCGCGTACAGTGAGGATCTCGGCCCAGAAATCGTCGTTGAGGGTTTCACCCGCAGCCAACCCGAACAGGCCGTCATACCACTCTTCGGTGAAGACGAACTCGCCGCGCTCACCCGGCAGCAGTGCCCAGATCTCGTCAGCGGTGAAGCTCATGATCGGTGCCATCCAGCGCACCATGGCCTCAACGATGTGATAAAGGGCAGTCTGACAGGAGCGACGGGCCAGGCTGTCAGCCTTGGCGGTGTACTGACGATCCTTGATCACATCCAGATAGAAGGAGCCCATCTCGATGGAGCAGAACTGCATCAGCTTCTGGGTCACGCCGTGGAAGTTGTACTCGTCGAATGCCGCCATGATCTCGGCCTGCACCGCTTTAGCACGACCCACAGCCCAGCGATCCACCACTACCATGTCGGCAGGCGCCACCATGTCGGTCGCCGGATTGAAGCCGTTCAGGTTGGCCAGCAGGAAGCGGGCGGTGTTGCGGATGCGACGATAGGCATCGGCAGAGCGTTTGAGGATCTCGTCAGAGACGGTCATCTCGCCGGTGTAGTCAGTGCTCGCTACCCACAGACGCAGGATATCGGCACCCAGCTTGTTCATCACGTCCTGCGGGCTGACCACGTTACCGATGGACTTGGACATCTTGCGACCCTGGCCATCCACGGTGAAGCCGTGGGTCAGCACCTGGTTGTAAGGAGCCTTGTTTTTCATCGCCACGCCGATCATCAGGGAGGACATGAACCAGCCACGGTGCTGGTCAGAACCTTCCAGATAGAGATCTGCTGACTTGCCGTTGAACTCGGGACGAGCATCCACCACGGAGGAGTGAGTGGAACCTGAGTCGAACCAGACGTCCAGGGTGTCAGGTACCTTGTCGTACATGTCGGCATCGCTGCCCAGCAGCTCGGCCTTGTCCAGATCCCACCATGCCTGGATCCCGGACTGCTCGACTCGCTTGGCCACCTCAAACATCAGGCGCACGGATTCGGGGTGCAACGCCTGAGTATCTTTGTGAACAAACAGCGAAATAGGCACGCCCCAGGTACGCTGACGGGAAATACACCAATCCGGGCGGTTCTCGACCATCGCCTGGATACGGTTTTTACCCCAAGCCGGAACCCAACCACTTTGCTTGAGCTCGCTGTTGAGGCCATCGGTCTCGATACGCTCGATCTCTTCCAGCGCGCGCTGGCGCAGACCTTTCTGCTCCATGCTGATGAACCACTGCGGAGTGGCACGGAAGATGATCGGGGTCTTGTGGCGCCAGCAGTGCGGGTAGGAGTGGTTGAATACCTTGTGATGCAGCAGAGCACCGCGCTCGGTCAGCACCTCGACCACTGAGGCGTTGGCCTTGAATACATGCTGGCCGGCAAACAGTTCGGTATCCGGCAGATAAACGCCGTTGCTGCCAACCGGGTTAGCCACTTCCAGACCGTACTTCTGGCCAACCACGAAGTCTTCCTGACCATGGCCAGGGGCGGTGTGCACGGCGCCGGTACCGGCATCCAGGGTGACGTGGTCACCCAGCACCACCGGCACATCGAAGCTGTAGAAGGGGTGGTTGAAGCGCAGCAGCTCAAGCGCAGCACCCTTGGCATAACCCAGGTTATGGAAGCGCTCGATACCGGCACGATCCATCACATCCTTGACCAGTTCAGCGGCCAGGATCAGACGCTCCGGCTGCTCCCCTTCGACCTGCACCAGCGCATAGTCGAGATCGGCGTGCATGGCAATGGCACGGTTGGCTGGCAGGGTCCACGGGGTAGTGGTCCAGATCACTGCAGAGATCGGGCCCTTGCCGTTGTGGCCTTCGGCGCAATCAAATTTGGCGGCCACGGTCGCCTCGTCAACGGCTTTGAAGCGCACATCGATGGAGGGGGAGTTCTTGTCGTAGTACTCCACTTCGGCCTCAGCCAGCGCAGAGCCACAGTCGGTACACCAGTGCACCGGCTTGGAGCCTTTGTGCAGGTGGCCATTTTCAACGATCTTGGCCATGGAGCGGATGATGTTGGCTTCGGTACCAAAATCCATGGTCAGGTAGGGGTTGTCCCAGTCACCCAGCACACCCAGACGGATGAAGTCGGTCTTCTGCGCGTCGATCTGGGTCTTGGCGTACTTGCGGCACTCGGCGCGAAATTCGGCAGCGGAGACTTTCACACCTGGCTTGCCGACCATGCCTTCTACTTTCAGCTCGATGGGCAGACCGTGGCAATCCCAACCCGGTACATAGGGGGAGTCGAAACCGGAGAGGCCCTTGGACTTGATGATGATGTCTTTGAGGATCTTGTTGACCGAGTGACCGATGTGAATATTGCCGTTCGCATAGGGGGGGCCGTCATGCAAAATGAAAGAAGGCTTGCCCGCTTTGGCGCGGCGAATAGCGCCGTAGAGATCCTGATCGTACCAACGTTTCAGCATGTTGGGTTCGCGCTTGGCCAGATCGCCACGCATCGGAAACTCGGTTTCCGGCAGATTCAGGGTGTGTTTATAGTCGCTCATCAGTCCTGGGTTCCCTTCTTTTCTAAAAGAGTGCTGGGTAAATTGAATTGTGGCAGCCCGAACCAGGCTCGGGCTGCCAGGGCATCTCGTTCGATCTGCTCTTTCAAGGCAGTGAAAGAGGCAAACTTCTGCTCTTCGCGCAGCTTGTGGCGAAGCAGCACCTTGACCTGTTGACCATATAGATCACCAGAAAAATCAAATAGATGTACTTCCAATCTGGCTTGTGTACCGCTCAAGGTCGGCCGTACACCCACATTGGCTACACCGGGGAAGGTCTTGCCGGAACATATCACTTCCACCGCAAACACGCCACCGACCGGGATCACCTGGCGCTTGAGGGCCAGATTGGCGGTGGGAAAACCTATGGTGCGCCCCAGCTTGTCGCCGTGGGCCACCCGGCCGCTGATGGTATAGGGGCGGCCGAGCATCAGCTCCACTTCCGCCATCCGGCCCGCTTTGAGCGCCTCGCGTACGAGTGTGCTGCTGACCCGTTGCCGTTCGAGCTGGAAGCTCTGGGTACTGATCACCTCGAACCCGAAGCGATGACCCGCCTCCTCCAGCAGGTGGAAGTCCCCTTGCCGCCCCTTGCCGAAACGAAAATCGTCGCCGACCACCAGATAGCGCACCCCGAGCGTCTCCACCAACAACTGCTCGATGAAGGTCGAGGCAGCCTGCTCGGCAAAGCGCTGGCTAAAACGCACGCAGAGCAGCCGGTCAATATCCAGCCCTTGCAGTGCTTCGTACTTCTCTCGCAACCGGCTAAGGCGAGCTGGCGCATCACTACCGGCGAACAGCTCCAGCGGCTGCGGTTCGAACAACATGACACAGGCAGGTAATCCCAGTCGGGCCGCTTTCGCCTTGAGACGTGCCAATACCGCATGGTGACCCTGATGAACCCCATCAAAGTTGCCAATGGTCAATACACATCCCCGGTGGCGGGGTTTGAGATTGTGAATGCCGCGAATAAGCTCCATCAGTGCCTTGTGCGTTGCTGCCATGGAAATCGGCGGATTATATAACAGGCAGCAGGCAGGGTCAGCCCTCATGGTCCTATTTCAGCTATCTGGAGCAAATCGCGCGCACCAGTGACACATTCCCGCATCGCCCCCAGGGCCACCGCTACTGCTGACCAGCTTTAAGATGTCGTGGTCTAACCCCCAGCACCAGCAGCACAGCGGCATAGAGCCCAGCACCCAGCACCAGCAGCATGGTCAGCTGCAAACTGGCCTTGCCCATGCTCCACGCCCCCCACTGGGCGAGATCCGGCGACAGATAGGCAAGCAGCCCCCCCATCAATACCGTCGCTACCAGCAACTTGAGACAGAACACCCCGGTATTGCGGGAAGGACGGTAAACATCTTGCTGATACAACCCCTTGAATAGCAGTGCCGCATTCAGGGTACCGGAGCAGGCGGTCGAGAGCGCCAGCCCCACATAACCGAGCGGAAAGATGAATGCGATGTTGCACACCATGTTGGCGATCATCGACATCACCCCGATCCGCACCGGCGTTCGGGTATCCTGACGGGCGTAATAGCCCGGTGCCAGCACCTTGATTAGCATCAGGGAGAGCAGACCTGTGGTGGACGCCAGCAAGCTGGCGCTGGACATGGCAACCTCATGCATGCCGAACTCACCGCGCATGAACAGCACCCGCAAAATGGGCTCGCGCAGCACCGCGATGCCGACCATGGCAGGCAATCCAAGCAACATCACCATCCGCACGCCCCAATCCATGGTGCGGGAGAAGTCGGCCGGGTCAGCATCCACATGCTTCTTGGCCAGCGCAGGCAGGATCACGGTACTGATCGCCACCGCAAACAGGCCGAGGGGAAACTCCAGCAGGCGATCCGAGTAATAGAGATAGCTGATGGCGCCGGTGGCGAGGAAGGAAGCCAGCATGGTGTTGATCAGCAAGTTGATCTGACTGACCGAGACGCCAAACAGCGCCGGGATCATCAGGGTGCGAATTTTCACCACCCCGGGGTGATGCCAGCCCCACTTGGGCCATACCAGCATGTTGATCTGGCGCAGGAAGGGATACTGGAACAGGAACTGCACCAGACCACCCAGAAAGACACCGATGGCGAGGGCTATCTCTGGCCGATCCATCAGGGGCGCGATCCACCAGGCTGCCGCAATCATGGTGAGATTGAGAAACACCGGCGTGAACGAGGAGACCCCGAAGCGGCCGAAAGTGTTGAGAATGGCCCCCGCCATGGCGGTAAAGGTGATGAACCAGAGATAGGGGAAAGTAATTTTGAGCATCAGGCTGGCCAGCTCGAACTTCTCGGCCGCTGGCCCGCCATGCAGCCAGTCCCAGAACCAACCCCAGCCAAACAGTGCGGTCAGCACACCCGAACCCAGCACCCCGAGCAGGGTGACCACCGTCACTATGCCCCCCAGCGTACCCGCCACCGCGGCCAGCAATTCACGCACTTCGCGCTCGTCGCCATTTTTCTTGTACTCCGTCATCACGGGGACAAATGCCTGGTTGAAAGCACCTTCAGCGAACAATCGGCGCAAAAAGTTGGGGATGCGATTGGCAAAGAAGAAGACATCGGCGGCCACACCTGCACCGAGCAGATTGGCGATGACAACATCACGAACCAAGCCCATTACACGGGACACCAGGGTCATTCCGGACACTATCATGCCGGATTTGATCAATTTCTTACTCAAGACGAGGCCTCTGGAACTGTCAGAATGAAAAGAATGCTGCTAGAATCGGCCGACAGTTTAACCGCCTCCCAACTGACACACCACCGGGAGGCGGTGTTTATTTGCACAAATCATTTGACATTATGTGGTTGAGAAGGCATATTTCCGGGCCTTTTCAATACACTCGCTAAGACAGTTTTAGGAGTTTTACCTTGGCTAACATCAAATCTGCTAAGAAGCGCGCGATTCAGTCAGAGAAACGTCGTCAACACAACGCCAGCCGTCGTTCAATGACCCGTACCTATCTGAAGAAAGTAATTGCTGCAATCGCTTCTGGCGACAAAGCTGCTGCCGTAGCTGCTTTTGCTACCGCTCAGCCGATCATGGATCGCATGGCTACTAAAGGCCTGATCCACAAGAACAAAGCTGCTCGTCACAAGAGCCGCCTGTCTGCCCAGATCAAAGCTATGGCTTAATCAGCCTCGGCTGACTTACGCTAAAAAAACCGGCCTTCGTGCCGGTTTTTTATTTATCTGCGCTGCAATAAAGTCGATGCAGCAAACTGATTACCTCACGCACCTCATGGCTGCGCAGCGAATAGTAGACCGTCTGGGCCTCTTTACGCGTCGTCACCAGCTCATCCCGCCGCAGCAATGCCAGATGCTGTGACAAGGCAGACTGACTCAATCCCAACCGCTCGTTGAGCTCCCCCACCGACAACTCCCGCTCCAGCAATTGGCACAAGATAAACAGCCGCCGTTCATTGGCCAGCGCCTTGAGCAAGGCCACCGCTTGACTCGCATTGGCCTCCATCTCTTCAAGTTGCATCACATCTCTCCTCTGCCGCTTATCGTCAATGATACGTGCTGACGCATCGTTTTAAAACGACAGGGTCGTTGGCTGAATGGTCGAGAAGTTCTCCTGCCCGGCAAACAGGAAGGTAAAGTCACTCTCGCACACCCGTTTAACCGCCGGGTGCTGGATCATCCGCTCAGCGAAGATAACGTAGTACTCTTCCATCAAATCCAGGGTTTCACCGATTAACATGACACCTTCCCCTTCCAGGATCTCCTCCCGATAGATGGTGGGAGCCATAAAAATCCCTTGATTGAAGAAACCAAAGGCCTTCATCAAAGCCGCATCGTCAAACTCACCGAGGATGCTGGGCGACACCCCCTGCTGCTCGAACCACTGGGTCAACTGGCGCCCCATGGCGGTACGGCGACCGGGGATCAGCAGTTTGCGCTCCTCCAGACAGGCAGGAAAAGGCTTCTCGGGCAATGGTGCCTTACAGAAGAAGCTGACGCCACAGCCCCCCAATCGCTTGGAGAGCAGCCCCGCATGCTGGCTGGAGTCCACCGGACAGTCGGAGAGGATCATGTCGAGCTTGTGCTCGCTCAGCTGCTCCAGCAGCAGCTCGTGAGTCGATTCGAAGCAGCGCAGGTGGATGGAGCCATCATTGGGGATAACGGAGAGCAGCACGCGGCTGGCAAGGCGTTTGGAGAGGGCATCGGCGATGCCGACGTCGAACAGGATCTGGCTCTCCTTGCGGTAGTTGACGATATCGAGCATCTCGTAGGAGAGGCTGAACATCTTGTCGGCATAGCGAAACACCAGCTGACCGAGCTCGGTCGCCTCGAGGGATCGCCCCTTACGTTTGAGTAGCTTGCCACCGAGCCGCTGCTCCAGCAGCTTGATCTGGCCGGTGACGGTTTGCGGGGTCAAAAAAAGGGCTTCCGCTGCCTGGGTAACGGAGCCCTTCTTCTGAGTCATCCAAAAATAGTAGAGATGGTTGTAGTTAAGGTGTGACATCCGATGGGGTTCCCGCTGTTCGCGGACTCCGGTAGCAGCTGAGTTCAACCGCCAGAATGTCATACATGTCGCTGACCGAGTCAACCTTGTTCGCGCCAAACTGCTCCATCAGGCTGGCCTTTAGGCGTGCCTTGTCCGGCATTCGCTCGGCGCAATAGCGTTTGTTGGAATGTTTGACCATCTCGCCAGCCCGACTGCTCAACGCCCGCTCGGAAAAGGTCTCGCCAAAGCGCGCCTTGGCCTGCTTGTCCCCCAGCAGCAGGGCACTGTCTACCACTCCATTCAGATAGGCAGAGCAGTTCGCCGAGGCGGCGTCCTGCTTGCAATCCTCCAGCCCGCCGGCCAGCGCCATGGGGCTCAGCAGCAACATCAACAACCCGGTCTGTATTCTCATAATCCCTCCGAACGCTGATCTCCTTCACCTTTAGGTAACGAGGCCCGCAATGCCAGATACCCCACTACAGCGGCGACAGTGGAACCGACCAGTATCCCCAACCGCGAGTAGCTACCGTAGTCCAGGCCGCCGTGCTCAAAGGCCAGCGACGCAATAAACATCGACATGGTGAACCCGATACCACAGAGGATACTGACCGCAAAAATCTGCTTGAAATTAACCCCCCGTGGCAATTGGGCAATACCCAACTTCACGGCCAACCAACTGATGGTGAACACCCCGAGCGGCTTGCCGATACACAGCCCCAGCATGATGCCCATCGGCACCGGGCTCATCAGCGCAGACAGACCAATACCGTCCAGCGAGACCCCTGCGTTGGCGAAGGCGAACAACGGCAGGATCAGGTAAGCGCTCCAGGGGTGCAATGAATGTTCCAGATGCTTGAGCGGCGAGGCATAGCGCTTGCCCTTAAGCGGGATCATGAAACCCACAACTACGCCGGCCAGGGTCGCATGAACGCCAGACTTGAGCACCGCCACCCAAAGCACCAGACCGACCAGCATGTAGAGGCTGATCCTGTCCTCACCGCGGCGATTCATCCAAAGCAGGGTGAGGGTTGCCAGAATACCGATGGCCAGCGCCTCCAGCGACAGCTGCTGGGTATAAAACAGCGCGATGATGATGATGACGCCGAGGTCATCCATGATGGCCAGCGCCAGCAGGAACACCTTGAGGCTCACCGGCACCCGCTTGCCGAGCAGCGCCATCACCCCGAGGGCAAAGGCGATGTCGGTCGCAGCCGGAATCGCCCAGCCAGCGCGCGCCACGTCGTCCGAATAGTTGAAAAAGGCGTAGATCAAGGCCGGCGCCAGCATGCCGCCCACCGCCGCGATGGCCGGGAAGGTCGCCTGAACCCGGGTGGAGAGCGCCCCTTCCAGCATTTCACGCTTCACTTCCAGACCAACCAGCAGGAAGAAGATCGCCATAAAACCATCGTTGATCCACAGCAGCAGCGGCTTGTTGATGTCGAGGGCTGCGATGCGCACCTGCACCGGCGTGTCGAGAAACGCCTGATACCCGCCAGCAAGCGCGGTATTGGCTAAAATCATTGCCAGCATGGCCGCCATGATCAGAATAATTCCGGAGGCAGCCTCCAGCTTCAGGAACTTTTTGATTACGTCACTCATGGTTAAATTTCCCACCGCATTGCTTTGATTTGAGTCTATATCCTGCAACAACCAATGGAAAATCGTTTCTTGCTGCTCAACACAACGAAAAAACCGAAGGCAAAACAGAACATACCTGCTATAGGCAGGTTTTCGCCTCGTCTCTGGCCACCCTCTCATTAATCAACAAAGTGAATTTTCAATTATTCAGCTGCATAAAAAAGGCGCCCTGAGGCGCCTTGCTATCAGATGGCGACGGGCGCCTTGATCCCGGGGTGAGGGTCATAACCCTCGATCTCGAAATCCTCGAACTTGTAGTCGAAGATGGAGTCAGGTTTGCGCTTTATCACCAGTTGCGGCAACGGACGCGGCTCGCGAGAGAGCTGCAGGGCAGTCTGCTCCATGTGGTTGGAGTAGAGGTGCACATCACCGCCGGTCCAGACGAAGTCACCCACTTCCAGATTGCACTGCTGGGCCATCATGTGGGTCAGCAGGGCGTAGCTGGCGATGTTGAACGGCAAGCCGAGGAACACATCACAGCTGCGCTGGTAGAGCTGGCAGGAGAGCTTGCCATCCGCCACATAAAACTGGAAGAAGGCGTGGCATGGGGCCAGCGCCATCTTGTCCAGCTCGCCCACGTTCCAGGCGGAGACGATGATGCGGCGCGAATCCGGGTTGTGCTTGATGTCATCCACCGCTTTCTGGATCTGGTCGATGACAGAGCCGTCGGCCGCAGGCCAGGAGCGCCACTGAGCGCCGTAAACCGGCCCCAGCTCGCCATTCTCGTCTGCCCACTCATCCCAGATGCTGACGCCGTTTTCCTTCAGATAGGCGGTATTGGTATCGCCATTGAGGAACCACAGCAGCTCGTGAATGATGGAGCGCAGGTGGCACTTCTTGGTGGTCACCAGCGGGAAACCTTCCGCCAGATTGAAGCGCATCTGATGGCCGAACAGGGAGACGGTACCGGTGCCGGTACGGTCGGACTTGACGGTGCCCTCATCGAGGATCTTTTGCATCAGGTCGAGATAAGCTCGCATTATTTCGCCTCCTTGATGGCATTACCGAACAACTGCGGGCGCTTGTAGGCGACCCAAATCATCAGGGCACCGGCGATAATCATCGGGGTGGAGAGGATCTGGCCCATGCTGATCTCCTGGAAGTAGAGACCAAGCTGGCTGTCCGGCTGGCGCACAAACTCCACCAGGAAGCGGAACAGGCCGTAGAACAGCAGGAACATGCCGGAGATGGCGCCGCGTGGCGGGTTCTTGCGCCAGAACAGGTTGAGAATGATGAACAGTACCACCCCTTCCAGTGCGAACTGGTAGAGCTGGGAGGGATGACGCGGCTCGGGGCCGGCTTCCGGGAAGATGATGGCCCAAGGCACATCGGTGACCCGGCCCCACAACTCGCCGTTGAGGAAGTTGCCGATCCGGCCAACGCCGAGGCCAAACGGAATGAGCGGCGCCACAAAGTCGGCCACGGTGAAGAAGTGGCGCTTGGTCTTGTGGGCAAACCAGACCATCGCGGTGATAACCCCGATCAGGCCGCCGTGGAACGACATGCCACCGGTCCAGATCTTGAACAGGTAGGTG
Organism: Aeromonas sp. EERV15; assembly: GCF_900079845.1. Lineage (NCBI taxonomy): Bacteria > Pseudomonadati > Pseudomonadota > Gammaproteobacteria > Aeromonadales > Aeromonadaceae > Aeromonas > Aeromonas sp. EERV15. The sequence continues at coordinate 140,467 of NZ_FKKY02000004.1, read as the reverse complement.
GGATCCGCGAGGAAGAGATCGAAGTTGTAGAACAGCACGTAACCGACACGGCCACCGAGGATCACCCCGAGGAAACCGTAGAACAGCAGATCCGACACCTCGTTGCGGGTCCAGCCGCTGTTCGGTGCATCGGCGCGACGGCCGGCTAGCCACATGGCAAAAGCGAAACCAAACAGGTACATGAGACCATACCAGCGTACCGATAGTGGTCCCAAACTGAATGCTACGGGATCAATCTGCGAGAAAACCCAATATCCATCGTGCTGCATAAGCGGCCCCAGTCATAAGAAAAGCCGCATTTTCCGATCATTCGTCAGCAGGGACAAGGCATGATTATCAATCACTCTGTTTCGATTTATGACCGGCTCGCAGCAAACCGCCCAAACCATGCTCCTCCAGATAGCGGGCAAACAGGCCGCGCAGCACATGGGGATTGTCATGTTTGAGGCCATCGGCCATCAGTTCGGTCAGCTCGCTCAGGGTGGATTGACGCAGCACGTACTTGATCCGGGCGATGTTGTGGGTGTTCATACTGAAGCGGCGATAGCCCATGGCGAGCAGCAGCAGTACACCGACCGGATCACCGGCCAGCTCACCACAGACAGACACCGGCTTCTGGTAGCGATGGGAGGCATCAACCAGCTGTTGCAGGGCACGGATCACCGCAGGGTGGAAGGCATCGTAGATGTTGGCAACCCGGGAATTGTTGCGATCCACCGCCAGCAGGTACTGGGTCAGGTCATTGCTGCCCACCGACCAGAAGTCGATGAGCGGCGCCATCTCCGGCAAGATAAAGAGGGCTGAGGGCACCTCGATCATCACCCCGAGGCTGGGGTAGCGGATCACCGCATCGCGGCTGGCCGCCTCTTCCGATACTTCCCGCCACGCCTGATCCAGCAGACGACGGGAGGCTTTGATTTCGCTAACGCTGCTGATCATCGGCAGCATGATGGCCAGATTGTCCAGCCCTTCACTGGCCCGCAGCATCGCCTTGAGCTGCACCAGAAACAGTTCGGGGTGATCCAGGGTGATCCGGATCCCCCGCCAGCCAAGGAAGGGATTTTCCTCGACGATGGGGAAATAGGGTAGCGGCTTGTCGCCCCCCACATCCAGCGTCCGCATGCAGACCGGCCGGTTGCGGTAGGTTTCCAGAATGCCGCGATAGCGGGCAGTCTGCTCCCACTCGGAAGGGAAGCTCTCCTGCAGCATAAAGGGGATCTCGGTGCGATAGAGCCCGACCCCGTCCGCCAGCTGATTGAGGGAGATCTCGGTATCGGCACTGAGCCCGGCGTTGAGCAGCAGAGAGACCTTGGTGCCATCGGCGGTCTCGGATGGCAGGTTATCGACGCTGCGCACCAGCGTATCGAGCGCCCGCTCTTCATTGAGCAGTTGGCGATACTCGGTCAGGATCACCTGATTGGGTTCGATGAAGAGATCGCCGCTGTAGCCATCGACCACCAACATACGACCGCCGATGTCGCCAAGGGGCAGATCAACACCCATGATGGCGGCCACCCCCATGGCGCGGGCTAAAATGGCGGCATGGGAGTTAGTGCCGCCCTTGAGCGATACCACCCCGGTCAAATACTCGCGAGGTACTTCTGCCAGAATAGTGGCGGTCACCTCGTCGGCAACCAGCACCACCGGTTCGCCGATGGCGATATGTTCCGGTTCGTTCTGCACCAGTCGGCTGATCAGCCGCTGGGCGATATCCTTCACGTCAGTGGAGCGCTCCTGCAGGTAAGGGTCCTTCATCCCCTTGAACTGCTCGATCAAGCGATCGCTGATGAGCTTGACCGCAGAGACCGCAGTCCAGTGCTCCTTGCTCACCTTGTTGCGAATGGGCTTGATGTAGCCGGGATCGTTCAGCAGATGGAGGTAGATGTCGAAGATCGCCACCGAATCCTGGCTGTAACTCTCGCGAAAACGCAGCGCCAGACTCTCCAGATCGTGACGAACCTCCTCCACAGCCAGCTCCAGCCGCGCCAGCTGGTTCCCATGGTCTTCATCCTTGCGCGGAGTGATGGACGAGAGCGCCTTGCGCGGCCGCCACACCCAGGCCTTGGCAATGGCAATACCGCTGGCCCCGGCAATGCCACGCAGCGGCTTGCTCCAGTCGGTCTTCTGCAGCCACCCCTTAGCTTGCGCCTGAGCGATACGCGCTGCCAGCTGGGCAGCCAGAGTGACCATGAAGGACTCCTCACCCTCATCGAAGCGGCGACTCTCCTTCTGCTGGACCACCAGAATGCCGACCACCTGACGCTGGTGCATGATGGGGGCACCAAGGAAGGAGCGGAACGCCTCTTCGGCAACATCGGGCAGGAATTTGAAACTGGGGTGAGCGGGAGCATCGGCCAGGTTGATCAGCTCTTCTCGCTGGCCCACTAATCCGACGATGCCCTGCTCGTATGGCAGGGTCACCTTATCAACCGCAGAGGATGCCAACCCGTCGGTGGCAGCCAAGCGATAGCGACGCATCTCGGGTTCCGAGACGTACACAGAGCAGCAGTCTACGGCCATGGCCTGCCGGGTCTGGCTTACCAGGGCCTGCAGAGCCTGCTCGAGGGTGTTAGCCTCGGCCATGCTCTCGACGATACGTCTCAGCTCCGTTAACAACTAATAGTGCTCCTTAACGAGGACGGTTACGCCGTCCATCCTTCTTGTTGACCTGTACTGCCGGCACCGGCATCGCCAGCGGGACAAACTCTGTCATGACCCGACGGTAAACCTCCCGCTTGAACGAGACGACCTGGCGTACCGGGTACCAGAAGCTGACCCAACGCCAATCGTCAAATTCGGGATGGCCATGACAGCCGAACTGGATCCGCGACTCCCTGCCCTGACCCAGTTGTAACAGGAACCATTTTTGCTTTTGGCCAATACAGACCGGTGAACTGTCCCAGCGGACAAGACGTTTGGGTAAACGATACTTTAGCCAGTTACGACTGGTGGCCAAAATGGTCACATCTTCGGGCTTGAGGCCAATCTCCTCATACAGCTCTCGATACATGGCCTGCTCTGGCGTTTCACCATCATCAACTCCCCCCTGCGGAAACTGCCAGGAGTGCTGCCCATAGCGTTTAGCCCACAACACTTGTCCTTCACGGTTACAGATCACGATACCGACATTGGGACGAAATCCGTCGCCATCAATCACGTGATCACCTTATAAAGGCTGAATCTATAAGGAGATTGTTCCACATTCACTCCGTGGCAGCAAACAGGGAGTGAATCCCCTGTTTCATGAATAACTTTCCATTTCAAACATAGTTATAAACAAATTCAACGATCCTCCCGCCCAAGTTGCCCACCCAGACTGTGCATAAAGCTGTTAGCAAACGGGTATATACAGTACTTCTTGACGATAACAAAAAAGCGCCAGCCTGTTCCGCCACACAATGAAAATACAAAAAAACAATTAATATACATAGACTTAAACTATAAAAACCTGCGTTTGATCCATCGCTTCATCCATGCAGGATCCACGATCCTGATTGTGAACAAGTTCAACTGTTCAAAGATCCACCACGACCAAATTATCCACAGGAGTGGCACAGTATCTACTCGGTTAGCAGGGTAAAAATGGGGTTGCATTCACAATTTTTTGTAACATCTCAGAGACTCATCCCACTTTCATCCACTTATCCAAGATTTCTGTGGATAACTGTGTGTAACATCATGCACAAACCCTTGGACAACTATTTAGAGCTCAAGCAGTGCCAGGATCGCCACTCGATAAAATATATAAAACCCTTTAAAATCATTGTGATGAGCCAACAACCCCCAGATTCTCGGTATTTGATCTTATCCACTCTGGATCGGTTATAAAAACAGCGATCCATCTCAGGATCCTCCCCTGTTAGACTATGGCGAGCAAGATGGAGCCAAACATGCCAAGCAATCCTCAATCCGAACAGGAGTTATTGAGCCGGGCCTACGCCATGGCTGGCTTCACGTTGGCACAACTGGCCGCAGAAGCTGGCGTCGCCGTGCCCAACGATCTGCGTCGTGACAAGGGGTGGGTCGGTCAGTTGATCGAGCTGCAACTAGGCGCCAGCGCAGGGAGCAGGCCGGAGCAGGACTTTCCGGATCTCGGCATCGAGCTCAAGACGATCCCCATCGATCCTCAGGGCAAACCGCTGGAGACCACCTTCGTCTGCGTGGCACCGCTGATCGGTGTCAGCGGTCAATGCTGGGAGGAGTCCAACGTGCGCAACAAGCTCTCCCGGGTACTGTGGATCCCGGTGGAAGGCAGCCGCGAGATCCCGGTTGGCGAGCGGCGGGTAGGCATGCCGCTGATGTGGAGCCCAAATGAAGAAGAGGATCGGCTACTGCGTCAGGATTGGGAGGAGTTGATGGACATGATAGTACTGGGAGAAGTGGAGCAGATCAGCGCTCGCCACGGCCAGGTGATGCAGCTGCGCCCCAAGGCTGCCAACAATAAGGCGCTGACTCGCGCCATCGGCCGGAACGGTCAACCCATCATGACGCTGCCTCGGGGCTTTTATCTCAAGATCGACTTCACCCACAGCCTGCTGCAACGCTATTTTGCCTTGCCGACTTGATCTGCCTTATCAACATCTTTGTCATATGGTGGTATAAAAATAGTCAGGAGCCATTTTTAACTCACAGACAAGGAGGCGTCATGCCACTGATCAAACAGTTTTTGAAGTCCAAGCCCGAGGTCAAGGTGACCTTTGCCGTAGAGAAAGAGGCTGCCGCAGGCGCGGAGCAGGTGATGCTGATCGGCGAGTTCACCCAGTGGCAACCGGTCGAGTTGAAACGCATGAAGAGCGGCGAGTTCAAAGCCACCCTCAATCTGCCGACCGACGGCCCGGGTTACTTCGAATATTGCTACCAGCTCATCACACCGGCAGGGGAAACCCTCTACGAAAATGACTGGGAAGCGGATGACTATGTGCCAGGCCCCTTCGGGCGCGACAACTCGGTGGTACGCGTCATCCAATAGATGACTGAACCCAAGAACCGGATACAAAAAAGGCTCGCCATTGGCGAGCCTTTTCACTACCTGTCGAGCTATTTGCCGACATATCGACACTAATTCGAATCGAATTAGTTGAGCTTCTCTTTGATACGAGCAGCTTTACCGGACAGGTTGCGCAGGTAGTACAGTTTGGCGCGGCGAACATCACCACGACGCTTCAGTTCTACACTGTGGATCAGCGGAGAGTGAGTCTGGAATACACGCTCAACACCTTCGCCGTTGGAGATCTTGCGAACGGTGAAAGCAGAGTGCAGACCGCGGTTACGCTTGGCAATAACGATGCCTTCGAAAGCCTGCAGACGCTCTTTGCCACCTTCTTTAACACGCACTTGAACACGTACGGTATCGCCCTGGGCAAAAGCCGGGATGTCGGTACGCAGTTGCTCTTGTTCAAGCTGCTGAATAATCTTGCTCATTGTCTTTCCTTACCTAGGATAAACTGAAAACTCTACTTAACGCTGTCACGCACTTCGCGGACATACTCGGCAAGAAGTGATTCTTGCTCGTCAGTCAGAGCTAGGTTGTTAATAAGTTCCGGCCTTCTTTGCCAGGTTCGTCCGAGCGATTGCTTGAGACGCCAGCGTCGAATCACTTCGTGATTGCCGCTTGTCAGCGCCTCGGGCACTGCCAATCCATCCAACACCTCTGGCCGAGTGTAGTGGGGATGATCCAGCAAGCCATCCGTGAAGGAGTCCTGCTCGGCACTGGCCTGATCACCCAAGACCCCGGGGACCAAACGCGAAACCGCATCGATCAGGGTCATGGCAGGCAACTCGCCACCACTTAACACGTAATCCCCGATAGACCACTCTTCGTCGACTTCGGTTTGTATCACGCGTTCATCGATACCTTCGTATCGACCGGCTACCAGAATCAGTTTCTGATTCGTCGCCAGCTCGGTTACGCCCGCTTGAGTCAGCTTGCGTCCCTGAGGGGAGAGATAGATGACTTTCGCCCCGTCTCCCGCCGCTTGCTTGGCTGCATGAATCGCGTCACGCAGCGGCTGAACCATCATTAACATACCGGGCCCACCACCATAAGGACGATCATCGACCGTACGGTGTTTATCGTGGGTAAACTCCCGGGGGTTCCAGCACTCAATCTGCAGCAGGCCACTCTTGACGGCCCGACCCGTTACCCCGTGCTCGGTAATGGCTCGGAACATTTCAGGGAAGAGGCTAATCACCCCAATCCACATAAGAAACCTCCGGCACCCGTGTTAGCGCGGGAAACTAGAAACCAGGATCCCAATCAACTTCGATTGTTCGAGCAGTCAGATCAATATTCTTGATCACCTGCTCTTCCAGGAACGGAATCAACCGCTCCTTTGCACCAAAGGCATCTTTTACATTGGCCTCAACCACCAACACATCGTTGGAGCCGGTTTCCATCAATTCGGTCACCTTGCCCAGGTCGTATCCCTTGGTGGTCATCACGGAGCAACCAATCAGGTCACGCCAGTAGAACTCACCTTCAGGCAACGCAGGCAATAGATCAGCGGGTACGCCAATCTCGACATTGGTCAATGCCAGGGCATCTTCGCGCACATCGATACCATCGAGTTTGCAGATCAGACCCTTGTTGTGACGCTTCCAGGCCGAGACCTTGAGTTCACGCCACACCCCGTTCTGACTAATCAGCCAGGGGTTGTAATCGAAAATCGCTTCGGCAACATCGGTGAAGGAGTTCACTTTAAGCCAACCCTTGATGCCATAAACGGTACCCAGGGTGCCCAGAACTATAGGTTTTTCCACCTTAACTCCTTACCGTTTGGCTGATTAAGCAGCTTTAGCAGCGTCTTTGATCAGCTTGGCAACGCGGTCAGAAACAGCGGCACCAGTAGCAACCCAATGCTCGATACGAGCCAGGTCCAGGTTCAGCTTTTCGGCAGAACCAGAAGCAACCGGGTTGAAGAAACCAACGCGCTCGATGAAGCGACCGTCACGGGCGCAACGGCTGTCAGAAACTACTACCTGGTAAAACGGACGCTTTTTCGCGCCACCACGTTGTAAACGAATGGTTACCATATCGTCCTCATTAACATCTAATGAACAAGGCCCGCAAACACGCGGACCCTAGCTTAAAATAAGCCGCGTAATTCTACTTGGATTCGTAATAATTGCAACCAAGCCAGCCATTTTTTGCGCAGAACAGCAATGAAAAAGGGCCTGCCACCGCAGACCCCCCATAAACCTACAGGCCGGATCAGAACGGACCGCGACCGCCACCGAAACCCGGGGGCATCATGTTCTTCATCTGACTCATCATCTTGCGCATGCCGCCCTTGCCGGACATCTTCTTCATCATGCGCTGCATCTCGGTGAACTGCTTGAGCAGCTTGTTCACGTCCTGCACCTGCATGCCGGAGCCTGCGGCGATACGGCGTTTGCGAGACCCCTTGATAAGGTCAGGATGAGCACGCTCCTTGGGCGTCATGGAGCTGATGATGGCTTCCATCCGCACGGTAAGCTTGTCATCCATCTGATCTTTCACGTTATCCGGCAAGCCGGACATGCCGGGCAGCTTGTCGAGCATCCCCATCATGCCGCCCATGTTGCGCATCTGGGCCAGCTGCTCGCGGAAGTCCTCCAGATCAAAGCCCTTGCCACTCTTGACCTTGTCGGCCAGCTTGGCGGCTTTCTCTTTATCAACGTTGCGCTCGACTTCCTCAATCAGCGACAGCACATCGCCCATGCCGAGGATGCGGGAGGCGAGACGATCAGGGTGGAATGGCTCCAGCGCATCGGTCTTCTCGCCCATACCGATAAATTTGACCGGCTTGCCGGTGATGTGGCGCACCGACAAGGCGGCACCACCACGGGCATCACCGTCCGCTTTGGTGAGGATCACGCCGGTGAGCGGCAGTGCCTCGTTGAACGCCTTGGCGGTGTTGGCGGCATCCTGACCGGTCATGGCATCAACCACGAACAGGGTCTCGACCGGCTTGATGGTGGCGTGCAGATGCTGGATCTCGGCCATCATCGCACTGTCGACGTGCAGACGACCGGCGGTATCGACGATCACCACGTCATAGAACTTCTTGCGCGCCTGATCGATGGCGGCAGTGGCAATGTCGACCGGCTTCTGGCTGGCATCGCTCGGGAAGAAGTCAACGCCGATGTCGCTGGCCAGGGTCTCCAGCTGTTTGATCGCCGCAGGGCGATAAACGTCGGCACTGACGACCAGCACCTTCTTCTTGCTGCGCTCTTTGAGCAACTTGGCCAGTTTGCCGACCGTGGTGGTCTTACCGGCACCTTGCAGACCGGCCATCAGGATGATGGCGGGCGGCTGGGCAGCCAGGTTGAGCTGCTCGTTGGCCTCCCCCATCACGGTGACCAGCTCACCATGCACAATCTTGATGAATGCCTGGCCCGGGCTCAGAGATTTGGCCACTTCCTGCCCGACGGCGCGCTCTTTGACACGCGCCACGAAATCACGCACTACCGGCAGGGCGACATCCGCCTCGAGCAGCGCCATGCGGACTTCGCGCAGGGTTTCCTTGATGTTGTCTTCGGTCAGGCGACCACGGCCACTGACATTGCGCAAGGTGCGCGAGAGTCGTTCAGTCAAATTCTCAAACATGACGGATTCCGGTTCTTGGCGTAATAAATTGGGGGCATTATAACCCAGAGCGGGCGCGAGGACGATTATTCACCGCACGGCAGCAATAGGGACCTTCTCCCTATATATGGGCAGATCGGCCGTTGCACAACTGGCGAGCACTTCATGTGCAAGGTATACTGCCCCTCTTACCCTCAAAAGCTTGTGTAACAACGACCTGGTTATGATCGTAATCTCTGTTCTGGCCCTGGCGTTCTATCTGCTGGCCATCATCGCCTCCCTGCATCTGTTACTGAGCGCCAAGCCGGTGGGACAGCGCTCCCTGTTTGCCTGTATCGGATTGGCCCTGATCGCCCATGCCAGCGCCCTGGGTTCAGAAATCCTGCAAGGGACTGGCCAAAACCTGAGCATGCTTAACGTTGCCTCGCTGGTGAGTCTGATCATCAGTTGTTTCATGAGCTGTATCACTCGCCGCTTCAACGGCTGGATACTGCTGCCGGTGGTATACAGTTTCTCGGCCCTGCTGCTGGCCGCCAGTGCCCTGATCCCGGGGCGTTACATCACCCATCTTGAGGCTCATCCCCAGCTGCTACTGCATATCGGCCTCGCTTTGATGGCCTACTCGGTATTGATGATCGCCTGTCTGTTTGCATTGCAGCTTGCCTGCCTGAACAAACAGCTTAAATCGAGAAAAATCAGCAACCTGCCAGCCATGCCGCCGCTAATGACAGTGGAGAAACGGCTGTTCCAGCTGATCTCTGCCGGGGTACTGCTGCTGACCCTCTCCATCGCCTCCGGACTCTTCTTTCTTGAAGATATGTTCGCCCAGGGCAAATCTCACAAGACGGTGCTCTCGATCCTGGCCTGGTGCGTCTACGTGCTACTGCTGTGGGGCCATCACACCTATGGCTGGCGCGGCCGCAAAGTGATCACCCTGAGCCTCATTGGCAGCTTCATCCTTACCCTCGCCTACTTTGGCAGCCGCTTCGTCAAAGAAGTGCTACTGAGCTGACCCTCTCTTTATTTTCGTCACACCATCCAACAGGAGCCCTTTTTGGACAGCATCTCAACGAGCACATTACTGATTGTTCTCGTTATTTTGATCCTCTTATCCGCCTTCTTCTCCAGTTCCGAAACTGGCCTGATGTCCATCAACCGCTACAAACTCCGGCATTTAGCCCAAACCAAACATAAAGGCGCACGCCGCGTCGAGAAAATGCTGGCCCGCCCCGATCGCCTGCTGGGGTTGATCCTGATCGGCAACAATCTGGTCAACATTCTCGCTTCCGCCATCGCCACCATCGTCTGTATCCGGCTGTTTGGTGATCTCGGGGTCGCCATCGCCACCTTCGGCCTGACCCTGGTGGTACTGGTGTTTGGTGAAGTGACCCCCAAGACGCTGGCAGCCATGTATCCGGAAAAAATTGCCTATCCGGCCTCCTGGATCCTCAAAGGTCTGATGGTGCCACTGTCGCCGCTGGTCTGGCTGATCAACGGTATCACCAGCGGTCTGCTCAAGATGCTGAAGATCACCCCCAACAAGAATGACTCCCTCAACACCGAAGAGCTACGCACTATCGTCAACGAAGCGGGCAGCCTGATACCGCAACGTCATCAGGAGATGCTGATCAGCATCCTGGATCTCGACAAGATGCTGGTCGAAGACATCATGGTGCCACGCAGCGATATCTACGCCATCGACATCAACGATGACTGGAAAACCATACTGCGCCAGCTGGCTCACTGCGCCCACACCAAGATCCTGCTCTATCGCGACAACATCGACGACGTTGTCGGCTTTTTGCATGCTCGCGATGCCCTGCGGCTGATGGCGAGGGATCAGTTCAACAAATCGAGTCTGTTACGGGAAGTGGACGAAATTTATTTCATCCCGGAAGGGACGCCCCTCAACGTGCAACTGGCCAAGTTCCAGCGCAACAAGGAGCGGATCGGCCTGATTGTCGATGAATATGGCGATATTCAGGGCTTGATCACCCTAGATGACATATTGGAAGAGATTGTGGGTGACTTCACTACCTCCATGACACCAGCACCCAGCGACGAGATCCATCCCCAGCCGGATGGCACGTTTCTGGTGGAAGGCTCGGCCAGCGTGCGCGAGCTGAACAAGGAGATGAACTGGCACCTGCCCATCGACGGCCCGCGCACCCTCAACGGTCTGATCCTCGAATATCTGGAGGAGATCCCCCAGCCCAACATCGGGATCCGGCTGGCGGGTTATCCTATCGAAATCCTCGATGTGGAGAACAACATGGTGAAGATGGCGCGGATCATGCCGGCATCATACCGGGCGGAGTCGGATTCACAAGATTGAAAAAGGGCTGCCAGTGGCAGCCCTTTTCTATTGCTTATCGTCATTGTTCATCTTCATCATCCGGCTCCAGCACCAGCGTCGGGATCAACTCGCCAAAGACCCGTTGCAGCTCGTCACGGTTGGCTAGCAGATCTTGCAGCGTATAGCTGTCCATCACCGCCAGAAATGCATCCATCGCCTCTCGCAGCGCACTCTTGAGCAAACAGACCGAGACGATATGGCAGACGGGCGAGCCGCAGTCGATCCCGTCCAGATTGCCTTCCAGCGCCCGGATAACCTGCCCGATATTGATGGTCGCCGGATCGCAAGCCATGCGAATACCACCATTCTTGCCCCGCTGGGATTGCAGATAGCCCAGCTTCACCAGCTGATTGACTACCTTCACCATGTGGTTGCGGGAAACGCCATATAAGGCAGAGACCTTGGCAACGCTCGACAACTCCCCTTCCGGCAGGGTGGCAAGATAGAGCAGGGCTCTCAATCCGAAATCTGTATAACTGGTTAGTCTCATAAAACCTGATTAGCGCGATGCGAAAAGTGGAGTATTGATTCAAATCAAATAAACATCTAGGATGCCACTTATTAAATGACATTTTATATGTTCAATTAGAACGAGGCCCCTATGCTAGATCAAACCACAGTTGCCGTCATCAAAAGCACTATTCCGCTGCTCGAATCGGCAGGTCCTGCCCTCACCCAGCACTTCTACCAACGGATGTTCAGCCATAACCCGGAGCTGAAAGATATCTTCAACCTGGCCCATCAACGCAGTGGCGGCCAGCCGCTGGCCCTGTTCAATGCGGTCGCTGCGTATGCCAAGAATATCGACAATCTGGGGGCGCTTGCCGGTGCGGTCGAGCGGATTGCGCACAAACATACCGGATTCCTGATCCAGCCGGAACAATATCACATTGTAGGTAGTCATCTCTTGGCCACGCTCAAAGAATTGGGCGGAAGTGCGGTCACCGATGAGGTGCTGGAGGCATGGGGCAAGGCATATGGCGTGCTGGCCGACATCTTCATCGGCCGCGAGCGGGAGATCTATCAGGAGAAGGCCAATCAGGATGGTGGCTGGCAAGGTACCCGCACCTTCATCATCAAGGAGAAACGGGCCGAGAGCGCCCTCATCACCTCCTTCCTGCTGGTGCCGGAAAATGGCAAGCCGGTACTGGCCTTCAAACCGGGCCAATACCTCAGCATCAAGCTGGTGCACCCCGAGCTCGAATACCAGGAGATCCGCCAGTATTCACTCTCGGATGCACCGAACGGCCGCGACTATCGCATCAGCGTCAAGCGCGAGTCGCAGGGTCAGGTCTCCAACCTGCTGCACGACCACCTGCAGGCGGGCGACAAAATCGAGGTGATGCCCCCCACTGGCGATTTCTACCTGAAAGCCAACAGCCAGACCCCGGTCGTGCTGCTCTCCGCCGGGGTCGGCCTCACTCCCATGATGAGCATGCTCAACCAGCTGCTGGCGAATGGCCATCAGGCCGACCTCACTTGGCTGCACGCCTGCGAGCAGGGCGCGGTGCACGCCTTTCGGGAAGATATTCAGCAAAAATCCCGCCAGCATCCCGACTTGCTGAGCCGGGTCTGGTATCGGGAGCCGGAAGCCAGTGACGTACTGGGCGAAGATTACGACCTTGCTGGCACCATGGATCTGACCGCAGTGAAGGAGCGCATCACGCCGCAATCCCACTACTACTTCTGTGGCCCGGTCGGCTTCATGCAGGAGATCAAGCGGCAGTTGCTGGCGGCGGGGGTGCCTGCCGGGCAGCTTCATTACGAAGTTTTTGGCCCCCATCAAGATCTCTAAAACGCAGGCGGCCATATAACAGAGGGAGGTTGCGGCCTGTCATGGCACGGCGGCTGGAGCCGGACCCACAGATGCAGATCTGTGGGTCATTTTTTTGGATCAGTGCATCGCCTTGGCGCGGGCCACCACGTTGGCCGGCATCCGGTTACCAAGACGGTTCAGCAGACTCGCCGCCTTCTGGTGCAGCGCCTGGTCACCGATGACGGAGCCATGGAGCCAGCGGTAGGCATCCTCATAATCGAGCGGACTACCCATCCCCTGCAGCAGCATCTCGACCCACTCGATGCGGGCACGCAGAAAACCGAGGCTGGCCGCCTCGCGCATCAGGGTCTCGGCTCGCACCAGATCCTTCTGCACCATGGTCCCCTTCCAGTAGTAGCGCCCCAGCTGCTCCAGCGCAGGCGCCAGCCCCTGATTGGCGGCCTCCCACATGTATTGCACCCCGAGCTCGGCATTGGGCTTGGTACAAACACCCCACGCCAGCATATCCCCCCACAGGAATTGATAGGCCGGGATCTTCATCACCGAGGCGCGCGCTTCGATATCCTGAGTCAGCTGACAGCGATCCTGCTTCACCTGAGTGAGATGACGACCCTGCTCAATCCAGTTGAGCAGTTCGTCCTGACGATAGAGCGGCACCGCCTGCAACTCGCCAGCAGCCAGAGGCGCGGGAGTCGCAACCGCAGCGGCAGGCTCCACCGGTTGCGGCAGCGGCGCCGCCCCCTCGCCACTGCTGGCGACCGGCGTGACCGGCTCGGCCGGGAGCAAGACGGGGGCAGCCTCAGAGGGCGTGGGCGTGGCTGCAGCCGCAGACACCGGCGCTGTTGCCATCGCAGCACTGCTTTCGGTCGGCATCGATGCACTGACCGCTGGCGCATCGCTCGATACGGCAGCCGATACCGCCTCGGCGCCATAGAGGGGCGCGCTGAATGCTCCGACAAGAACGAGAAGGGTAAGGGGTTTCATCATAAGGATCTCCTGCTGCACTCTGTTATCGGCACCAACCCTCATCCCCTTAGCCTGCGGGCAGATCTCATCAATACAAAGGCTATGTCCCAATTACGTGTTGCATGGGGTGCCCCAGCGCCTCATGCAGACACGCTTTGATATTCACTCCCTTCCCGTAACGCTCCAGCATCCTGCGCCAACCCAGATAATTCCTCAGGTAGTGAGTCGCAACGCCATGAAAGCGCACCATCCATTCTTTCAATCGATGGTGATATCCGTTTACATGTTGAATGTGGAATGCTCCTACTACCCGCTCACCCTGACGATTGCGCACTACTTGATGAGTCACTCCCTGCACTTTACTGAAACTGGCATATACGCCCGCACCATCGCTACACAGCACTGCATCCGGCGAGACAAGGGGCTTCAACACCGCGATAACTGTTTCGGCATTCATCTTTTCCAACTGAAAATCTGCATGATGGCCAGCGCGGTCCTGCACCACCATCACCGGGATGTAATCCGGCCCGGTTCCACGGGTTCGCCCTTTACCTCCACGATGTCGTGCCGGACGCGGCAGTCCCCGTTGCCCCTTGAACGATTCGAGGAAGAAGGTCTCGTCGACCTCAACGATGCCCTCTTCCCGTGTGGCTTGATGGGCGGCCATCGCACGCAAGAAGCGGTGGCGCCAGAGGAAAGCGGTGTTCTTGCTGACCCCGCAACGCAGAGCTGCCCGGCGGACAGTGAGTCCTTCAATGAGGGCTTGCGCGTAGTCTTCCCAGCACTGCGTTTTACGTAATCTGGCCAAGGGGGTCTTGGTCAGCACGGTACTGGTGCGCAGACACAGTTTGCAACGGTAGCGACGCAGTCCGCGACTCCATCCCCAGGGGGCCAGCTGATTGGCATCGGCCTGACAATGTGGGCAACCGCTGCATGCAGGTAGCTGGGTATTGAGTGAGGTAATGGTGTGGGGCGCCATGAGCTCCTGCCGGGCAACACGGCGTTGGCGCAGGGTAAGCTGTGGAAAGAGAGACAACAGGTGTTGAAAGGCTGGGGTATCCATGATGGTAGACCTCAAGGTGATGGCCTACTTCAAGCTTAGCCTTTCAACACATAATTGGGACAGAGCCAATACAAAAGGGAGCCGAAGCTCCCTTGTTGGCACGGTAGACCCGTTTATTTGACGAAATCGACACCCAGCTGGATATCGGCTTTCAGGGTAGCCAGCATGCCTTCCATCGCTTCTTGTTCGAACGCGCTCAGCTTGCCGTAATCCAGCACGGTTTCGACGCCGTTCTTGCCCAGCAGCACCGGCTGCGCGAAGAAGGTGGCGTGCTCGCCGTTGCCTTCCACGTAAGCGCACTCAACAACGTTGGCTTCGCCCTGCAGACCCTTGATGAGGGAGAGACCAAAACGGCAAGCCGCCTGACCCATGGAGAGAGTCGCAGAACCGCCACCGGCTTTGGCTTCTACCACTTCGGTACCGGCATTCTGGATACGCTTGGTCATGGCAGCCACTTCTTCAGCAGTGAAGGAGGCGCCTTCAATCTGGGAGAGCAGCGGCAGTATGGTGACGCCACTGTGACCACCGATCACGTTGACGCGTACCTTGTCGACGTTCAGCCCTTTGGCGGCGGCCACGAAGGTCTCTGCGCGGATCACGTCCAGGGTGGTAATACCAAACAGGCGGCGCTTGTCATAGACACCGGCTTTCTTCAGTACTTCGGCGGCGATGGCGACCGTGGTATTGACCGGGTTGGTGATGATGCCGATCAGTGCTTTCGGGCAAGTGACCGCGCACTTCTCGACCAGATTTTTGACGATACCGGCGTTGATGTTGAACAGGTCGGAGCGATCCATACCCGGCTTGCGTGCCACACCGGCGGAGATCAGCACCACATCGGCACCAACCAGCGCAGGAGTCGGATCTTCACCGCAGAAGCCCTTGATGGCGACGTCGGTAGGAATATGACTGAGGTCAACGGCTACACCCGGGGTAACCGGGGCGATGTCATACAGGCTCAGTTCGGAACCAGCCGGCAGACGATTTTTCAACAGCAGAGCGAGGGCTTGACCGATGCCACCAGCGGCACCCAGAACGGCAACTTTCATGATCAACTCCATGTTTAAGCGTAGGTTTAAGGTTGTTTATTGTTGTGGGCCCAACCTTAATTGATCCCCCTATAAAAAACAATCTGATAACAGTTGCAGTCGCGGGTTCTGTGAGCAACGAAACAAGCGGGAATAAAAAATAGGGTTAAATACAGAAAGTTGGAGGGGAAGCACAGTTTTTTTGTGCTTCCACTTACCAATAAAGAGGTATTAAAGCGGTACTCAGGATTGAAACGCCAACGCCCGTTTTTCACACCAGCGAAACCCAATTGTTAACAATCCGTTCATCGCCAGATAAAGCCCGCCAGCTACCCCGAACACCGCCAGGGTATCGTAGGTCTGGGCATTCAACCCCTGAGCCAGCCCCATGATATCCATGATGGTGATGGTACTGGCGAGGGAACTCCCCTTGAGCACCAGGATCACCTCGTTGGAGTAGGCGGGCACCAGATGACGGGCGGCGTGGCGCACCTTCATCCAGAGGGTCTGGCCAGCCGAGAACCCCAGCGCCCGACATGCTTCTACCTCACCGGCCGGAATGGCATCGAGCGCCCCCTTGAATAGTCGGGTGGAGTAAGCCGCCGTGTTGAGACCCAGCGCCAGCACGGCGCAAAACCAGGGCTGCTTGAGCAGCGGCCAGAGCGGGCTGGCTTTCAGCCACTCAAACTGACCCGGCCCGTAGTAAATCAGGAAGATCTGAATAAGCAGCGGCGTACCGGTAAAGATCAGCACCCACAGCTGCACCAGCTGGGTCGCCACCGGCAGGCGCAACTCCAGCACCCAGGTCATCAGGGCCGCCAATGCGATTCCCAGCAGCAGGCTGAACAGGGTCAGCTCCAGCGTAGTGACCAGACCGCCCAGCAAAGTGACGAGATACTCTTGCATCAGTTAGCCTCCGTAGCGGCGGGTGTAGCGGGCAGCCAGGCCCAGGCCGAACTCACTTACCAGACTGATGGCCAGATAGATGAGGGCGGCGGCGGCATACCAGGTGAATGGCTCATAGGTACTGGCAGAGGCCATCTGCGCCTGACGCATCATCTCGTTAACCCCGATCAGCGACACCAGCGCGGTATCTTTCAGCAGCACCAGCCACTGGTTGCCAAGGCCCGGCAAGGCGTGACGCCACGCCTGCGGCAGCACGATACGAAAGAAGATATGGCCCTTGCCAAGGCCCAGCGCCAGCGCCGCCAGCCGTTGACCTGAAGGCACCGCATTGAGCGCCGCCCGCAGGGTCTGGGTCGCATAGCTGGCGAACAGCAGGGAGAGCGCCAGCACGCCACAGGCGAACGGGCTGAACTCCACATACTCGCCGGTGATGAGGAACAGCACCTGGGTCGAGCCGAAGTAGATGAACAGCACCACCAGCAACTCGGGCAGGCCACGGATCAGCGTGGTCAGAGTGGCCACCGGCCACACCAGCGCACGCTGTTTGCTGAGCTCGGCGGCACTGAACGCCAGTGCCAATACCATGCCCCCGACCAGTGATGCCAAGGCCAGCCCGAGGGTCATCCAGGCTGCATCCAACAACAGGCTCAACATGGCTTACTGCGCGAAGTATTTGTCGAAGATTTTCTGATAGGTGCCGTTGGCCTTGATCTCGGCCAGCCCCTTGTTCAGCTGAGTCAGCAGCTCCTGGTTGCCTTTGGCGACCGCGATGCCAAAGCCGGTACCGAAGTACTTGGCATCGGTCACCGGCGTACCCACCACCGCATACTCCTTGTGCTGCTTCAGCCAGTCAGCAGCAACCGCGGTATCGGCAAACACGCCGTCGGTACGGCCATTCATCATGTCGAGGAAGGCGCTCTGGTAGCTGGCGTACGGCACGGTCAGCAGACCCTTGCTCACCCAGTTATCCACCAGATAGGACTGGTGAGAGGTACCGTTCTGCACGCCGACGGTCTTGTCGACCATCTCTTCCGGCCCCTTGAAGGCATCTTTCTTGGCCACAAATACCGCCGAGTTCTCGTAGTAGATGTCGGAGAAATCGACCTGAGCGGAGCGCTCCGGGGTCACGTCCATGGCGGCGATGGCGGCATCGTAGCGACGGAATTTCAGGCTGGGGATCAGGCTGTCAAAGGCCTGGTTGTGGAAGCTGCACTCCAGCTTGGCCTGCTCGCAGATGGCGCGGGCCAGATCGATATCAAAACCCTGAAACTCGTTCTTGTCATCCAGGTATTCGAACGGCGCGTAGGTGGCCTCGGTGGCGAACTTGATCTCTTTGGCCATGACGGAGGTACTCAACAGACCCATGGCAGCAACCAACAACAGACTCTTTTTCATGACAGCTTCCTTATCGATTCAATATCAATGCATCAAGAATTCGGCAAACCGGCTGGTTTGCGGGGATTGGAAAATGGCGGCGGTGCCGGATTCGATGATCCGCCCCTTCTCCAGATAAATCACCTGGCTGGCCACCTTGCGGGCAAAGTCGACCTCGTGGGTCACCACCACCTGGGTAATGCCGGTCTGGCTCAGGTTGCGGATGATCTCGGCCACCTCCTTGGTGATCTCGGGATCGAGGGCAGCTGTCGGCTCGTCAAACAGCAGCACTTCCGGGTCCATCATCAGGGTACGGGCAATGGCCACCCGCTGTTGCTGGCCGCCAGATAAACGTGCAGGCCAGGCATCGCGCTTGTCGGCCAGTTGCAGCTGGGCCAGCAGATAGGCCCCCTTCTCGATGGCGGCCTCCTTGCTCATGCCGAGCACCTTGACCGGCGCTTCAATCAGATTCTCCATCACAGTGAGATGTGGCCAGAGATTGTACTGCTGGAACACCATGCCCACCTTGCGACGCAGCAGTTGGGACTGGCGGTTGAATTCGGCAGCAGAGAGGGAGTTCGGGAAAGAAAATTCACTTTCGCCAATCCGCAGAACACCCGCATCCGGGGTGTCCAGCAGGTTCATCATCCGTAGCAGGGAACTCTTGCCAGCACCGCTCGGGCCCAGCAACACCAAGGTTTCACCGGGGGATGCCCGAAAGCTGACCTGTTGCAGAACCGGCACCTTGTGCCAGGATTTCTCGATACCTATTAATTCAATACCCATACAGCCCAATTGAATAAGTTTTCAAAATTTCATCCCGATTCTATCCCTAATGAAGGTCGATGCAAGCCATTTTTGAATCAATATGCAGAACAAGCGCCGCTTCCTTGCAAAAAACGGCATATGAATGCAAAATGGCCTCGCTGTTCGTATCTGCCGCCTGTGTCGCACAGGCCGCCACACCTCCTCATTCGTGAGACCAAGATGAAACACAACGACAAGCAAGAAAAACTGGCCAAGGCCTTTAAAGCCTTGCTGAAAGAAGAGCGCTTTGGCTCCCAGGCAGAAATCGTCACCGCTCTGCAAGAGCTGGGTTTCGAGAACATCAACCAGTCCAAGGTGTCGCGCATGCTGAGCCGCTTCGGCGCCGTTCGCACTCGCAACGCTAAGATGGAGATGGTCTACTGCCTGCCAGTGGAACTGGGCGTGCCCACCACCTCCAGCCCGCTCAAGAATCTGGTGCTGGACGTTGACCACAACGGCGCGCTGGTAGTGATCCACACCAGCCCGGGCGCAGCCCAGCTGATCGCCCGCCTGCTCGACTCCCTCGGCAAGGCAGAGGGGATCCTCGGCACCATCGCTGGTGATGACACCATCTTCATCACCCCGACCAGCGACACCGATATCGAAGAGCTCTACCTCTCCGCTCTCGAGCTGTTCGAACAGACTCCGTAATGGCCGCCACCGCGTCATAGCTGTCACGCCAGAACGAAAAATCCCGGCCAAGGCCGGGATTTTTGTTTTTTGCATTTTCGTCAGGCGGGCTTATTTACCCTGCGCCATCAAAAAACCTTCCGATGGGGCGAAGAAAGCCGCGCCGGTCACTGCCTTGGTGAAGCGCAGCAGGTGGTCGAAGTGGCTGCCCTCCCCCTTGTACATGCTGGCCAGCATGGCGTTGAAGTGCAGCGGTGTGCGGCAGCAAGAGATGAAGTAGAGCCCCTGCTCGCTCATGGTGCCCCAGGGCATGCTCTGGCGCAGGATCTCCATGGACTCCCCTTTCGGGGTCTTGAGGTTGACCCGCTTGATGTGGGCCGTCAACGGCTTGGCGGCAGACTCATACTCGATGTTGTCGGGCTTGGTGCGACCGATAATGTCTTCCTGCTCTTTTTGCGCCAGCTTCTCCCAGTCGCTCATGGCGTGGACCCAGCGCTGGACGTGGATGTAAGAGCCACCGGCAAACTCGCCCTCGGCCAGCAGCGCCACTTCGGCACGATGCTCATCTTGCGGGTTCTCTGTGCCGTCAACAAAACCGGTCAGGTCACGGCAATCCAGGTTGCGGAAACCGCGCACCTCTTCGGCCAGCTCCACCAGTCCGGCCAGCAGCGCCATCACGCGGTGACCGGCGTGGTGCAGCACGTCCACCCGATCGGCACGCAGCTGCACGAAGAGATCAAACGGGGTGTTGGGGGCTTCCTGACCGTTGGCGGATTGCGCCATAAAGCCACGGAACTGGGGCGGACGGGCAGCAGGATAGAGACCATCCCAGGTGTCGGCGCCAACGGCGACCAGACCGCTGAACCCGGCATCGGGGAAATCGGCGGCCACCGCCTGCCACAGGGCGGGCAACTTGGCCAGACGGCCGACCAGTTCGGCGGCATCGCCAGTGCGATTGAACATCAGATAGAGGGCGTGCAGATTCGGCTCTGCGCAGATCCCGGCTTGGGCTTTCATATATCTCTCCCCTGAGTAGGCGTTAGCGTTACGGGCTATTTGCGTTGCGCGATTATAAACCAGAGTTGTTCCAGTTCTTTGATTTCACGACGATATCACGCGTTCAGGGCAAAGGGTCAAACAACACCAATCCATGGGGGGCGACCTTGATGCGGGCCAGCATCCCTGCAAGGGGCTCGCCAATGCTCGCCTCAAGCTGCAGATCGCCACACTCGAACAGCACACGGCAGTGGTGGCCGAGGAACTGCTGCTCCACCACCTTGAGCTCGCCATCTGCGGCGCTCTCCAGCAACAACTGCTGGGGTCTGAGCATCAGCTGCAACTGCTCGCCCACAGCGCGACCATGAGGCTCGCTGCCACAGATGACCCCGAGCGCCGTCTGCACACAGTGGCTGTCCACCACCTCGGCGGCCAGATAGTTGACCCCGCCGAGAAACTCCGCCACGAAGCGGTTTTGCGGCCGGCGATAGAGCTGCTCCGGCTGACCCACCTGCTCGATATGACCAGAGCGAAACAGGGCCAGCCGATCGGCGAAGGCGAAGGCCTCCTCCTTGCTGTGGCTGACGAAGATGGCGCCGATCCCCTGCTGCTTGAGCAGGGCGCGGATCTCGAGGATCAACTTCATCCGCACCTGGGTATCGATGTTGGAGAAGGGCTCATCCAGCAGCATCAGACGCGGCTTGCACACCAATGCCCGGGCGATGGCCACCCGCTGCTGCTGACCGCCAGAAAGCTGGTGCGGATAACGATCCCCGAACCCCTGCAGATTGACCAGCGCCAGCGCCTCGTCCACCTGCTGCTGGCGGGCCCGGCGATCGAGTCGGGTCAGACCGAAGCCGACGTTGTCGGCCACCGTCAGGTGGGGGAAGAGGGCGTAATCCTGAAAGATCATCCCGATATTGCGCGCCTCGGGCGGCACGCTGGCACCGGGCCCATCGAGCAGGGTCTCGCCGAGGCGAATCGTGCCCTCGGCCAGCGGCAGCAAGCCGGCGATAGCCTTGAGCAGCGTGGTTTTGCCGCAGCCACTGGCCCCCAGCAGGCAGACGATCTCGTTGTCTGCCACCGTCAGGGAGAGCTGTTCCAGCACATTGCGGCCGTTGTAACGGCAACTGACATTTTCAACCTGCAAACAAGACAAGGCTGACTTCCTCTCGTTTCTGGCGGTGCGCTGCCTTTCGATCAGCGCACCGCATGCAATTTCATTGGCCGACGTGGCGACTCAGTGGCCCGGACTGTCCAGACTACGGTTGACCCAGATCAGCGGCAACAGCCCCACCAGCACGATGACGATAGCGCCCAGGGCGCCGCGCTCCAGCATCTCGTCCGAGACGAACTGGTAGACGTGGGTCGCCAGGGTATCGAAGTTGAATGGCCGCAGCAGCAGGGCGGCGGGCAGCTCCTTCATGGATTCGATGAATACCAGCATGGCACCGGCAAACAGACCACGGCGCACCAGCGGCAGATGAACCCGACGCAGCATGGCACCATCCCCCTGCCCCAAAGATCGGGCCGCCATGTCGAGACTGGGGGAGATCTTGCCCATGCTGCTCTCCACCGAGCCGATGGCGATGGCCACGAAGCGCACCAGATAGCCAAACACGATGGCGGTGATGGTGCCGGTCAACAGCAGGCCCGGTCCCTGACGCCCGAACCACTCGGCCAGATCGTTGATGGCAAAGTCAAGGGCGGTGAGCGGCACCAGCACCCCGATGGCGAGCACGGTGCCCGGCATGGCGTAGCCCATGGCGGCGATGCGCAGGGGCAGCAGGCTCTTGATCCCACCATCGAGACGGCGGAAGAAGCCGAGCAGCAGGGCAATCCCCATCGCCAGCAGGGCAGTAAGCGCCGAGATGAGCAGACTATTGCCCGCAAAGCGGACAAACTCGGGCGTCCACGACAATTCGAAGTAGCGCACCCCGTAATCGAGCAGGATGACGAACGGCAAACCGAAACCGGCCAGCACCAGCCCCCAGCACCAAAGACCAGCCAACCCACGGCTAATCCCCCTGAGCGGATAGCGCAGCGGCTGCTCATGGCCCATCGACTTCTGGAACACCTGCTGCCGACTGCGCGAGCGGCGCTCCAGCGCGATCAGCAACACCACCGCCAGCAGCATCAGGCAGGAGAGTTTGGCCGCTGTGGCCAGACTGCCGTAACCGAGCCAGGTGTCGTAAACCGCCGTGGTCAGGGTGTTGATGGCAAAGAAGTGGACGGTGGCGAAATCAGCCAAGGTCTCCATCGCCACCAGCGATACCGCCACCATGATAGCGGGGCGCGCCAGCGGCAGACTGAGGCGGCGAAAGCTCTGCCACGGCGTACAGCCGAGCAGGCGGCTGGAGTGGATCAGGCTGACCGACTGCTCCAGAAAAGAGGCGCGGGTCAGCAGATAGACATAGGGGAACAGCACCAGCGCCAGTACCCAGGCGGCGCCGCCAAGGGAGCGAATGGCAGGAAACCAGTAATCGGCCGGACTATTCCAGCCAAAGAGTGCGCGCAACCCGGCCTGTAGCGGGCCCGAGTAGTCGAGCAGATCGGTATAAACGTAGGCGACGATATAGGAGGGCATCGCCATCGGCAGCATCAGCGCCCATTGCAGGGCGCGCCGCCCCGGCACCTGACACATGGCCACCAACCAGGCGGTAGGCACGCCAAACAGCAGGCTGAGCAATACCACGCCGACCACCAGCCCCAGGGTATTGGCCAGATAATCGAGCAGCACGGTATCGGCGAGGTGGCGAAAGAGATCTCCCTCAGCCGAGAAGGCAGAGAAAACAAGGGCAATCACCGGTAAACCCAGCAGCAGGGCGGTGGCCCAGCTGCCGGTAATCCATCCAAAATTTTTCATGAGACCACAGAGGTTGATGGGGCCGTTGGCCCCATCTGATTACAAGTCGAACTTCACTTCATCCAGCAACTGCAAGGCGTCCTTGCGGTGCTTGGCATAATCGCTGACCGGTAGTGCGTCAGACTTGAAACTGCCCCAGGACTTGACCATGGCGGAAGGCTCGACCCCGGCCTTGACCGGATACTCGGCATTCACGTCCGCATACATGTGCTGGGCGGTGTCGCCAGCCAGAAACTCCATCAGCTTCTGAGCGGCCTCTTTGTTCTTGGCATACTTGGTCATGGCCACGCCGCTCACGTTGACGTGGGCACCGCGGTCAGCCTGGTTCGGGAAGTTGATATAGACCGCATCCGCCCAGGATTTTTGCGCCGGATCTTTCAACATGGCGCCCAGATAGTAGCTGTTGCCGAGCGACACGTCACAGATACCATCCTTGATCGCCTTGACCTGATCCCGGTCGTTGCCTTGCGGCTTGCGCGCCAGGTTGGCCTTGACCCCTTCCAGCCAAGTTTTGGTCTCGGCCATGCCGTGATGGGCAATCATGGAGGAGACCAGCGCCACATTGTACTCATGCTTGCCGCTGCGGGTGCAGATTTTCCCTTTGAATTCCGGCTTGGCCAGATCTTCGTAGCTGATGGTGTCGAGCTTGCCGAGACGATCCTTGCTGGAGTAGATGGCGCGCACCCGGGTGGTCAGGGCGAACCAACGATTCTCCGGATCACGATAGATGGAGGGGATGTTCTCCTGCAGGATCTTGCTGTCTACCGGCTGCACCAGCCCCTTGTCCACCAGATCGGTCAGACGGCTGATATCGACAGTCAGCATCAGGTCGGCCGGGGAGAGCTTGCCTTCCCGCTCCAGACGCTCGTTCAACCCCTCTTTGGCGAACACCACGTTCACCTTGATGCCAGATTCCTTCTCGAACTGCTGGATGATGGGCTTGATCAGCTCATCCTGCCGGTTGGAGTAGACATTCACTTCCCCGGCCGCCAATGCCGATTGAGCCGCCAACGCAGAGAAAGCCAGTGCCAACATCTTCATTTTCATCATCCATTCCTTGATTTGCTATGCAGAGTGATAACGATTTCCGTTTGCATTCTGCATACATCTTATGAGCGGATCAAGAACGCTCGCCGTCGCCACATCACATATTTAATCTCCCCTAAATGAAAAGGGCCGGATGGAATCCCATCTGGCCGCTTCTTACCAAAACATTATGTAAATCAGGCTTCAATAAGCTCTCACCCCATCGAATTCCCCGAGGTCGGGAGGTCAGCAGATCTGTACGTCACGGCTGCGATTCATCACAGCGCCTCGTCGTCACTCTCGCCGGTGCGGATCCGCACCGCTTGCAGCAAGTCGTAGACAAAAATCTTGCCGTCGCCGATCTTGCCGGTATAGGCCGCCTTGCAGATCGCCTCGATCACCCCTTCCACGTTATCATCAGCGGTGGCAATCTCCAGCTTCACCTTGGGCAGGAAGTCGACCTGATACTCGGCTCCCCGGTATAATTCGGTGTGTCCCTTCTGACGGCCAAACCCCTTGACCTCGGACACGGTCAGTCCTTCCACCCCCAGGTTGGCAATAGCCTCGCGGACATCGTCCAACTTGAACGGTTTGATAATCGCACTAATCAGCTTCATCTGGTTGCTCCCAATCCATGGTGTGTCATGAATCGGGTTTCAATTCTTATGCCAAGTATTTTTATTGTTTTATTTCATATAGATAGAGTTTAATGCCTGCGCCATTCGCCAGGCACATCCCCATAACCGGCCAGCACGCCCCATAATGAGGCACCATGCTGCAGCGGCCAGCGGGTATGCACCAAACAAGAGCAAAACAGCATGTTAGTTATCTCCAACAGCATCACCCTGCCCTGGCATGAGCTGCAATTCCAGACCATGCGAGCACAGGGCAACGGCGGACAGCACGTCAACAAGACCGACTCCGCCGTCTGGTTGCGCTTCGATTACCGCAACTCTCCCAGCCTGACGCCCCTCTACAAGGAGGGTCTCGACAAGCTGAGCGACAGCCGGGTACACGATGGCTTTATCATGATCCGGGTCGAGAGCCATCGCAGCCAAGACATGAACCGCAAGGAGGCGATGAGCCGTCTGGTGGAGTTGCTGAAGAAAGCAGCCTGGCGCCCCAAAGCCCGCCATGCCACCAAGCCGACCCGCAGCTCCCAGCGCAAACGGGTCGATGCCAAAAAGCGCAAGGGGGATATCAAATCCGCCCGCGGCAAGCCGGTTCTGGACTGAGCCGCCCCAGCCCCCAAAGGATGTCAGCCGATGAGATACAGTTTTTGCGACAACGCCCGCGGCCCGCTGCTGGTCGCCATCGACGAGGATGGCCTGCGCCACGTGGAGTTCATGCAAGGGGAGCGGCCCGTCATGCCGCAAGCTGACTGGCAACGGGATGACAAGGCGCTGGCACCCTATCTCGCCCAGTTCACCGCCTATTTCGCCGGAAAGTTGCAGCAGTTCGACCTGCCCACGGCAGCGAAGGGCACCCCGTTCCAGCAAACGGTGTGGCGCGCCCTGTGTGATATCCCCTATGGCGAGACCGTCAGCTATCTCGAGATTGCCCAGGCTATCGGCAATCCTAAAGCGGTGCGGGCGGTGGGCGCTGCCAATGGCCGCAATCCGCTCAGCATCATAGTGCCCTGCCATCGGGTGATCGGACGCAGCGGCGATCTGACCGGCTATGCTGGCGGCATTCCCATCAAGCGCTGGTTGCTGGCACTGGAACAGGTGGGCACGGCATTCGAACTGGCCCCATGACATAGGTAGTCTTCCGGCGGAAGTGATGGCCAATGTCGCCACAAAACTGAAGGGTTTTCAGCTAGAGGACACGCCTTGCTGACAAGATGAACAGAAAATGAAGAATTGCCTCAGAACTACTTCAGATTGCAACGGGCATAGTGACCCTATGCTTGAATGTGACAGCTTATCCGCTTATTCAAGTAGCACCCATGTGACGCTTCCAATCTGTCTTTTTCCCCGCGCCTCCTCTGAGGCGCTTTTTTTGTGCCAACACAACAGGCCAACCCTCTGACTGAGTGACCTGAGCAGCACACGCTCTGCACCAACGCAAAAACAAAGAGGCAAAGGATCATCCTTCGCCTCTTTGTTATCAGGAGTAGCTACTCGCTCTGGGGCAAAAACTGCAGTTCTGGCGTAGAGGAGGTCAGCACATCTGCGCAGTAATCCCAGGTGGATATCCGGTAGTGCTGCAGATCTTCATCCAGATGCAGGCCGTCAGACTCTTGATGGAACCAGCTGGCAAAGCGGGAGGGGGTGATAAGCTGGATCTGCTCTTCGATGGAGTGACTCTCCTTTCCCTCGGTCAAGTCGCAATCCTCGACCACCCGCAAAGCGTAAATATGGCGAAAATGCACCCGACAAAGAATTTGGGGAGGCAGATCTATGCTCCGCGCCCGGCCCAGCATGATGGTCAGGGAGTCGCTCCAGAGATCCTGATGCAGCTCGGCAACGACCAGTCCGGGGGGGAGCTGGCGGGACGGAGCCCAAGGTACGGCAACCTGCCGAATGGCATTTTTCTGTTCCATAACTCACCTCGCAACAACTCACTCCCTGTCTTGAGTCTATCTGAACCACATTGTCCCGGCGAAGACAATCAATGAGCAGTAAAAGCGGGCAATAAAAAAGCCGACGTATCAAACGTCGGCGAATAAAAAGTGCTTACAACAGAGGATTCATATATTCAGACCTGCGAGTCGGAAGATTGGTTCCCTCTTTTTGTAATTAATTTTCGGCACGTTTAAACATCAGGGTGCTGGCATCCGACTCTTCCGGCACGAAGTAGTAACCCTCCGCGTTGAAAGTGGTCAGTTGCTCCACCTCGGTCAGCCGCTGCTTGATGATGTGGCGGGCCATCATGCCGCGCGCCTTCTTGGCGTAGAAGCTGATGATCTTGAACTGGCCGTTCTTCTCATCCTTGAACACCGGCGTGACAATCCGCCCTTTCAGGCTCTTGGGCCGTACCGACTTGAAGTACTCGTCGGATGCCAGATTGATCACTACCTCATCCCCCTGCGCGGCCAGCGCGTCGTTGAGGTGGTGAGTGATCACCTCGCCCCAGAACTGGTAGAGATCCTTGCCGCGGCGATTGTCGAGCCGGGTCCCCATTTCCAACCGGTAGGGCATCATCAGATCGAGGGGGCGCAGCACGCCGTAGAGACCGGAGAGCATCCGCAGATGCCCCTGAGCGAAGTCCAAATCGGCCTCGCTGAAATCCTCGACGGCCAATCCGGTGTAGACATCCCCCTTAAAGGCCAACATCGCCTGACGGGCGTTGGCCGGCGTGAAGTCTGGCTGCCACTGCGCAAACCGGGCAGCATTAAGACCCGCCAGCTTGTCGCTGATCTTCATCAGGCTGGCGATCTGATCCGGGCTCAGTTGGCGAGCCCGGCTAATCAGCTCGGCGGAGTGATCAAGCAATTCAGGTTGGGTGAAACGGGGGGTCACCAGCGGTGACTCGTAATCCAGCGTTTTGGCCGGGGAAACCACAATCAGCATAACGTTCCTTTATGGCGAGGGGCCGAACTACAGCACGGCCCCATGATTCATTCATCCAGCGTTACATTATCCAGCATGCCGGTACCGAGAGTATCCTGACCGGAGAGTTTGATTTGCAAGCGCAAATCATTGGCCGAATCGGCATGGGCGAGGGCCTCACTGTAGCCAATCTGGCCAGCACAGAACAGCTTGAACAACGCCTGATCGAAAGTCTGCATGCCCAACTCAGAGGATTTGGTCATCACCTCCTTGAGCCGGTGTATCTCACCCTTGCGGATGATATCGGTGATCAGCGGGGTATTGAGCAGCACCTCGAATGCCGCAAAACGCCGCTTGCCATCCATGCTGGGCACCAGCTGCTGGGCAACGATGGCCTTGAGATTGAAGGAGAGATCGAACAGGAACTGACGGTGTTTGTCTTGCGGCACCAGATGGAGAATGCGATCCAGCGCCTGATTGGCGTTGTTGGCATGCAAGGTGGCGAGACAGAGGTGGCCCGTCTCGGCAAACTGCAGGGCAAACTCCATGGTCTCCTGACTTCGGATCTCGCCGATCAGGATCACATCCGGTGCCTGACGCAGCGAGCTTTTCAGCGCCACATCGAATGACTCGGTATCGATCCCCACCTCTCGCTGGGTCACCAGACAACGGCCATGCTGATGGACGAACTCCACCGGATCTTCCACCGTCAGAATGTGGCCATCGGCATGCTGGTTGCGATAGCCAATCATTGCCGCCTGGGTGGTGGATTTACCCGCCCCGGTAGCCCCGACAAACAGCACCAATCCCCGCTTGGCCATCGCGACCTCTTGCAAGATATTGGGCAGTTGCAGGTCTTCAAAGGTGGGGATGCGGGTTTCGATGCGGCGCACCACCATGCCGGGCTGCTCCTGCTGCCAGAAGGCGCTGACCCGAAAGCGGCCAAGGGCCTCACGATAAATCGCGTAGTTGGCCTCTTTGGTGCGGATATAGCGCTCGAAGTGATCGTTGCTCAAGGTATCCCTGACCAGCGTCAGCGCCCCCTTCTTGTCGAGCACCTCCCCCCCCAGCGATACAAGATGACCGTTCACTTTGAGGGTGGGCGGTGAGCCCACCGTCACAAACAGATCCGATCCCTTTCGCTCGACCAGCTGGCTCAGCAGATCATCCAGATTCATTATCTCTCCCTCCCTGGGTTTGGCGTCCTTAAATACTGTTGGGATCAACCGCCTTGACCTTGGCATCGAGGGATGCCACCACGCCGCGGCTAACTAGCTGCTTCAGGCTCTGATCCATGGTCTGCATGCCGTGAGTCATCCCGGTCTGGATCACCGAGTAGAGCTGGGCGATCTTATCCTCCCGGATCAGGTTACGCACCGCCGGAATGCCCATCATGATCTCGTGGGCCGCTACCCGGCCGCCACCAATACGCTTGAGCAGGGTCTGGGAGATAACCGCCCGCAGGGATTCGGAGAGCATGGAACGCACCATGTCCTTCTCCGCACCGGGGAAGACGTCGATGATACGGTCGATGGTCTTGGCCGCCGACGAGGTGTGCAGGGTGCCAAACACCAGATGGCCGGTCTCTGCCGCAGTCATGGCGAGGCGAATAGTCTCGAGGTCACGCATCTCGCCCACCAGAATAATGTCCGGGTCTTCCCGCAGAGCCGAGCGCAGGGCGTTGCTGAAGCTCTTGGTATCCCGGTGCACTTCCCGCTGGTTCACCAGACAGCGTTTGTTCTCGTGAACGAATTCGATTGGGTCTTCGATGGTGAGAATGTGGTGGTGGAAGTTCTCATTGATGTAGTTGACCATGGCCGCCAGGGTGGTCGACTTACCAGAGCCGGTCGGGCCGGTCACCAGCACCAGACCTCGGGGAAATTCCGAAATTTTTCGAAAAATCTCCGGCGCATCAAGATCTTCCAGGCTCAGCACAGTGCTGGGGATGGTCCGGAATACTGCGCCTGATCCGCGGGATTGCTGAAAGGCGTTAACCCGGAAACGGGCCAGATTGGGCACCTCGAACGAGAAGTCGACTTCGAAGTTCTCTTCCAGCTCCTTGCGCTGGTGATCGTTCATGATGTCATAAATGAGGCTATGTACTTCTCGATGTTCGAGGGCGGGCAAATTGATCTTGCGCACCTCACCATCAACCCTGATCATCGGGGGAACACCGGCCGAGAGGTGTAGATCCGAGGCTTTATGCTTTACACTGAAAGCCAATAACTCTGTGATATCCATAGACTTGTCATTCTCCCATCACAAGATCACTAACGAAATATGAACCAGATTGCCCAGCACCTGTTTCAGGTAAAGGAACGTATTGCCCAAGCCGCTGCGCGGGCAAACCGCAACCTGCAGCAGATCCGCCTGCTTGCCGTCAGCAAGACCAAGCCTGCCGAGGCGGTCATGGCTGCCCATGCCGCAGGTCAGCGCTGTTTTGGCGAATCCTACGCCCAGGAAGCGGCGACCAAGATCGATGCCTTGCGCCAGCAGCCGGAATATTGCGACATAGAGTGGCACTTTATCGGCCCTTTGCAATCGAACAAATCCAAACTGGTCGCCGAACGGTTTGACTGGGTACAGAGCGTGGATCGGGACAAGCTGATCGACCGCCTCAACAACCAGCGCCCGGCCAGCATGGCACCGCTAAATATCTGTCTGCAAATCAATATTAGCGGAGAGAGCAGCAAATCCGGAACGTCGGAGCAAGAGATTTTCCGTCTCGCCGAACTGGTTTCTCACAGTGAGCGGCTGGTATTGCGAGGAGTGATGGCCATTCCCGAGCACACCAGCGATGAAAATGTATTGGCCACCCAAATGACCCGTATGCAGACTCTGTTCACCGAGCTTGCGCGACAATACCCCACGGTTGATACCCTCTCGATGGGCATGACCGAAGATCTTGAGCTGGCCATCGCCCACGGTAGCACCATGGTGCGGGTCGGCACCGCCATCTTCGGCGCCCGTGACTACTCATAAGCAGGGCTGGCGGATAACAAATACATCCACCCCTTGCAGCGACTTCATCAACAGGAGCGTTTGATGGAACACCGAATGTTGGCGTTAGCCTGTGCAGGCAGCACAAGCTGTGCCGTGACCGCATGTGCAACAGGAGCATCTGATGCAGCATAGAACTCTGGCCTTTATCGGCGCGGGCAACATGAGCCGCAGCATCATTGCCGGACTGGTCAAGGCGGGCTATCCCGCCGGGCAGATCACCGCCGCCAACCCAAGCATGCCCAAGCTGCAGGCGCTGGCCAGCGACTACGGCATTCGCATCACCCAGTCCAATATCGAGGCGACCCGCAATGCCGAGGTGATCGTGCTGGCGGTCAAACCGCAGCTGATGGCCGGCATGCTGGCAGCGCTGGTTGCCGAGCTGGGTTCCCTTGAAG
The DNA here is from genome assembly GCF_900079845.1 of Aeromonas sp. EERV15. NCBI lineage: Bacteria > Pseudomonadati > Pseudomonadota > Gammaproteobacteria > Aeromonadales > Aeromonadaceae > Aeromonas > Aeromonas sp. EERV15. Next base: position 109,214 of record NZ_FKKY02000004.1, on the reverse strand, counting down.
GCAAGCTGCTGATCTCCATCGCAGCCGGTATCAAGGTGGAGCGCCTTGGCGAGATGGCCGGTGGCCACCACCGCATCATCCGCACCATGCCCAATACCCCGGCCCTGCTGGGTCTGGGAATGACCGGCCTCTATGCGCCCGAGCATATTGCCGCCAGCGATCGCGACTTTGCCGAGCAGATGATGCAGGCCGTCGGCAAAACCCTCTGGGTGGAGCAGGAGTCTGGTATCAACGGCGTCATCGCCGCTGCGGGCAGTGCCCCGGCATACTTCTTTCTCTTTATGCAGGCCATCGCCGAAGAGGCAGAGGCGATGGGCTTCTCACCCGAGCAGGCACGCCTGTTGGTACAACAAACCGCGCTGGGCGCAGCCGCCATGGTGGAGCAAAACCCAAATATATCGCTGCAGACCTTGCGTGAGCAGGTCACCAGCAAGGGTGGCACCACCTTTGAGGCGATCAACACCTTCCAGCAGCAGGGGCTGATGCCGCTGACTGCCCACGCCATGCAGGCTGCCGTTGCTCGCGCCGCCGAAATGGAAACACTCTTCTAACAGGAGCCCAGATGAACACTGCTTACTTTCTGATTAACACCGTTTTTGATCTCTACCTGATGGTGGTGCTGTTGCGCGCCTGGTTGCAGTGGGCTCGCGCCGACTTCTACAACCCGATGAGCCAGATGGTGGTCAAGTTGACCAATCCGCTGGTGATCCCGCTGCGCCGTGTTATCCCGGGCTTTGGCGGCATCGATCTCGCCTCCGTGGTACTGGCGCTGCTGATCGCATTTGCCAAGCTGGCGCTGCTCAAAAGCATGAACGTACTGCTGGCGGATTGGCTCAACATCAGCCTGTTCGCCGCCCTCACCGTGCTGAAGAAAGCGGGCTCGATGATCTTCTGGGTGCTGCTGATCCGCGCCATCCTGAGCTGGGTCAGCCAGGGTCGCAACCCCATCGAATACGTGATGCATCAGCTGACCGAGCCCTTCCTTGCCCCTATCCGCCGCATCCTGCCGGCACTGGGCGGGTTGGATCTCTCGGTGCTGGTCGCCTTTATCGGCCTGCAAGCCATCAACTACCTGCTGGGCGACCTGTTCGGCCAGCTGTGGTGGATGATTTGATGCCAGCCGTCCTGCAACAAGGGGATGAACTGGTACTGCATCTGGTGATCCAGCCCAAAGCGAGTCGGGATCAGATCATCGGATTGCATGGCGAAGAGCTGAAAGTGGCCATCACGGCGCCGCCCGTCGATGGCCAGGCCAACAGCCATTTGATCAAGTTTCTGGCCAAGCAGTTCAAGGTGGCCAAGGGGCAGGTCACCATAGTGCGGGGCGAGCTGGGGCGGCACAAAACCGTCGCCATCGACAGCCCCAAACAGTGGCCGCCAGAAGTGAGTGCACTGTTGAATGACCAGCAAGGCTGAATGAGTCGGCCTGTGCCAACCGTAGATATGAGAGGGATGACAGATGAAAACAGTCTGGATGAGTGGCTTACTGGCACTGCTGATGACCCTGCCACTCAAGGCAGAACAGATGAAGGAGCTGGGGCCCTGGCAGGTTCACTACAGCGCCTTCAACTCCAGCTTCCTCACCCCCGAGGTTGCCAAAGCCAACGGGCTGGAGCGCAGCCGTTACAACGCCATCATCAATATTGCGGTGCAAGACAAACAGGGGAAAGCACAGGCGGTCGGTATCACAGGTGAGGCCAAGAACCTGACCGGCACCATCCGCACTCTGAGCTTTCAGGAGGTAAAAGAGGGGGATGCCATCTACTATCTGGCGACCCTCCCCTACCGCAACGAAGATACCTATCAGTTCACCCTGAAGATCATGGGCGGCGGGCAGCAACAGAACCTCACCTTCCAGCAGACCTTCTACGTCGACTGAATGTGAGCGATAGAAACAACAAGGGCGCCATCACGGCGCCCTTGTTGTTTTCAAATCTGACACTCGCCTGGTTACAGCGCGAGGAACAGACCGGCCAGACAGGCGCTCATCAGGTTCGCCAGCACGCCGGAGAGAATGGCGCGCATGCCGTAACGGGCGATGAAGGATTTGCGCTCCGGCACCATGGAACCCAGACCGCCGATCAGGATCGCCATGGAGGAGATGTTGGCAAACCCGCACAGGGCGAAGGTCACGATGGCCTTGCTCGACTCGCTCAGGGTCTGATCCTGCACCAGACCGATAAAGGCGACGAACTCGTTGACCACGATCTTGGTACCGATCAGCGCGCCAGCGGCCTGTGCCTGATCCCAGGGCACACCGATCAGCCAGGAGACGGGGGCAAACAGCCAACCCAGAATAATCTGGAAGCTCAGATCCAGCCCCACCAGACCGCCAGCCCAGCCGAGCAGTCCGTTCAGCATGGCAATCACACCGACGAAGGCCAGCAGGGTGGCACCGACCGCCACCGCGATATTGAGGCCGGACATGGCACCATCGGCCGCCGCTTCGATCACGTTGGTGGCACGGGGGATCACCACATCCTGATGGTGATCGACCTCGCCTGCACTCGGCGGCACCAGGATCTTGGCCATCGCCAGACCGGCAGGGGCCGACATGAAGGCGGCGGCGATCAGGTATTTCAGCTCAACCCCAAGGCTGGCATAGCCCACCAGAGTACCACCGGCGACGGAGGCGAGACCACAGCTCATCACCGCGAAGAACTGGGAATCAGACATTTTGGAGAGGTAGGGTTTGACCACCAGCGGCGCTTCCACCATACCGACGAAGATGTTGGCGGTGGCGGAGAGACTCTCGGCACGGCCAGTACCCAGCAGCTTCTGCAAGCCACCGCCCAGCAGGCTGATCACCCGCGGCATGATGCCGATGTGGTAGAGGATGGCGATCACCGCAGAGAAGAAGATGATGACCGGCAATACGTTGAAGGCAAAGATGAAGCCCAGCTTGAACTTGGCCAGATCACCGAACAGGAAGGCGATCCCCTCCTGACCATAACCGATCACGCTGCTGACGCTTTCGCTGACCCCGTTAAGCACGTGCTGACCGGCAGGCAACCAGAGCACCAGACCGGCAAAGATGACTTGCAGGCAGAGGGCGAGGCCAACTGTTCGCAGCGGGATACGACGACGATTATCAGAACAGATCACGGCAAGCGCCAGGATACTCAGGATGCCGAGCAGGGCAATCATAGGGACTCCATCAGGTGGGGCAAAAGATGGGCGCGGATTCTGCGCCTCTCACCCCATCACTGCAAGTCCGCTTGGTTACAGGCTTGTTGGAAAAAACGTTTGTACGATATCGGTTGCGCCAACTGGCTGATTTGGCTCAATTTTAGTTTCATGCGAAAGCCAGCGTTTTTATATGGAAACGATTATTCCTCCGTGCCGGACAATTTACCCCCAAGCCAGGGTGCCAACCGCTGTTCCCAATAGGGTTCAGCGCCAAAGCGGGCCTTGAGGAAATCGATGAACAGCCGGATCTTGGGATCCAGGTGTTCGCGCCGGGCATAAACGGCATGCAGCGCCATCTGCTGGTTCGGCCGCCACCCGGGCAGCAACGGGATCAGCTTGCCGCTCTGTAACTCCTTGTCCAGCAGGTAGTTGGCGATATAGGCGATGCCCAGACCTGCCAGCGCCGCATCGCGCACCGCTTCCGCCATATCCACCCGATAGTTGCCCGCCACCTGTACCGTCTGGCGCTCCTTGCCCTGGCGAAACGACCACTGGTGATAGCGGCGTTCGCGGCTCTGGTAGGTGATGCAGTTATGCTGGGCCAGATCCTTCGGATGGAGCGGGGTGCCGTGACTCAGCAGGTAATCCGGCGAGGCCGCCACCACGAAGCCGATGTCGGCCAGCCGTTGGCCTACCAGCCCTTCGGGCTTGTCCTCATAGGTGGTGAGCCAGAGATCCAGCCCCTCATCCACCAGATTGGTTCTGTGGTCGAACAGCGAGACCTCCAGCTCCAGCTCGGGATAGCAGTCCTGAAACCCCTTGAGGTGAGGCAGAACATGGAGGCGGCCGAATGATTGACCCACCCCAAGATGGAGCACGCCGCTCACCTTGCCGCGCCGCTCGGCGATCATCGAGTCCGCCTCCTGCGCCACCGCCACCAATGCATGGCAGTGACGGGCATACTCCTGACCCAGCTCGGTCAGGACGAAGCGGCGGGTGGTGCGCTGCACCAGCTGAGCACCGAGGGTGGTCTCCAGCAGTGCCAGCTGCTTGCTGATATGGGATTTGGAGACCCCGAGACGACGGGCGGCGGCAGAGATCCCCTGCTCGCGCACCAGCGCATCGAAGATCACCATTTGAGGGAGACGTTGCAGCACAAAATAACCAGATTGAGTGGCGGGAGTCCATTATTCCAGAGCCGCCCGCCAAGGGGTAGGGTCAGAGCCCCAGCGCCCGGGTGATCTGCAACTTGAGGGGATCGTCAGCCGGATTCTGGTTGGCGCCGTAACTGGCGATCAGCTTGCCATCGCGCCCCACCAGATACTTGTGGAAGTTCCAGTTCGGCTCATCCCCGTCAGCGGCTGCAGCCAGCCCCTTGAACAGCGGCACCGCATCGGAGCCACTCACCGCCACCCGATTGAACATAGGGAAAGTGACCCCGTAGTCGCGACGGCACACCTCGGCGGTCTTGGTCTCGTTGCCCGCCTCCTGCCAGAAGTCGTTGGAGGGGAAGCCCAGAATAATCAGTCCTTTATCCTTGTAGCTCTGGTAGAGCTTCTCCAGATCGCGGAACTGGCCGCTGTAACCGCAGTAGGAGGCGGTATTGACCACCAGTACCACCTTGCCCTCGGTCAGCTGACAGAGGTTGTGGCGCTGGGCATTGTTGAGCTCCCGCATCTCCACATTGAAATAATCGGGGCACGCCGCAGAGGCCGCACCTGCCCCCAATAACAGCAACAGAGTGAACCATTTCATCGCCAAGACTCCTTTTGTTTTGTCCATCATACGCGGTTACCAGAGCCGCAGTTCACTCTCAATGCAGGGGAATGCCGGTCAGCCAGCCGTGGCCCCAGAAAACCAGTAATGCGGTAGCCACCAAGCCAGCCCCGACGCTGATGCCGGTGCCGGTCCAGTTAGCTGCCGGACGGGGATATCGCTGCCAGTCCCGCACCGAAATCCAGATGATGCTCACCAGCGCCCACAAGCCGATGCCGCCAAACAGCACCAGCGATCGCGCCTCGCTATTGACCAGCAGATGGGCCACCGCCCACAGCAGGGTGCCGAGCAGTTGGGGATGCACCAGCCAACGGCGCAGATGGTTGGGCCCCTGACCGGAGAAGAAGAGGATCAGCGCAAAGGGCATCATCACCGTCATGGTCATCGGCCCCCACTCGGGCAGGAAGTAGAGCGGCAACGAACTGGCACTGCGCCAACCGGCGATGATGCAGGCGATGGCGACAAACACCAGCAGGGAGAAGAGCCCCTTGTAGCGATTCTCACCCAGCCGTTCGCGCACCCGCGCCCGATGGGCCATGGCAAAACAGGGGTAGAGATGGATCAGGGTAAACAGCGCAACCCCCAGAGTCAGCAGGAACATGAGTCTCTCCTTGTACTTGGTACGACCACTATGCCGCAAAGGGAGAGGTGCGCCTATAGAAAGCAGTGGCACGACGGCAAGCCAGCAGAGGGAGGAAGATAAAAAAGCCGACCTCGATGGGTCGGCGAAAAGTGCTAAGGGCAACCGGATTTCTCATCAAATGAGAATGGCCCCTCACGGGCCAAGGGATGGCCGCCGCCCGAATATCGGGCGGCAACCAAATCAGATCAACGGGGCAGCCGATAGAGCGCGGCCACGTTGCGCGCGGTCAGCTCGATATTGGTGCTGGCGGTGGCCAGTGCTTCCGGCAGGGACATGGCGCGGTTGACCACGGCGAATACCGCATCCAGTCCATGCTCGTGCACCACACCGCAGTCGTCGGTCAGACAACCGGAGATACCGATCACCGGCTTGCCGAACTGCTTGGCGCAACGTGCGACACCGATTGGCGTCTTGCCGTGAATGGTCTGGCTGTCGATACGACCTTCGCCGGTGATGACCAGATCCGCATCGGCCACTTCATCGGCCAGCTTCAGGGCTTCGATCACAATCTGGATGCCGGGCTTGAGCTCGGCACCAAGCAGGCCAACCAGCGCGGCGCCCATGCCACCGGCGGCTCCGGCACCGGGCAGATCCTTCACCTGTTTGCCGAGCGCCTGTTCGATGCAATCAGCGTAACGGGCAAGGTAGCCATCGAGCTGCGCCACCATCTCGGGGGTCGCGCCCTTCTGCGGGCCAAACACCGCGGAGGCCCCTTTCGGACCGCACAGCGGGTTATCCACATCGCAGGCCACTTCGATAACCAGATCGCTCAGACGCGGATCCAGACCGCTCAGATCGATGGACGCGAGCTCGGCCAGACCGGCACCACCCAACGCGATGGCAGAGCCATCGGCTTTGAGCAACTTGCCACCGAGCGCCTGGATCATGCCGGCACCGCCGTCATTGGTGGCACTACCGCCGATACCGAGGATCAGGTGTTTCACCCCCATCTCCAGCGCAGCCAGGATCAGCTCACCAGTGCCGAAGCTGGAGGTGAGCAGCGGATTGCGCTGCTCCGGCGCCACTAGATGAATGCCGGAGGCGGCGGCCATCTCGATGACGGCGCGCTCGCCATCTCCCAACAGGCCGACGAAGCCCTGCACCTTGTTGCCAAGGGGCGCGGTCACTTCGACCGGCAGGATGTGACCACCGGTGGCATCCACCAAGGATTGCACCGTGCCTTCGCCGCCATCGGCCATCGGCAATTTGACGTAGGTGGCATTTGGCAGCACCTGTTTGAAACCGGCCTCGATGGCATCAGCCACCGCCATGGCGCTCAGACTCTCCTTGAATGAATCGGGGGCAATAACAATTTTCATATCAATTCCTTAGGCGAGGCCAAACACGCCAAACATCAGGGTGGAGACAGTTGCAATGGTCAGACCGACCGCAGTTTCGTAAGGGATGAGCTTGAGGCGCTCACCCACGCCCATGTGGACACTGCCACCGGTAGCGTGGAAGAAAGAGCCGTGAGGCATATGGTCAAACACGGTGGCACCGGCATGGATCATCGCCGCCCCGGCCAGACTGCTGATCCCCAGTTCAATCAGGGTGGAGCTGAATACGTTGGAGGCCACCACGGTACCGGCTGTGGTCGAGGCGGTCGCCAGTGACATCATGGCACCGGAGATGGGTGCCAGCAGGTAGGAGGGCAGACCGGAGGCGGTCAGGCCGCTGATCAGTACATCTTTCAGGCCGGAGTTGGCGATGATGCCTGCCAGGGTACCGGTACCCAGCAGCATGATGGCGACCGGCGCCATGCGAGCAAGACCCGCGACCGCAAACTGGTTCACCTTGCTGAATTTACCCATCATCAGGGCACCGACCAGACCGCCGAGGGGCAGTGCAATCAGCGGGTCCACCACGATACCGGCGACCGGACGCAGGGCCAGCAGCAGGATGGCGACCAGCGGCGCACTGATGGCGGCGGCAAAACCCGGCAACTTGGCACCGTCAAAGCTCACCACCTCGTCGGCGGCAACCTTGCTGCCCTTGTTGTTCAGCCGTTTGGCCAGCCAGTAGGCCATCACCAGACCGAACAGACCCGGGATGATGCCCGCCGCCATCACCGAGGTGAGAGGCAGATGGAAGGCGTCAGCCGCCGCGATGGCGTTGGGATTGGGGGACATAACGTTACCCGCCTTGCCGCCGCCGATCATCGCCAGCAGGATGGCCGCCTTGGAGAGGTCGGCACGGCGGGCAATGGCCAGCGCAATGGGGGCGACCGTGATGACGGCCACGTCCACGAACACGCCGACTGCAGTCAGGATCAGGGTCGCCAGCGCCAGTGCCAACAGGGCACGGGTTTCACCCAGCTTCTTGACGATGGTCTCGGCGATGGTGGTGGCGGCGCCAGATTCGATCAGTACGCCAGCCAACACACCGGCCGCCAGGATCCGCATCACCGCCGTGGTGATCCCTTGGGCGCCACCGATCATCAGGGCGACGGTCTGGGTCAGATCGGCGCCGCCAATCAGGCCACCGGCCAGGGCACCCACGATCATGCCGTAAGCCGGCGGAACCTTCTTCAGAATAAGGAAGATGGCGATGGAGAGCGCAGCGATGGCGCCAAGCGCGGTAACTGGGATCATGACGGGCACCTTGGATAGATAGAGTGCTCGCCATTATGGGGATGCCAAGAGATAAATCTTTAGACGAAACGACAAATAAAAGGCAGTGAAAAGCAGATTAATTGTAAAAAATCACAATCACATGCTCAGATTAAGCCCCAGATAAAGCTGAAATTTGTCGTCTAACTTGTTGAAATTCAACCCGGTTATCTGCTCGATCCGGCCCAGCCGATAACGCAGGGTATTGGGGTGGATAAACAGCGCCTCGGCACAGCGATGCAGATCACAATCCTGCAAGAAATAGTGGCGCAGGGTCTTCTGCAAAGCGCCTTTGGAGTCCTCCTTGGCAAGCCTCAGCAAGGGGGCGCGCAACTGATCCGCCTGCCAGGAGTCCATCAGACTCCCCAGCAGCACCGGTAAGCGGTAATCCTCGAAGAAGTAGACCTGCTTGCGCGGTGCCTGCCGCATGCCACGGCGCAAGGTATCCCGCGCCGTCTGGTAAGAGCGCGTCAACCCGTCGATGCCAGCGAAGTAATCGCCCACCGCGATATGCACCTTGAAGTGGGGAATCCGCGCCAACAGCTGTTTGATCCGGTTACGTTCCTGCTCCGATTGCCAGACGCCATCGCTCAATTGCGCCGGTTTGAGCACCACTATCTCGTCGAGACCATGGATGGCCACTAAATTGTCCCGCTCCGGGTTTTCCAGCTGATGAACCAGCTCTCTTAACCGGGCGGGATCCGCCTCCTCCAGCGCCAGCACGGCCACCACCCGAGGCTGGGCCAGATCCAGCCCGAGAAAACGGGCCGCCTGTTGCAGCTGATCGACCCGCCCCTCGCCACGGATAAGCTGCAGCACCAGCTCCTCCTTGTGGCGCTTGTCCCACTGCAGCTGTTCGGTGAGTGCCGCCTGCTCCAGGATCAGTTCTGCCGTCATTCGCACCAGCTCGGCGTAAGCACGAACTTCTTCCGGATCGCCGGAAATACCGATCACCCCGAGCAGTTCCCCCTGATAGGAGATGGGCAGATTGATACCGGGCCGCACCCCCTTGAGCTGCAGGGCTGTCGCCTCGCTGATCTCCACCACCCGGTTCTCGGTCAATGCCAGTACGGCCCCTTCGTGGCGCTGATGGATCCGCTCCGGATTACCAGAAGCGATAATGAGGCCGCTCTCGTCCATCACGTTGACCGAGAACGACAGGATCTTCATCGCTCGACTGACTATCTGATGGGCAAGGCTCTCATTTAGCTGCATAACATCTCCGGACAATAGGCGGTTTGGACGGTGCTGCCTGGCACCAACCCGCAGCAGATGGGCGCAAAGATGCCACATCATCAAGACAAGCGAGAGGGGGATCGCTAGAATAGGCCACTTTACCCGATGTGTGCCCCGCCATGGAGCAGGAATTGCGTGTTTGCACCCGCCTGTCCGTGATGGCCCATCCCTCCGATATGGACTGCGCTATGGATTATGAGTTTCGCCGCGACCCGTTTGGTGGCTATCGCGCCCGGTTCTCCATGGGCCATGAAGCCATCGGTCAGTGGCTGATCGACGAAGTTGGCAAGGATGAAGAGAAGCTCGACGAGCTATTCTCCATCATTGACCAGCTATCCAACCGCACCCGGGTCGAATACCGGCTCAATGGTGGTGATTACTCCCTGCTACTGACCCATGAAGAGGCGGAGGTGAAAGCCAACGCCCTCAATATCGAGCTGGATGAGGATCTTGACGATCTCGCCTACTACGATGATGAACAGCTGGCCATGTGCGGGCTGGAAGATTTTGCCCAGGTGCTCGGCTCCTGGCGCGCCTTTATCCGTAACGAGGATATGGGCTGATTAACCCAATGTCGGGCAAACTTGCCCTTTTGCCTAACCCAACAGGATTGACTATGTCTATTTACGATTTTGATGACGAACTGCCAGAAGACGAAGAACAGGAATCTACCCAGAAAGCGGCCGTGCCTGCCAAGAAGAAAGGCAAGCAAGTGATGAACACTCAGGTTAACTTGAGCCCGCGCGATGCCAGCCGTTTGAATGGTATCCATATTGAAGCGATCGCCACGCTGGACGACGTCAGCCTGCCGAAGAACGTCATCTTCAAAGCAGGCCTGATCGCCCTGGGCGAGCTGAAAGCCGACAAACGTGCCGATATCATCGCCCGCGTGATCGCTGAATCCGGTCGCTAATCCCCCGGGAAAACCGACTGGCCGGCGTATCGCCCATTGCGGCGATACTAAACGCCGAAAAAATCAAAGCCGGAGCCACTGCTCCGGCTTTGTTGTATCTGTCATCCCCTTCAGTACTTACTGTTGCTCACAGCGGAGCAAGCGGGGCTGCACCCTGGGCACCAGCTTGTCGTAATAACCGCTGGCACGAGCCGCCGCCAGTGCTTCGTTGAACCGCTCTATCAGCTCGATCCCGCCCGGTACCTGACGCGAAACCAGCAAATAGAAGGTATCACTCTGGCGAAAATAGGGTAACGACTGCAGGTGATGGGGATCGCCAAAGACCGCCATGCTGGCATCTGCCGTGACTGCATCGTTCATCGGCATCAGGTCAACCCGCTTGAGTTCGAGCATACGCAAGCACTGCGCCAGCGTTTTGGGGCGAATGAGCTGCAAAGAGAAACTGGCGATCACCTCATCTGCGTGGCTGGTACTCCAGCCCGCGGGAATACAAACCCGCAGCCCCTGCCACTTGCCATCAAGCACAGCCTCACTGCCTCGATAGGTAAACCAGGAGAGGTGATCGATATGGATGGGGGCACTGTAGTAGAAGAGTTTTGCCCGTGCCCGCGTCCAGGCGTAGGGGTAGGTGGCGGATGCCAGACCATTGCGAGTCAGCTCATAACCCCGGTTCCAGGGCAGGTAGTCCACCTTCAGATCCTGATAACCCGCCTCGCGCAACAGGGTCGTCACCAGCCGGGTACTCTGACCGCCATCCGCCAGCGCAGCGCCGGTATAGGGTGAAAAATCCCCGGTCACCAGCGACAACGGAGCACCGGATACCCATCCACACCAACAACAGAACAACCACCCATAGCGCTTCATCACCACCCCCTTCTTACTCTGTTACTGAGTATAGGAGAGCGGCTTGGAAAACCCGGTCGAGTTGCCTTGCGGACGATGCCCCTGCTAAGGTGCAGCCCTTTCACTACAGAGGTGTTTCGATGTTACCCCTACCCGATACCCTGATCTGGGGCGCACTGGCGCTGGCCACCCTGCTCTGTCTGGCACGACAACGGCTGCCCGGTTTCCTGCTGCTGGCGGTAGCCCTGCTACTGGCGCTCTGGCTGGATCGCATCACCACTGCGGCCCTGTCGGTGTCGCTGGCAGCCCTGTTGCTGGCATGGCGTCTGCCGTCATTGTCAGGCCATCGCCGTACCCTGGCATGGAGCGTGCTGTTGGCATGGGCAGTGGCACTGACCCTGCACCTGGTTCCCGGTTTCAGCAATCTCAAGGTGCTGGATCAGGCGCTGGCGGGCCCCGCCAGCGTGCCGTTCAACATGTACCTGAACCTCGACAAACCGCTGCTCTTCTTCGGCTTGCTGCTGGCCTGCCCGACCCTGCTCGGCAAAGGAGGTGCCATCCGTTGGCGGCCGCTGGCCATGTTGCTGCTGCCGCTGGGGGCCCTGCAGGTGATCGCCTGGCAGTTGGGGGCATTGCGACCGGAAGTGGGACTACCTCACTGGTGGTGGCTGTTCGCCCTGAACAACCTGCTGTTCACCTGTGTGGCGGAAGAGGCGCTGTTTCGTGGCGCGATCCAGCAGAGGCTGGCAGAACGCTACCGCCCCTGGATGGCCATTGTCGTGGCCGCCATGCTGTTCGGCGCCATCCACCTGCCCGGCGGCCCACTGCTGGCGCTGTTTGCAACCCTGGCTGGCTGCTGCTATGGCCTGGCATTCCAGCTAAGCGGGCGGCTCTCGGTGGCAATCCTGATCCACTTCGCCTTCAACTTCGCCCATCTGGCGCTCTTTACCTACCCGCTGGCACGTACATGACCCTCAGCCGCGTGGCGTCTTGCCTTTGAACGCCTTGACGCTGCGCTTGGCCTGAGTACGACGATTGGCCTGCTTGTCACGGGCCGGGCGCTTTCCCTCGCCGCTGGCGGGCTGGTCGGTCACCGGGAATCCGGCCAGATCGCCCAGCGGCAGCTCGCGGCCGGTCAAGGTCCGAATAGCCGTCAGGATCTCGCTCTCGCCATGGCAAACCAGCGAGATAGCCAGCCCCTCGCGGCCAGCCCGGGCGGTACGGCCAATACGGTGCACATAGACGGGGGCGCTGGCGGGCAAGTCCAGATTGATCACCACCGGCAGCGCCTCCACATGGATGCCACGCGCCATCAGATCGGTAGCCACCAGCACCCGCACCCGACCCTCCTTGAAATCGGCGAGCGCCTGCTCGCGCACCACCTGATCCTTCTCGCCATGAAGGGACGCTACCGCAATGCCGGCTTTAGCCAGCTTCTTAGCCACCCCATCGGCGTCATCCCGCGCACTGATAAAAACCAGCACCTGCGGCCACTCTTGCTCCTTGAGCAAACTGATCAGCGCCGGTACCTTGCTGCTCTTGTTGACCAAAAAGAGCTGCTCTTCAATCTCGTTCACCACGCTGTTGAGCGGATTGGCCTCGATGCGGATGGGCTCGCGCAACAGGCCGTTGGCCAGCGTCTCCAGTTCGACAGGCAAAGTGGCCGAGAAGAGCAGGGTCTGGCGATCCGCCGGAATAAAGCCGAGCAGCGCCTTGATATCGGGTGCAAAGCCCATCTCCAGCAGGCGATCCGCCTCATCCAGCACCAGCAGTTGCAGACCATCCAAGCCCAGCAGTTGCTGAGTCAGCAGATCCCGCAGCCGCCCCGGCGTTGCCACCAGCAGCTGTGGCCCGTGCGCCAGCTCGGCCTGTTGCCGCTCCTGCGCAACGCCCCCACACAGCGTCACTATGCGCAGTCCAAGCGCCTCGGCCCCCTCTGTTAGCGCGGCAGTGACCTGAATCGCCAACTCGCGGGTCGGCACCAGAATCAACCCCTGAACCTGGCTGGAGGCAGGATCCAGCCGTTGCAGCAGCGGTAAACCAAACGCCAGGGTCTTGCCGCTGCCGGTCTGGGCCAGTGCCAACAGATCCTGCCCCGCCAGTGCCGCCGGAATGGCCAACTGCTGGATGCGGGTCGGGCTGTGCAAGGTGGCTGGCAAAGAGGCCAGCAGAGCGGGATGGAGGGCAAGTTCACTAAAGGTCATGGCGCTACGTCAACAAAGAAGTGGGAGGCGAAGTCTAGCCAGCCAGCCTCCATAAGTAAAAGGGCGTGGCCCGGCATTCGCTAAAAGAGGCACCGGCGAAGTAACGGAGAAATGGCATCAGAAATGAAAACGGCCAGCACCTGTCATCAGACAGGGCTGGCCGCCGGGCAATCACAGCAGGAGAAAATTACAGCGCAGCGAGAGCCGCGGCGTAGTTCGGCTCGTCGGCCACTTCGGCGACCAGCTCGCTGTGCAGTACCTTGTTATCACCATCCAGCACCACGATGGCACGAGCGGTCAGCCCCACCAGCGGGCCGGAAGAGAAGGCCACACCGTAAGCCTGCATGAAATCAGCGCCACGCAGGGTGGAGAGAGTCACCACCTTGTCCAGACCTTCGGCGCCGCAGAAGCGGGACTGGGCAAACGGCAGATCGGCGGAGATGCACAGCACGACTGTGTTCTCCAGCGCGCTGGCCTGCTCGTTGAACTTGCGCACAGAGGTAGCACAGGTCGGGGTATCGACGCTCGGGAAGATGTTCAGGATTTTACGCTGACCGGCAAAGCTTGCCAGGGTCAGGTCGGAGAGATCCTTGGCTACCAGCGAGAAGGGCTTGGCTTGCTCACCGGCTACCGGGAAGTGACCAGCGACGGAGACCGGGTTGCCTTGCAGAGTGACTGAGTTGCTCATGTTTTATGTCCTTTTTATTGGTGTAGTAAAAATCAGGCCTCCAGTATAAGCGTGGCCAGCGCTTACAAACACCCGCCAACCTCAGGGATATACCAGGTAAAAGCCCGCTCTCCAGTCGAAACGTCAACACCATAAAAGGGATTGACCTTGGATATAACACCAAGGTTTAGACTCCCCTCAGTAATCAAGGATCTCGCAGGGGCGGGATCCATCAAGAGGGACTCATCATGAGCAAATCCTGCTGCTCCACCCAGCATGCCGCCACCCCCATCAAGGCCGTCAGCAAGGCGGTATCCGGCCAGAGTGAACATCACCACGATAGCCACTGCTGCGACAACGCCACGCCCGTCAGTGGCTGCTCAGCCCAGACGACTCATGAGCACTCATCCCGTGACGTCAATGAATCTCCCGGGGATGAAGAGCCACCCCGAGGAAGTTGTCACGATCAGCCGTGCTGCAGCGCCCCCTTATCGCCAGCCCATGAACATGAACATCAGCACGATATGCCACCTGCCGATCCGCTGGTTACGCCTGCACAAGGCAACAGCCGCCATAGCTGGCAGGTGATGGGAATGGATTGCCCCAGCTGTGCCCGCAAGATCGAGACCGCCGTCAGCCGGGTGAACGGTGTGCAGCAGGCGCGCGTACTGTTTGCCACCGAGAAACTGGTGGTGGATCTGGCCCCCGGCCTCTCCCCCGATCCCGTCACCGCCGCCGTGCTGGCCGCCGGTTTCCAGCTCAAAGGGGAAAGCGCAGGCAGTCAGACAGCTGGCCGCGAGCATAATTCGCAGCCGCCCCTGTTGGGCAATCTGTTTGGTAAGGTGCTCGGCAACTTTTTTGGCAAATACTGGCAACCCCTGTCACTGGCGGGTCTGATGCTGGTCGCCGCCCTGCTGCCGAGCGAGCTCGGTCAGCCGCTGTTTACCTTGGCCACCCTGTGGGGCCTGTGGCCCATCTCCCGCAAGGCGTGGGCGCTGACCAAAAGCGGCTCCCCTTTCGCCATCGAAACCCTGATGACGGTGGCAGCGCTTGGCGCCCTGTTCCTCGGTGAAACCGCCGAAGCGGCCATGGTGCTGCTGCTCTTTATGCTGGGGGAACATCTGGAGGCCTACGCCGCCGGGCGCGCCCGGGCCGGGGTCACCGCCCTGATGGCACTGGTGCCCGACAAGGCGCTGCGGATCCGCACCATAGCCCAGGGTGAGGTTCGGGAAGAGGTAGCAGCCGACCAGCTGCGTCCCGGCGACATTATCGAAATCGCCCCGGGTGCCCGCCTGCCCGCCGATGCTCGTCTGCTCGACGCCCTCGGGGCGTTTGACGAGAGCGCCCTGACTGGCGAATCTATTCCGGTGGAACGTCGCCAGGGTGACAAGGTGCCGGCCGGTAGTCTGGCTGCCGATCGGGTGCTGCGCCTTGAGGTGGTCTCCGAACCCGGCAACAACGCCATCGACCGCATCCTGCATCTCATCGAAGAGGCCGAGAGTCAGCGCGCCCCCATCGAGCGCTTTATCGACCGCTTCAGCCGCTGGTACACCCCGGCCATGATGCTGATCGCCCTGCTGGTCGTCATTATCCCGCCGCTCGCCTTCGGCCAGAGCTGGGACGAGTGGATCTATCGCGGACTGGCGCTGCTGCTCATCGGCTGCCCCTGCGCGCTGGTTATCTCCACCCCGGCGGCGGTTACCTCGGCGCTGGCCGCCGCTACCCGTCAGGGGGCGCTGATCAAGGGCGGTGCCGCACTGGAGCGACTGGCCCAGATCGATACTGTCGCCTTTGACAAGACCGGCACCCTGACCCTGGGCAAGCCGCAGCTGACCGAGCTGGTCAGCCTCAATGGCCAGCCGGAGGCCGAGCTGCTGGCACTGGCGGCTGCCATTGAGCAGGGTTCACACCACCCGCTGGCCCGCGCCGTGGTCGCCAAAGCGAGCGAACAGGGACTCTCGCTGGCGGACGCCCGCGACCTGCGCGCCCTGCCGGGCATGGGTGTTGAAGGCCTCATTAACGGTGAGCTGTGGCAACTGCTGGCACCGAGCCGGGTGGCGACCCTTAATGCGGAACAGCTGGCCCGGGTTGGGACGCTGGAGCAGCAGGGCAAGACCGTCGTGGTGCTCTGCCAGAGCAGCGGCGACCAGGCGCTGCCGGTCGCCCTGCTGGCGCTGCGGGATCAGATCCGGCCGGAGGCGGCGGCTGCGCTGCAAGAGCTCAACCGGCTCGGACTCCAGAGCATCATGTTGACCGGTGACAACCCCCGCGCCGCCGAGGCGATCGCCACCGAGCTGGGCATGGGCTGGCGCGCCGGTCTGCTGCCGGAGAACAAGGTAGAAGAGATCGCCAAGCTGGCCAGCACTCGGAAGGTTGCCATGATCGGCGATGGCATCAACGATGCCCCCGCCATGAAGCGGGCCAGTATCGGCATCGCCATGGGGGGCGGCACCGATGTGGCGCTGGAGACCGCCGATGCAGCGCTGACCCACAACCAGCTCGGTGGCATCGCGGCGATGATCCGGCTGTCGCGGGCGGCACTGGCCAATATTCACCAGAATATCGCGCTGGCGCTGGGGCTGAAGGCCATCTTTCTGGTCACCAGCCTGCTCGGCATCACCGGCCTGTGGATTGCGGTGCTGGCCGATACCGGCGCCACCGCGCTGGTGACCGCCAACGCCCTGCGACTGCTGCGCAAGCGCTGATCCCGCACAACCAGAAACAGTGAAACGACCACTGCCGCCCCCAACCGGGGCGGCTTTTTTGCATCCTGTGGCGGAAAAGAAAAAGCGCGTCTGCCGGTCGGCAGTCGCGCTTTGCTTACTCTCTCGGAGTTATCCCACCCTTGGCGAGGTGGAATTCAACCCGGGGACGCCGAGCCATCCCCGGACTCAATGGGTTTGCCTATGGCGTTGCATCCGCCACGCTGACGCTCAGGGTCGGCTTCTCCTTGTTCATGGCGGTAAAGACAAACTTGTAGTTGCCCACCTTGGCCAGATCGACACCGATATTGCCGGTATCTCCACCCTTGCAAAGGGTCAGCGGGGTGCCGACCACCAGCTTGTCACCGACGTTGCAGCTGCCGTAGTTGACTGGCCCCCAGCTGGCATCTGCAATCTTCACCTCGGTTGAGCCCAGCTTGTCAGCCTTCACTTCCGTGGTGAACTCGTACATAAAGTTGCCGCTGAAGGTCATCTGGTTGACCTCACCCCATTCACCGAGGAAGCCCTTCAGATAAACGGCGGTGTTGCCAAACGGTGGCAGCGTACTCAGGTCGGTCTTCTTGCTGACCGGCAGGCCCGCACCCTGTGCGCCAGACTGCGGCTTGACGAACACGGCGGCAGACCAGGCACCCAGCGTCAGGGTTCCACCATTGACGGCGGCATCACGGGCAATGCTGTTGCTGGCGTGGTGAGCCGGGCTCAGCCGCAGACCGGTCAGGTCGATGGGCTGATCGTTGCCGTCACGGAAGTCGCCGATGCTCTGGCTCTGGTTGGTGGCGTTGATCATCACCACCAGACCGTCGATGGCCGGATCCAGATCCGCCCCAGCCTTGCTGCCATCATCCACCGTCATCACGATCAGGCCTGGAGTCTGATCCGGCCCAGTGTTGCGGAAGTCGACCCGCTTGATCACCTCGGCACCGTTGCCAAGACGCAGCAGACGGGAGGAGTTGCGCAGCTCCGCCAGCTCCTGATAGAAGCTCACCATGGTCGCCATGTCGGCACCGCTCGGTTTGACATGCTGGCCCAGCACCTGCTCGATCAGCGGATAGTTGTCACCATCCTTGTCCTTGCGCGGCAACCCCTTGTCGAAGTTGTTGTCGCCTAAGGTGTAGTCGACCTTGTTGTACCAGTCGCCCGAGTCGTAGCTGTCCCGCTCCATGGACTTGGAGCGCAGCAGCTCGACACCGGCGTGGGTGAAGGGGATACCCTGTCCCAGCATGGCGGTCGCCAGCGATACTCCCTGCATCCGCACTAGGTCTGATCCAAAAGGCACCTTGTAGATCAGGTTGTCGAACAGGGTCTGGTTGTCGTGCTTGTCGACATAGTTCTGCACTTCCACCGGATCCTGGGCATAACCGGCAGGTTGACCGTTGTAGTCAATCTCGGAGCCTTTCTTCGGCATGCCATCCTTGTCGGTCAGCACGAACTCCTTGAGGTTGCCCGCCATGCCGAGGCGCACCAGGTCGGACTGATGCAGGGCGGTAGCGAGATCGACGCCGTTCACCTCGTTGTAATCCACGTAGGCGCCGTTGCCGAAGCCCTGGGTCTTGCGGATGTCGTCGCCGCCGTCGAACGGGCTGCCGCCGCGCACCGCATCACGCAAGCGGTCGGAGAAGGAGCCGATACCGGTACCGCCCAGATGCTTCTGGGTCGCCTGCACGAAGCGCTTGTCATCCTGAACCTCGCCGAAGTTCCACCCCTCGCCGTAGAAGTACATCTCGGGATTGACCTTCTTCACCGCGGCCAGCGCCTGCACCATCTGATCTTTCGGGTGGTGGCCCATCAAGTCGAAGCGGAAGGCGTCGATCTTGTAGTCGCGCGCCCAGGTCACCAGGGAATCATCCATCAGCTTGGCGAACATGGCGTGTTCCGGCGCAGTGTTGGAGCAGCAGGTAGAGTTCTCGACCGAGCCAGTCTCCGGATTGAGGCGCTGATAGTACCAGGGCACGATCTTGTCGAGCACCGACTTGGGGCCCAGCCCGGATTCGTTGGTGTGGTTGTAGACCACGTCCATCACCACGTTCATGCCGATGTTCTGCTTGATGGCCTTGACCATCTCGCGGAACTCCAGAATACGTTTGGTCCCCTCGGCGTTGGTGGCGTAAGAGCCTTCCGGCGTGGTGTAGTGGTAGGGGTCATAACCCCAGTTGAAGGAGTCGACGCCGCGCAGATAGCCGGAGAGCTCCTGCACCTGCGGGTTATCCTTGCTATCCCCGCCCTTGAGCGCATCCAGCACCTGCCCGACGGTCTGACCGCTACCGCAGTAGCCGCCAAACTTCGAGCCTTTCACATCGGGATTGACCTGACAGAGCTTGCTGAAGTCATCGCTGATATTGGCCACCTTGGCCGGATCTTCGTTGACGGTGGCGATATCGAACACCGGCAGCAGGTGCAGGTGGCTGACGCCGCTTTTTGCCAGGGCTTTCAGATGGTTGACCGGCACAGAGTCGGGCTGGGTCAGGCCGACAAACTTGCCGCGCTTCTCTTCATCTGTGGAGGCGTCGTTACCGGTCAGGTCACGAACATGGGCCTCATAGATGGTGATATCGGCAGGGTTCTGCTGGCTGTGGGGCGCCTTGAGGCTATCCCACCCTTCCGGTTTCAACGCAGGATCGTCGAGATTCACCACCTGACTGAACTCGGAGTTCATCGCCAGACTGAGCGAATAGGGATCGGTCACCTCATAGTGCTCGACCTTGCGGCTCAGCGGGTGGTAGACCTCCATGTCGTAGCGGTAGAACTGGCCGATCAGCTCGCTGCCCCCTTCGTAACTCCAGCTGCCGCTGGCGCTGTCGAAGGTCATGGCTACCTCGCCACTCTTCTGGTGGTTGGAATTGTAGAGGGCCAGCTTGACCGACTTGGCGGTCGGCGCCCAGAGGCGGAAGGTCACCCGGTTGCCCTCCACCACGGCGCCATAGCCGAGCTTGGTCGCCTCGGGGGCATAGAGCGCATCGAGGGCACCGGCGCTCTGCACCAGGGTTGCCCCCTGCAGGATGCCGTCAGCATCAGTGCCGATAGCCACCAGTTCCCCCTTGAGCAGGGGCTTGAGATCTTTACCGGCGGGCAGAGCGAAGGCGGCCGCATCCTTGAGGTGCGGATATTTGGCCTGCTGCTCGGCATTGAGGCTGGTCGCCGTCAGAGTGATATAGGGGAAGTCGAACACGCCATCAGCATTGGCCTTGATGGTGCCCGAATCAGTGTAATAGAGACGAACGTGGGGCTTCTCCTTGCCCCCTTGCCAGATCAGCGTATTGCCATCAATCAGATGGGCGCTGGCACCCGCCACGCCGAAGGCGGCGGTAAAGGCCTCGGCACGACTGCCAAACAGATCTTTCTTGCCCGCGACTATGGCCACGGTGCGATCCGGGTGCTCACTGAAGATCACCTTCATGTCGCTGCCGGTCAGGTTGGCCAGATCGCCGTTGCGAGCAATGAAGTTGATGCACCCTTCCAGCTTGGCCAGCGGCACCACCCAGGCCGGACCAAAGCTGTCGGCGGTGGCAGGTGTCTTGCTCTTGTTATCCCATCCGGTATTCAGGCCGCTGTCAGCCGTTGCCTGGCAGGCGTCCTTGTTCCAAAGATGCAGGCTGTGGCTGTCAAAAGGAGCCTTGGCTCCCTTGGCTGCCGACTGGGTATCCACCAGCGCAATGACCACCTCGTTGGGGCCTGCTTGCAGCAGTTCCTTAGGGGGATCCATCTTGGGTAGACGAGCGACAGGTCCGTCAGAAGGTTCAGGTGTAGAAGTAGATGTGCTGTTGTCATTACAGCCAGACAAAAGCGCGAGCAGTGAGGCTGTTACCAGCGCCACTTTGGTCTTTTTCATATCCATGATTTTTATAATTCCCGCTGTAGTTAGTCTCGATAGTCGAGCACCCGGTCATTGCCAGGCTGTGCCATATTAATCAGCGAAAATCGATTCAAACGTGAGCAACACGGCAAAAAAAAGCAACCAGATTCAACAAGATAACGTTTTCAGGTTGAAACTTCGATCCGGCTCACAGACCTCACGACCATTTGGCCTCATATCTGGAAAACGGCAGTCACGGGGTCAGAAACGCAATGTCTGATCAAGTGGATAGACAAGGAGCAAACAATGAAACGGATTGAAGAACAAGCCAGGCGGCTGGATGAGGAGTATCAGGCGATCGGGCAGCTATTTGACCAGTTCTGCCAGCAGGCTGGCGCCCTGGCCGAGCAGTATCACTTCTTCAACTGGCCCGATTATGAAGACTCGCCCCCGCTGAGCCGCGCCTTCACCCTGCTGGGGGAACCCCGCGAGCTGCGGCTGCGCTGCCAGCCCGGTGAGCGTTCCGCCCTCAATGGCCTGATCCAGGTGATAGCGGCAGATGGCACCATAGATGCCAGCCTCGGGTTTCGCGCCGATGGTCAGCTGCTGCTGGAGTCCGGCAAGCTGCTGGACAACCCGCCCGGACTGCTGCTCAAGCTGCTGCTCGGTGCAGTGTGGCAACACAAGCCCCAGGATGAGAGCACCGGGCAACCGCACTGACATCAGGGGCCAACGGCACTGAAACCAAGGGGGCCAACGGTCCTAATGCCGATCAGTTAAGGATCCATTGACCGATCATCCTGATGTGTAAAAATCCGAAACCTGTTGATTTGGTTTCGGATTTTTTATGCGTATCGCTCAAGCTCTCGACTTTCTCCATGCCAGCAATGCCGCTAAGTTTGAGTCACTCTCCGACCTCATTCCCCCCAAGCTCATCACCACTCTGCTCGGCGAAGAGGGGGCGCTACCCTGCGCCGTCGCCGCATGCCCATGGAGCGACTGGTCTGGGCCATCATCGGCATGGCCATCTTCCGCCACGTCCCCATGACTCAGCTGGTCAATCAGCTCGATATCCTGTTGCCCGGTGAGCGCCCCTTGTCGCTCCCAGTGCCTTCCTGCAAGCTCGCCAAAAACTTGGCCACAAGAGCATCGAACGCCTGTTTCACGAGACCGCCTCGTGTTGGCACCAGCAGGCCAATCACCCCGGTTGGGCCGGACTGCAACTGCTCGCCGTCGATGGCGTGATGTGGCGCACGCCCGATACCCCGGATAATGCCGCCTTTGCCAAACCCGGCACCCAGCATGGCGAGACCGCTTATCCGCAGGTGCGCATGCTCTGCCAGATGGAGCTCACCAGTCACCTGCTTGTTCAGGCAGTCATGGAGAGCTGCACCGTCAACGAGATGGTGTTGGCCGAACAGCTTGTCGCACGCACACCGGACCACTCGCTGACCCTGTTCGACAAGGGGTTTTACTCCCTCGGCCTGCTCCACGCCTGGCAAACCGCTGGTAGCGAGCGACACTGGTTGCTGCCACTCAAAAAGGGCACGCAATACGAGGTGGTGCGCAAGCTGGGGCGTCAGGATGCTCTGGTGCGTCTCAAACCCAGTCCACAGGCGAGGAAGAAGTGGCCGCAACTGCCAGAAACGCTAGAAGCCCGCTTGCTGACTCGCACTATCAACGGCAAAGAGCGGCAGGTGCTGACCTCAATGGTCGACCCGATGCGCTATGTGGGCGCCGATATCGTCGAACTGTATGGCCATCGCTGGGAAATCGAGTTGGGCTATCGGGAGATGAAACACAGCCTGCAGCAGCACCGGCTGACCCGGAGCAGCAAGAAGGCGGTGGGGATACGGCAAGAGCTATGGGGTGTGTTGCTGGCGTACAACCTGCTGCGCAGCCAGATGGTAAAGATGGCAGCGAGCTTGAAGGGATACACGGCGAGTCAGTTGAGTTTTCACATGGCATCGGTCTATCTTATCCATGAGTTGAGCTGCATGCCGTATGTGTCGCCGGGGAATATCCCGGGACGCGTTGCGGAGCTGGAGAAACAGGCGGGGCAGTTTGTCTTACCGGAACGAAATGCCAGTCAGGCTTAACTGACTGGCATTAGGCCCTGTTGGTCCTCCTGATGTCACATGTTCTTGATCTCGTTGCCGATGCCCTTGACGGTATCGCGCGTGCCGTGGCCTATCTCCTTGGTCACATCTCGGGTCGTATGACCTATCTCCCGGGTGACATCGCGGGAGGTATGGCCAATCGTTCGGCCAACCCCCTTCATCTCGGCACACCCCGCCAGCAATACACCTGCAATCAACAGAACAGTTTTCATCTGTACAGTGCTCACGCTTGTCACTTCTCCTGGCGTTATCACAATGGCTTGGCAACCAGCAGGGTATGGCCCGGCCCCGGAATGTCGTGATCATCCTCGACATGGAACTCGGCTTCACGCAGGCACTGGTACAACTCCTTGGAGTGGTAGAAGCGGCTGTTGCCATTAGCCAGAGAGGTAAAGTAGAGGGAGGTAGCATTGAGGCTGAAACTCGCCGCCTCGAACGGCTGTCGATCCCAGAAGAGCTCCAGGATACACAACCTCGCCCCCTCCTTCATGCTGCTCCGGATCCGCCGCAGCATGGCGACAATCTCGTCGTGGCTGAAGCAGTCGAGAAACTGGCTCATCCACCAGATGTCCGCCTCACCGGGCAGCGCTTGCTCCGACAGCAGATTGACAGGATAACCGTGCACCCGCTCGGCCAGCCCGGCAGCCCGGATCTGCTCGCTGGCCATGGCGATCTGCTCGGGCAGATCGAGGATAGTCACCTGCAATTCGGGACTTCGCAGGGCACACGAGATGGCCCACT
Source organism: Aeromonas sp. EERV15 (assembly GCF_900079845.1). Taxonomy (NCBI): domain Bacteria; kingdom Pseudomonadati; phylum Pseudomonadota; class Gammaproteobacteria; order Aeromonadales; family Aeromonadaceae; genus Aeromonas; species Aeromonas sp. EERV15. The sequence goes on along the minus strand of NZ_FKKY02000004.1, from coordinate 85,820 downwards.
TGCCGGTATTCCCCCCCAGATCGTAGATGTGGCTCGGCTCATATCCGAGTACCAGATCCTGCGCCTGCTTGAACGCCCAATCCGAATAGAAGTGATCGAAACGGAACCAGCTGCTTCGTGCCGGCTCCGGCAGATCCTTCAGGTGAGCATAGAGATTTGACCAGTCGCCAAACTCCTTGAGCCCGGCAGGCGTGCCGCTTTCGATAGCCTGTTGCAGATGAGCAAGGGGCTTGTAACAGACGTGCTGGACAAAATCCATGTTGACCCGGGTCATGGGGTCACTCAGCAGATAGTGGCCCACCTTGTCCAGCTGGTAGCACTCTCCGTTGAGGTGACAGATGCCGCCACCCAGCCCCATGTCGAGCAGCACGCTCACCGCATACTCGGTCAAGCCGGTCGCCTCGGCGATCTGCGCTGCGGTCGCCCCCTGCCGCTCTTTGGCAAGAAACGCCAGAATGCCAAACTCGCGCAAACTCCAGGCAGCCTGAAACAGCATGGGAGCAAAGGCGATACGCTGGGCCTGGCTGATGGCATCCAGTGCGTTATAACGATCCGACTGATAGTGATTCAAAATAAACCGACCTTACTTGTTACTGCTGGCGCGTTTCAGCTCAAGTTGAATTTCCTGGTTCAGACCGTTAATCCAGCGGTTATAAGTACGGTGGATTTTTCCTTTACCTTTGTCATTTAAATTGACACTGCTCACATAATTAATGGAATAGTTAGTGGTGTTATAAGGAATGCTGATATTAGCCTGATGCTGACGAACCTGAATATGACCCGTAATTAACCCTGGACGCTCTTCACGCATGATCCAGGTCTTGCTCACACCGGCATTAATAATGGCGCGAGAAACATCCTGTTCGCTGAGGTTGGGCGGAACCAGACTATTGGTCATATTCATGACCGGCCGGGAAGTTGAACAGCCAGCAACCAGCACCAGCGTTAATGCGCCAAGAATAATTTTGAGCATCTTCATTTTTTGTAACCTTTTGTAATTGGAACCTGTCAAAGCCGACCCAATGAGACAATAAAATGTGTGTCCTTTCAATAAATAAAGGTGAAGGTGAATACTTTCTTTATAGTTGCAACTTGCGTCACTGCTTGCCCCTGTTCTTGATGTGAAATGGTGGTAATATGCACATCCTATTCAAATCCTTAACTGGAGCTTAATCGCCTCTGCGAACGTGATCGAGCCTCCCTGTTAGCGTCATCCTGTCAAGGTTGTTTCGTGTACAAAAAGCCCACTTGTTCCATCGTTGAAAGCTGCGCGCGGGCGCCGGGTCTCTCGACCCGGGCGCAGTGGCTTGCATGGATGGCAGAGGGCACCATGCCAGCACAAATGCCGTTGACCACACCTCACATCCCGATGATGGTGGCACGGCGTATGAGCCTGGGTGGACGTCTCGCCGTAGAGGTGGCGCTCGATATGATGTCGCGCCATGCCGTCGAGGGGGCCGTGTTTGCCAGCCGCCACGGGGAGCTGGAACGCTCCATCGGCTTGCTGACGGCACTGGCACAGGCGCGCAGCCTCTCTCCTACCGATTTCTCCCAGTCCGTACACAACACGGCCGCCGGACTCACCTCCATTCAGGGCAAGCAGCCCATCCCGATGAGCTCGCTGGCAGCCGGTAGCGGCACGTTTGCCGCCGCTCTGCAGGAGGCCATCGGCATGCTCGCCGACGGTATGGAGCGGGTTCTGGTGGTGGCCTTTGAGGGTACACTGCCAGCATTTAGCCAACCCTGGCTTGGCGATGAACCGCCGCCCCATGCGGTGGCGCTGTTGCTGGCCCGTGGCGATGAGTGGCAGGGAGAAGCTGTGGCGACGGACGCTGGCGCAACCGGCAAGGGCGGCGCGCTCGATTGCTGGCGCGCCTTGCTGACCGACACACCGCAATTTCGGATTTCCGACGGTCGCAGGGAGTGGCTATGGCAGCGAAATTGAATCAGTGCTGGCGCCTGTTTGGCACCATGCTGGGATTTACCCTGTTCGGAATTGGCTGCCTGTTGCTGACGCTTGTCTGGTTTCCACTGCTCTGGCTGTTTGTGTGCGGTGAAACACGTCGCCACCTTGCCCAGAGCACCATCAGAATAAGTTTTCGGTTTTTCCTTAATGTGCTCAAGCAATTAAGGGTGCTGGATTATCGCTTCAACAATATGCCCCAACACTTGAGCGGCGTATTGGTATTGGCCAACCACCCCAGCCTGCTCGATTATGTGTTGCTGGCAGCCCACATGCCGGAGTGTGACTGCATCGTCAAAGAGGCGCTCTGGCATAATCCGTTTGTCGCCGGTATCGTGCGGGCCGCCGGTTATATTCCCAATGCAGCGGCCGAAACATTATTGCCGGTCTGTTGTGAACGCCTGCAGCAAGGCGCAGTACTGCTGGTCTTCCCGGAAGGCACCCGCACAACCCCCGGCGAACCGCTGCAACTGCAGCGCGGCGCCGCCCATCTGGCCGTGCGTTGCCAGGCCAGGCTGCAACCGGTTCGCATTCACTGCTCGGCCCCGTTTCTGACCAAACAGCACAAATGGTTCAAGGTGCCCGAGCACAAGCCACTCTTTACGGTAGAGTTTCTGCCTCAGTGTCTGGCTCGGGATCTGCTCCCGCGCGAAGAGAGCCCTTCGCTGGCCGCGCGCCATCTCACTCACTATTTCAAACGGGTATTGAGCCCGGCCCAATCAGCCCCTGTATGGACTCAAGATGCAACAAACATTAACTGAAGAAATCAAACAACTGATCATCGACAGCCTCAACCTCGAAGGCATGACGACTGCCGATATCGACACCGACGCCCCGCTCTTCAACGACGGCCTCGGGCTCGACTCCATCGATGCGCTGGAGTTGGGACTGGCGATCAAGGGACGCTACGGCATAGTGCTCTCGGCCGATGACGAGAATACCCGTCGTCACTTTGCCTCTGTTGCAGCCCTGGCTGCCCTCGTCAACCAACAGCGGGGATAATCACCATGACCAGAGATGAGATCTTCAACGAAATTCGCCGCGCCCTGGTCGAACTGTTCGAAATCGACCCCGAGGACGTGACCCTGAATGCCCAGCTCTACCAGCAGCTCGAGCTCGACAGCATCGACGCCATCGATCTGGTGGTGCACCTGCAAAAACTGACCGGCAAGAAGATCAAGCCGGAAGAGTTCAAGTCAGTGCGCACCGTCGCCGATGTGGTCGACGCCGTCGAACGCCTGCTCGCCGAGTAATGCGCCGCATCAACCTGCTGGCGGGTGCCCTGCTGCTGCTCTACCCCCTGCTGGTCTACCTCGGCCTGTCGCTCGGGGAGAGAAGCTGGCTGGCCCCGCTGCTGTTGCCCCTGTTTGCCATTCGCCTGTTTGCCGGTGCAGCCCTGCCGGGCACATGGCGCTGGGCGACCCGCTGGCTTGGCGCCGTCGGCCTGTTGCTGATCGGCCTCAACCTCTGGTTTCGCGAGCACGACTGGCTGCTCTATTACCCCATTGCCGTCAACGCCACCCTGCTGGGGGTATTTGGCTGGAGTCTTGGTCAACCGATGACCCTGATCGAACAGCTGGCCCGCCTCACCACCCCGGTTCTGCCGGAGCGGGGAGTCCGCTACACCCGCAAGGTGACCCAGATGTGGTGCCTCTTTTTTATCGGCAACGGCCTGTGCGCTGGCTGGACCGTCTGGCACGGCGATCTGGCGCTCTGGAGCCTCTACAACGGGCTGGTCAGCTATCTGCTGATGGGCGTTCTGATGGGCGGCGAATGGCTGGTGCGCCAGCGCGTGATGAAACGGGATAATGCATGACCCTGCTCGATGAACTGCTGCAGGCAGATGGCAACCGCATCGTCACCTTTGACGGCCAACGATCGTGGACGCTGGCGCAGCTGCGCCAGAGCGCCGGGTTGCTCGCCCGCCAGCTCGCCACACTGCCAGCGCAGCGCTGGGCTATTTGCACCGGCGACAGTTACCACTTTTGCCAGGCGCTGCTCGCCTGCGCCATGGCCGGACGTGCCGTGGTACTGCCCGGCCACCAGCGTCTCGCCGGCTTGCAGGAGTTGCTGGATCAAGATGCCTTCGATGGGCTGCTTTGCGACGAGCCGCTGCCGCTCCCCTGCCCCGTGCTGCCCATCGATGCCGTTACAGCCGGTGAGCCATTGCCAGCCACGGAAGCGATAGCGACGCTGGCCCCCGAGATCACCCTCTACACCTCCGGCTCGACCGGCCAGCCCAAGGGGATCACCAAGCCCTGGCCGCTGATCGAGGCCGAGGTGCGTACCCAGCTCGCCCTGTGGCACGAACACCTTGGCGGCGCACGACTCTTCTCCTGCGTCAGCCACCAGCACATCTATGGTCTGCTCTTTCGCATCCTGCTGCCGCTGGCGCTCGGCATTCCGTTTGCCCGCCGCCAGACCGACTACCCGGAGCAGTTGGCCGACCAGACAGAGCCGTGGGCGCTGGTCAGCTCACCTGCCTTTCTCTCGCGGCTCGACCCGGCCCTTGATACCCGCGGCTGCCGCTTGGTTTTCTCCTCTGGCGGCCCACTCGCCTATCAAGATGCCCGCCAGTGTGCGGCTCTGCTCGGCCCCTTGCCGGTGGAGATCTACGGCAGCAGCGAGACCGGCGGCATCGGCTGGCGCCAGAGCCATGCCCCCGATTGCCCCTGGACCCCCTTTGCCGGTGTCACCGTCAGCTGCGACGAGGAGCAGACCCTGCTGCTGCGCTCACCCTTTATGGATGAGGCCGAGCCCTGGGTCGGCAGCGATCGCATCGCTCTGTGTGACGATGGCGACAAAGACGCGGCTGGCCGCTTTCATCTGCTTGGCCGACGCGATCGCATCGTCAAACTCGAGGAGAAACGCATCTCTCTGGATGATGTCGAGCAGCGCATCAAGGCGCTGGAGGGGGTACTCGATGCCGCCATCTTGCCCCTTGAGCAGGGCGGACGTCAGGTACTTGGCGCCGCACTGGTGCTCAGCCAGCAGGGAATGCAGAGCTTCACCCGCCTTGGCCACGGCGCCTTCTTGCAACAGCTGCGTCGGCAGCTGCGGCCCTGGCTCGAGCCGGTGGCGCTGCCGCGCAGCATCAGACTTTTTCAGGCGTTGCCCCTGACCGGCGCGGGCAAACGCGACGGCGTGGCGCTGCGTCAGGCGTTTGACCAGACGCCATTGCAACCGCAACAACCCGGAGCCTTTACCTGATGGATAGTTCACTGCTGCCCGCCCTGCTGGCACGTCAGGCCACCTCCGACGGCGTGCAGCTGCTGCTGCACCTGAATGCCGATCTGCCCTGGTTTGCGGGCCATTTTCCCGGCGCACCGCTGCTGCCGGGGGTCACCCAACTGCAACTGGCCATTCACTTCGCCCGCGCAGAGAAGCTGTTCGCAGGCGAGTTTCAGGGGATGGACCAGCTCAAGTTCCAGCGCCCGCTGCGCCCGAATGACGACTGCTGGCTGGTATTGCGCGCTCATGGCGACGGCCAGCTGCGCTTTGAATATCGTCTCGGCAGCGCAGAGGATGTCGATACGCTGCCGCTCGCCAGCAGCGGACGGATCAAGCTATCGTGACGCCCTGCATCATCATCCCCTGCTACAACCACGCAGCCCCCCTCGCGGCGGTGCTGCGTGAACTCGCACAGCTCGCGCTTCCCTGCCTGCTGGTCGATGATGGCAGCGAGCCGGTGGCAGCCGCCCTGCTCGATCAGCTGGCGGCCGAACATGCCGATTGGGTCACCCTGCTGCGCCATCCGCACAATCGTGGCAAGGGGGGCGCGGTCAAGACGGCGCTGCTGGCTGCCAGAGCGCGCGGTTTCAGCCACGCCCTGCAGGTCGATGCAGATGGCCAGCACGATCTCTCCCGCCTGCCGGAGCTGCTGGCCGAATCAGAGCGCTTCCCGCAGGCGCTCATCTCCGGCGCTCCCGAATATGACGAGACGGTACCCAAGGGGCGCCTCTACGGCCGCTACCTGACTCACGTCTGGGTCTGGATCGAGACGCTCTCTTTCGAGATCAAAGACAGCATGTGCGGCCTTCGCGTCTATCCGGTCGAGGCGAGCTGCGCGCTGCTTGAGCAGTGCACCCTCGGCGAGCGGATGGACTTCGACATCGAGATCATGGTGCGCCTGCACTGGCGCGGCGTGGTGGTGCGCTTTATCCCGGTCAAGGTGCACTACCCCGAGAACGGCCTCTCCCACTTCAATCCGCTGCACGACAACCTGCGCATCTCCTGGATGCACACCCGTCTGGTGCTGACCCTGCTGCGCGACGGGGCCGCCAGCCTGCTGCGCGCCCCCGGCCAGCTGTTAAAACGCGGACGGGAACACTGGTCACGCACCCCGGAGCGCGGCACCCTGCTCGGTATCCGCACCATGCTCTGGAGCTACCGGCTGCTCGGCCGTCCCGGCTTCAAGGCCCTGCTGCTGCCGGTTATCAGCTACTTCTGGCTGACCGGTCGCAGCCAGCGCGAAGCCTCCCGCGACTATCTGACCCGCCTCACCGCCCGCGCCGCCGAGCTCAACCAGCCGCTGCCCGAACCGGTGGGGAGCCTGCGCCACTTCCTGCGCTTTGGCGAGGCGGCGCTCGACAAACTGGCCGCCTGGCGCGGCGACATCGGCCTCGACGACATCGAGCTGGTGAACCCGCACCATTACGAAGCCGCCCGCGGCAAGGGAGCCCTCATCATCGGCTCCCATCTGGGCAATCTGGAGCTATGCCGCGCCCTTGGCAGCAAGGCGCAGGGCGTGCGCATCACGGCGCTGGTCTTTACTCGCCACGCAGCCCGCTTCAACGCCCTGCTGCAGGAGGTGAACCCCGACTCCGGCCTCAATCTGGTGCAGGTGCAGGAGCTGGGGGCTGATACCGCCATCATGCTCAAATCGCGCATCGAAGCGGGGGAGTGGGTGGTGATCGTCGGTGATCGCACCTCGGTCACCAAAGAGAAACGGGTGGTCTGGGCCGATTTTCTCGGCAAGAAGGCCCCCTTCCCACTCGGCCCGTTTGCGCTGTCGGCCATCCTCGGCTGCCCCACCTACCTGATGTTCGGGCTGCGGGAGCAGGGGCGCTTTCGGGTGCACTTCGAGCCGTTCGCCGACGGCTCGCCCCTGCCGCGCGCCGGACGCCAGCAGCAGCTCGAGGCCCGGGTGCAACACTACGCCAACCGGCTGGAACACCACTGCCTGCGTGCACCGCTGGAGTGGTTCAACTTTTTCGACTTTTGGCATCTGACCGATGAGCAGGACTGATCAAGGCATGCACGAGATCCACTTCGGGGCCCGCCCCCTCACCATCGAAGAGGTTGTCGCGCTGGCCGAACGCCGCGCCACGCCACGCCTCAACCCTGCCCCCGAGTTCCAGGCCCGCATCCAGCGCGGCGCCGACTATCTTGACCGGCTGCTCGCCGAGGAAGGGGTGATCTATGGGGTCACCACGGGCTACGGCGACTCGGTCACCCGCGCGGTGCCGCTCGATCTGGTCGATACCCTGCCCCTGCATCTGACCCGCTTTCACGGCTGCGGCATGGGCGAGAACCTGAGTCTGGCCGCGACCCGCGCCGTGCTGGCAACCCGACTCAACTCACTGGCACAGGGGGTCTCCGGCGTCAGCCTGCCCCTGCTCAAGCGGCTCACCTGGCTGCTGGAGCAAGATCTGCTGCCGCGCATTCCCGAAGAGGGCTCGGTCGGAGCCAGCGGCGATCTCACTCCGCTCTCCTACGTGGCGGCGGCGCTGATCGGCGAACGCGAACTCTACCGCAACGGGGAGCTGACCAGCGCGGCCGAGCTCTATCGCGAGCTCGGCATCACACCACTCCAATTGCGCCCGAAAGAGGGGCTGGCGCTGATGAACGGCACCTCGGTGATGACGGCGCTCGCCTGCCTCGCTTATGCCCGCTGCGACTACCTGATGCGGCTCTGCACCCGAATCACGGCGCTGGTGAGCGTGGCGATGGAGGGCAACGCCTTCCACTTTGACGAGCGACTGTTTGCCGCCAAGCCCCACCCGGGCCAGCAGCAGATCGCTGCCTGGTTGCGTGCCGATCTGCAGAGCGGCGAGCTGCCGCACCACAGTAACCGGCTGCAGGATCGCTACTCCCTGCGCTGCGCCCCCCACGTCATCGGCGTGGTGGCCGACAGCCTGCCCTGGTGGCGCACGCTTATCGAAAACGAGCTCAACAGCGCCAACGACAACCCCCTCATCGACGGTGACGGGGAGCATGTGATGCACGGCGGTCACTTCTACGGCGGCCATATCGCCATGGCGATGGACAGCATGAAGGTGGCGGTGGCCAATCTGGCCGATCTGCTCGACCGTCAGCTGGCCCAGCTGGTCGACAGCAAGTTCAATCAGGGGCTGCCGAGCAACCTCTCCGGCGCGAGCGCCGAGCGCCGCTTTATCAACCACGGCTTCAAGGCGGTGCAGATCGGTACCTCGGCCTGGACGGCGGAAGCGCTCAAGCACACCATGCCCGCCAGTGTCTTCTCGCGCTCGACCGAGTGCCACAATCAGGACAAGGTGAGCATGGGCACCATCGCCGCCCGCGATGCGCTGCGGGTGCTGACCCTGACCGAGCAGGTGGCCAGCGCCAGTCTGCTGGCGGCGGTGCAGGGGGTCGAACTGCGCCTTGCCCTGCAGGGCAATGACCTGACCACCCTCAGCCCGGCGCTCGTCGCCACTGTCGAGGCGGTGCGCCGCGATCACCCCTTCCTCTGTGAAGACCGCCCGCTGGAGGCCGAGCTGCGCGCCATGATGGCCCGCCTGCAGGCTCGTCACTACCCGATTTATGATGAGGTGCCCAATGTCTGAGCCCTGGCAACTGAGTGCCGAGGTCGATGTCACCGTCCCCTTCCATGACGTGGACATGATGGCCGTCGCCTGGCACGGCCACTACCTGCGCTACATCGAGCTGGCCCGCTGTGCCCTGCTCGATCGCATCGACTACAACTACCCGCAGATGGAGGCCTCCGGCTATCTGTGGCCGGTCATCGACGTGCGGATGAAGTACATAGCCCCGCTGCGCTTTGGCCAGACGGTGCGGGTGCGCGCCACTCTGGTCGAGTACCAGCACCGCCTCAAGATCGATTACCTCCTCTATGACCCGCAGAGCGGCAAGCGCACCAGCAAGGGTTACACGGTGCAGGTGGCGGTCAGCAAGCAGAGCGGCGAGATGTGCTTCGCCTCGCCACAGGTGCTGCTCGACAAGCTGGGGGTGAGCGAATGATGGCACGTCTCACCCTTCTGCTGCTGGCTCTGCTCTCCTGGCCAACGCTGGCAATCACTCTGGCCGACGTGCAGCAACAGCTCACTGCGGCGGATGCCCGCAGCGCCCGCTTCGAGCAGGAGCGCCAGATAAGCGGCCTCACCCAGGCGCTGCGCGCCAGCGGCGAGCTGCTGCTGGTGAAGGGCAAGGGGCTCTGGTGGCAGCAGCAGATACCCTTTCCCCTGACGCTGACCCTCACGCCGACGCGCATGGTGCAGCAGCTGCCCGGTCAACCGGCCCAGACCCTCGACAGCCCGCAACTGCTGGAGTTCAGCAACCTGATGCTGGCCCTGTTCGACCCGAGCGAAGCGACACTGGATAACTACTTTCGCCACCAACTCAGCAGCGAGGGGGAGGAGTGGACCCTGACCCTAGAGCCCATCCGCTCTCCTCTCGACAAGGTCTTCGCCACTCTGGTGCTCAAGGGGCGTCACCAGCTCGCGTCGCTCGCCATCCATGACAAGCAGGGGGATGTCACCCTGATCCGTTTTGTTGACTGGCAGCTTAGAACCCTGCCCCTGAATGCCGAGGAGCAATCCCGTTTTGATGCTCACTGAGAAACAGTGGCGCCTGCTGGGGCGATGGTGGCTGCTGCTCTGCGTAGCGGTCTGCCTTGCCCTGGCGCTGGCCCTGCCTCGCGCCCGCTTCAATACCAGCGTGATGGACCTGCTGCCCAAGGAGGAGCATCAGCAGTGGCATCCGGAAATCCGGGCCGGACTGCTCGGCAACCTCGACCGGCAACTGGTGTGGCTGGTGAGCCTGCCCGCCGGCGAAAATGGCGAAGCCGCCGCGACCGCGTGGAGCAAGCAGCTGGCCGGCATCGACTCACTGGAACATCTGAAGGCGGCGCAGCCGACCCTCGCCGGTGCCTGGCAGAGCTACATGCGGCAAATGGCGTGGCAGCACCTCACGCCAGCCGCACGGGCACGGCTGGCCAGCGGCCCCGAGGGGTGGAGCCAGTGGGTACTGGGGCAGATCTACTCCCCCTTCGGCGGCGTCTCGCGCGCCGAGTGGCAGGCCGATCCCCTGCTGCTGACCCGCGCCGCAGTGCTTGAGCAGAAGAGCCCGATACAGCTGGACGAAGAAGGCTGGCTCAGCAGCACGGGGCCGGATGGACGTCGCTGGTATATGGTGCGGGCCGAGCTCAACCTCTCCGCTTTCGACATGGCGCGCAACCGCCAGCTGCTCAGCGAGCTGGCAACCGCCGAGCAGCAGCTGCACCAGCACTATCCGGGCGTCGAACTGCTGCGCCGCGGCACCCTCTTCTACAGCCAGCACGCCAGCACGCTCGCCGAGCAGGATATCTCGACCATCGGGCTGGGCTCGCTGGTCGGGGTCATTGTGCTGATCTGGCTGGCGTTTCGCTCGGTGCGGGCCCTGCTGCTCTCCCTGCTGCCGCTGACGATGGGGATGCTGTGGGGGCTCGGCGCCGTACTGCTGGTGTTTGGCGAGATCCACGTCTTCACCCTGGTGATCAGCTCAAGCCTCATCGGCATCTCCATCGACTACGCCCTCCACTTCCTGAGCGAGCGGCGCCTGCATGGTCACGAGACACCGGCGCAGACCCGCGCCCACCTTCTGCCGGGGCTGAGCCTCGCGCTGCTCACCACCCTGATCGGCTATGCCCTGCTCTGGCTCGCCCCCTTCCCGGGGCTGCAGCAGCTCGCCATCTGCGCGCTGGCAGGCTTGCTGGCCGCCTTCCTGACCGTGCTGCTGCTCTTCCCCTACTGGCTGGGCGACCTGCCGCAGGGTGCCTTGCCCATCCGCCACTGGCAGGTGCGCTGGATTGAGGCCTGGCAGCGTCCGGGCGGCCTGCGCCGCTGGCTGCCGCTACTGGTGCTGGTGATCAGCGCCATCGGCATCAGCCGCCTCGCGGTCGATGACGATATCCAGAAGCTGCAACCCCTGCCCCACGAGCTGCAGGCGCAGGAGCGCCAGATCCAGCAACTGACCGGCCAGCAGGGCGGCATGACCGGCTATCTGGTGGTGGGCAGCGATGCCGAGCAGGCCCTCACCCGCCTCGAGACGCTTGCTGACCAGCTTGAGCTGGCCCGCCAGCACAAGGTGCTCGACCAGTTTGTTGCCATCAGCCAGTGGCTCCCCTCGAGGGCCCGCCAGCAGGCGGATCATCAGGCTATCATGGCGCTGCAACCGGGCGTCATTTCCGCCCTCAAGGCGGCCGGTGTACCGGTGGAGGCCAGCGCTCGCCCCCTGGATCTGCTGACCCCCGAAGCGTGGCTAACCAGCCCGGTCAGCGAGGGGAGTCGTCTGCTCTGGTACGCCCTGCCCGATGGCCGGGTCGGGATCTGGGTGCCGCTGGGCGGCATTCACGATGCCGCCGCGCTGGCCCGTCTGGCCGACGAGCATGACGGGGTGATCTGGCAGGATCAGCGCAGCCAGTGGAGCCAGCTCTTTGCCGATTACCGCCTCAAGCTCGCCGAGCTGCTGCTGGTCGCGGTGGTGCTGGTGATGGGGCTGCTCTGGCATCGCATCGGCTGGCCCCTGACCCTGCGCATCCTGCTGGTCAACGGGCTGGCCATCGCCATGGGGCTGGCGCTGCTCGGCTTCAGTGGCCAGCCGCTCACCCTCTTTGGCGTGCTGGCGCTGAGCCTAATCTTCGGCATCGGCATCGATTACGGGCTCTTCTTCGCCCACTGCGGCAGCGAGCCTGCCCGCCAGCAATCGACCCTGCTCGCCATCCTGCTGGCCCACCTCACCACCCTGCTGGCTTTCGGCCTGCTGGCGCTCAGCAACACCCCGGCCATCGCCGGTTTCGGGATTGTGCTGAGCGGCGGGATCTTCACCGCGTTTCTGTTATCCCCCATGGTGCTGGCCCCACGGCCAGCTGCGGAGTCATGATGAGATACTGGTACTTGCTGCTGGTGCTGCTGACCGGTTGCAGCAGCCAGCAGGGGATCGAGGCATTTATCGCCCCGGGTGTCCCCCTCTCGCTGCCAGCGCCCCAGCGCGCCGAACCGCTAAACCGCCAGCAGCTGCTGATCGCAAGCGTCGAGGGCAAGCAGTATCAGCTGCTCACCGCGCTGGAAGCTGGCCAGCAGGGCATCACCCTGGTCGGGCTGATGCCGACCGGTGCACGCCTGTTCAAGGTGCAGTACGACCGAAACGGCATTCACAGCGAGCGGCTGCTCCCCCTGCCCGGCAACGCCCTGCCCCCGCCAGCGCAGGTGCTGGCCGACGTGATGCTCTGCTACTGGCCGCTGGCCGAGTGGCAATCCCGTCTTCCGGCAGGCTGGCAGCTGGTCGATGAGGGGGATGTTCGCCGTCTCACCGACCCTGCTGGCGTGCTGGTCACCGAGATCCGCTATCAGAGCTGGCAAGGCCAGCGCGAGCCGGTCAGCCTGACCCAGCACCGCTTTGGCTACCGCCTGCAACTGGAGAATCTGGCGCAATGACCCTCTACATTCACGCCTACAGCCTCATCAACGCCCTCGGCCGTGGCAAGGATGAGGTGAGTGCCGCCCTCGAGGCGTGGCGCACCCGTGGCGCCAGCCCGCTTGATGGCGAGCGCTGGACGCTGGTCGATGGCCGCACCTCGCCGGTTGGTCGGGTGCGCCATCCGCTGCCAGCGGTGACGCGCGCCCCCTACGACTCGCGCAACAACCGGTTGCTGCTCGCGGCACTGGCCGATATCGAAGACGACGTAAACGCCGCAATCGCCCGCGTCGGCCCGCAGCGGGTGGCGCTGGTGCTCGGCACCAGCACCTCCGGCATCGGCGAGGCCGAGGTCGCCGTTGCGGCGAGCGATCGTGGCGAGGCGCTGCCGCCGCAGTTTGACTACGTGCAGCAGGAGCTCGGCTCACCGTCGCTGTTTCTCGCCGCCCATCTCGGTATTGAAGGGCCGGCGATGACCATCTCGACCGCCTGTTCCTCGAGCGCGCGCGCCTTCATTACCGCCCGCCGCCTGCTGGCCAGCGGTCAGGCCGATGTGGCGCTGGTCGGTGGTGCCGACTCGCTATGTGGCCTCACCCTCAACGGCTTTGACAGTCTGGAGTCCCTGAGCGAACAGCGCTGCCAGCCGTTTACCGCCGGGCGCGACGGCATCAACATCGGCGAAGGGGCGGCCCTGTTTCTGGTGAGCTGCGAGCCCGCCCCGCTTGCCCTGCTGGGGGATGGGGAGTCGTCGGATGCCTGGCATATCTCGGCGCCGCACCCGCAAGGGGAAGGGGCTGAGCGAGCGATGCGGATGGCGCTGACCCGCGCCGGTCTTGAGGCTGAGCGGATCGGCTACGTCAATGCCCACGGCACCGCCACCCGTCTCAACGACGAGATGGAGAGCCGCGCGCTGGCGCGCCTCTTCCCGAACAAGGTGCCGGTCAGCTCGACCAAGGTACTGACCGGCCACACCCTAGGGGCGGCCGGTGCGACCGAAGCGGCGCTCTGCTGCCTGCTGATCGAACGCGCCCTGCCGCTGCCCCCGCAGGGTGAGGAAGCCGATCCGGCGCTGGCCCCCATCGCCCTTGTGCAGGATCAGGGGCCGGTCGACATCATCATGTCCAACTCGTTTGCCTTTGGTGGCAACAACGTCAGCCTGATTTTTGGCAAAGAGGCATCATGACTTTTCCTACCATAGAACAACTGCTTCCCCATCGTGCCCCCATGCTGCTGCTCGAACGCGTCACGGCGCACGACGAGCAGAGTGTCTGCTGCGAAACGGTGGTGGGAGCACGGCAGGCGCTGCTGCTCGATGACAACAGCGATCTGCCCGGCTGGTGCGGCATCGAACTGATGGCGCAAACCATCGCCGCCTGGGCTGGCATGCAGGCACATCAGCACCAAGAGCCGGTGCGGATCGGCATGCTGCTCGGTACCCGCAAATACCAGAGCCAGCAGCCGGTCTTTGCCGCTGGCAGCCTGCTGCGCATCGAGGCCCACTGCCTGCTGCAGGATGCCGGAATGGCCAGCTTTGAATGCAGCATCTGGCTTGGAGATCGCGAGTGCGCCAGAGCCCGTCTGAGCACCTATCAGCCCACCGAGGCGCAACTGACAGATTTACTGGAGCAGAAACAATGAACTCGACCGTATTGGTAAGCGGCGCCAGCAAGGGGATTGGCCGCGCCATCGCCCTCAAGCTGGCGGCCGACGGTTTCACAGTGGTCGTTCACTACCACAGCGACCAGCAAGGGGCGCAGGCGACCCTCGACGAGATCACCGCCCAGGGCGGCGCCGGGCGCCTCATCCAGTTCGATATCGGCGATCGCGAACTGTGCCGCGCACGTCTTGAATCCGACATCGAGCAGCACGGCGCTTACTATGGCGTGGTCTGCAATGCGGGCATCGTCCGTGACGGCGCCTTCCCGGCACTCACTGACGACGAGTGGGATGATGTCATCCACACCAACCTCGACGGTTTCTACAACCTGCTCAAGCCCTGCATCATGCCGATGATCGGACTGCGCCGCGGCGGACGCATCGTCACCCTCTCCTCGGTCTCCGGCATCATGGGCAACCGCGGTCAGGTCAACTACAGCGCCTCCAAGGCCGGCCTTATCGGCGCGACCAAGGCGCTGGCGCTGGAGCTCGCCAAACGGCGGATCACGGTCAACTGTGTGGCCCCCGGCCTTATCGACACTGGCATGGTCAGCCCGGAAGTGGAGGGCGAAGCGCTCAAGATGATCCCTCTCAAACGCATGGGACAGGCAGAGGAGGTCGCCGGTCTGGTCTCCTACTTGATGTCCGACATCGCCGGCTATGTCACCCGACAAGTAATTTCCATCAACGGAGGCCTGATATGAATCGACGGGTCGTAGTCACCGGCATGGCCGGTGTGACCGCCTTTGGCAACGACTGGGCCAGCGTCAAGCCGCGCCTGCAGGCAGGACGCAACGCCGTGGTCACCATGCACGAGTGGGGCATCTATGACGGGCTCAACACCCGGCTGGCCGCGCCGATCAGCGACTTTGCCCTGCCGGCCCACTATCCGCGCAAGAAGATCCGCGCCATGGGTCGAGTCTCCGAGATGTCGACCGTGGCCTCCGAGCTGGCGCTGGAGCAGGCGAAGTTGCTGAACGAACCTGTGCTGAGCGATGGTCGCACCGGTATCGCCTATGGCTCCTCCACCGGCAGCACGGCGCCCATCGGCGCCTTTGGCGCCATGCTCAACGACAAGACCACCGCCAACATCACCGCCACCACCTATGTGCAGATGATGCCGCACACGACGGCGGTCAACACCGGCCTCTTCTTCGGCCTGCGTGGGCGGGTCATCCCCACCTCCAGCGCCTGCACCTCGGGCAGCCAGGGGATCGGCTACGCCTGCGAGGCAATCCGCCACGGCTACCAGACCGTGATGGTGGCGGGCGGCGCAGAGGAGCTCTGCCCCTCCGAGGCGGTGGTGTTCGACACCCTGTTTGCCACCAGTCAGCTCAACGATACTCCCGAACTCTCTCCGCGCCCGTTTGACCGGGATCGCGACGGGCTGGTGATCGGCGAAGGGGCCGCCACCCTGGTGCTCGAGGAGCTGGAGCATGCCCTCGCGCGCGGCGCCCCCATCATCGCCGAGCTGGTCGGCTTTGCCACCAACTGCGATGCGGCCCACGTCACCCAACCCCAGAGCCAGACCATGCAGCTCTGCATGCAGATGGCGCTGGATCAGGCAGGGCTGCGTCCCGAGCAAATTGGCTACATCAGTGCCCACGGCACCGCCACCGAGCGGGGCGATATCGCCGAGAGCCAGGCGACCGCCGCCATCTTCGGTGACCAGACACCCATCTCTTCCCTCAAGAGCTACTTCGGCCATACCCTGGGCGCCTGTGGTGCCATCGAAGCCTGGCTGTCCCTCGAAATGCTGCACGACGGCTGGTTTTCTCCGACCCTCAATCTGGCCAACCCGGACCCTGCCTGCGAGCCCCTCGACCACATCACGGGTCAGGGGCGACAGCTGGAGATCGAGTACTTGATGTCCAACAACTTCGCCTTCGGCGGCATCAACACCTCGCTGATCTTCCGCCGCTGGCACGATGAAACAAACTAGGTGACATCGCAGCCAAACAACTAAAAAGGGGCCATCATCGGCATGGCCATCTTCCGCCACGTTCCCATGACTCAGCTGGTCAATCAGCTCGATATCCTCTTGCCCGGTGACCGCCCCTTTGTTGCCCCCTGCGCCTTCCTGCAAGCTCGCCAAAAGCTTGGCCACAAGAGCATCGAACGCCTGTTTCACGAGACCGCCTCGCGTTGGCACCAGCAGGCCAATCACCCCGGCTGGGCCGGACTGCAACTGCTCGCCGTCGATGGCGTGATGTGGCGCACGCCCGATACCCCGGACAATGCCGCCGAGTTTGCCAAACCCGGTACCCAGCATGGGGAGACCGCCTATCCGCAGGTGCGCATGCTCTGCCAGATGGAGCTGACCAGTCATCTGCTTGTTCAGGCGGTCATGGAGAGCTGCGCCGTCAACGAGATGGTGTTGGCCGAACAGCTTGTCGCGCGCACGCCGGACCACTCGCTGACCCTGTTCGACAAGGGGTTTTACTCCTTCGGCCTGCTGCATGCCTGGCAAACCGCTGGCTGCGAGCGACACTGGCTGCTGCCGCTCAAAAAGGGCACGCAATACGAGGTGGTGCGCAAGCTGGGGCGTCAGGATGCCCTGGTGCGTCTCAACACCAGTCCACAGGCGAGGAAGAAGTGGCCACAGCTGCCTGACACGGTGGAAGCCCGCTTGCTGACCCGGACTATCAACGGCAAATAGCGGCAGGTGCTGACCTCGATGGTCGACCCGATGCGCTTTGTGGGCGCCGATATCGTCGACTTGTATGGTCATCGTTGGGAAATCGAGTTGGGCTATCGGGAGATGAAGCACAGCCTACAGCAGCATCGGCTGACCCTGCGCAGCAAGAAGGCGGCGGGGATACGGCAAGAGCTATGGGGTGTGTTGCTGGCGTACAACCTGCTGCGCAGCCAGATGGTAAAGATGGCTGCGAGCCTGAAGAGATACACGGCGAGTCAGTTGAGTTTTCACATGGTGTCGGTCTACCTCATCCATGAGTTGAGCAGCATGCCGTATGTGTCGCCGGGGAATATCCCGGGACGCGTTGCGGAGCAGGAGAAACAGGCGGGCCAGTTTGTGTTGCCGGCCCGGAGGGAGCGAAGTTATCCCCGCAGCGTGAAGCCAAGGCCACAGAAGTATGGAGTTAAAAAAACCAATAAAAACAATGCCAGTCAGGCTTAACTGACTGGCATTAGGCCAACGGTCCCCTCTGTTTATCCTATTCGCTGGCGATCTCGATGGTCACATGCACCAGCTCTTCATGGATCGCCAGCCGCTCGCGGATCTGCTGTGCCGGTAGCGGATTGACCATCAGCAAAGAGAGCACGCAGGCATACTGCTGCTGCCCCACCCGCCAGACGTGCAAATCGCGGATATCGGTGCCCGGCAGCTCGGCGATGACCTCACGGATCTCCGCCACCAACGGGGTATCCATCTCGGCATCCAGCAGCACCCGGCCGGAGTCACGCAACAGACCCCAGGCCCATACCGCCACCAACACGGCACCCACTATTCCCATCAGGGGATCCAGCCAGTCGGCTCCCCACAGCATGCCCCCCACCAGCGCGAAGATAGCCAACACAGAGGTCGCCGCATCCGCCAGCACATGGAGGTAGGCGGCACGCAAGTTCAGATCCTGATGGCCGTGGTGATCATCATGATGGTCGTGACCATGGTGACCGTCATGATCATGCCCATGATGGGCGTGGCCATGGTTGTCGCCGTGGTTGTCGCCGTGGCTGTGGTGATGACCATGATCGTCCTTGAGCAGCCAGGCACAGGCGAGGTTAACCAGCAAGCCCACCAGCGCGATGCCAATCGCCTGTTGATAGTGGATCGGGCTGGGATCCAGCAGCCGGAACACCGACTCGAACAGCATCAACCCGGCCACCCCCACCAGCAGCAAGGCGCTGGTGAAGCCCCCCAGCACCTCGATCTTCCAGGTACCGAAGCTGAATCTGTGGTCGCGGGCAAAGTGGCGGGCGGCGCGATAGGCCAGCACCGACAGGCCGAGCGCCAGTGCGTGGGAGCTCATGTGCCAGCCATCCGCCAGCAGCGCCATGGAGTTGTAGATCCAGCCGCCGCTGATCTCGGCCACCATCATGATGACAGTCAGCAACACGGCCCAGCGGGTCTTCCGTTCGGCCAGTGGATTTCCTTCGTGAATGACGGGGTGATGGCAATGGGGTTGAGCGAGGGATGACATGGATTTCTCCTGAGGGCGACAATGCAATATACTATACCCCAGTATAGTTTCATTGATCGAGAGGATCCGCCATGTCTCACACTATTCACAGCAAAAAGAAGCTGCTGGCGCGAGTGCGCCGCATCAAGGGGCAGGCCGGAGCACTGGAGAGCGCGCTGGAACAAGAGAGCGACTGCACCGCCATCTTGCAGCAGATCGCCGCCATTCGTGGCGCCGTCAACGGCCTGATGCTGGAGGTGCTGGAGGGACATATGCGCGAACATCTCGGTGCCGTCGATGCCACCCATGCCGAACGGCTGGAGGATCTGGATCAGGTGGTCAACGTGCTGCGATCCTATTTGAAATAGCCCAATACAGAGACGCCCGGCAGCAAGCCGGGCGTCTCGTCAATCAAACTCCCCATAGGGGGTCAGGGGTTGCGGTGGCATATCGAGATCCCCCCGCCACGGCTTGAAGGTGTAGCGCAAAAACAGGGTGGCATGACTGGGGGCATAGTCATCCGCCTGCTGGATATCGATCCGGCCGCCGATGCGCCAGTGATCCGTCAGCCGGTGCTCGACCAGCGCGTTGACGGTATAGCCCGTGCCACGGCTGCTGCCACCGGCCACGGTGGCATCCTGATCCGGCAAACCATCCGGCAACAAACCGGGCAGAGGATAGCGGCGACTTGCGTCGCTGTGAGAGCGGGACCAGGCGAGCGTCCCGCCCAGATCCCATGACCAGTCGCCACTGCGTTGACTGAATCGCACTGGCACACCGAACGAGAGATAGCGCTCGGGACTGTAATATCCGCCGCGACCCAGGGTGTAACCGCTCAAATCCTGTTCATGGTGCCAGGCCATGACCCGCCCCCCGATGGTCACCCGTCGGTTGGCCTCGTTGATCAGCTTGTAGTAGCTGCCCCCCATCAGGCGGGTACGCCAGTTATCCGGCACATTCTCGCCCGTCAGCAAGTGCTGTTGCAGGCTGCCCCAGTGACCCAGCGCGCCACCCTGATCGTGACTCAGGTTAAGACGTACGCCGTTGGCCCGGATCCCCCCCCAGCGGATGCCGGTCGCAGGATCCACCGCCCCGCCATAGGAGAGCAGCGAGCTGTTCAGCGGTCGCCGCGACAGGGTGGCGCGCCAGCCAATCTCATGCCACTTGCCGCGCACCGTGGCCCCGCCGACCCAATCCACCACCTCGAATCCCAGCGGCGTGGTGCCGAGATCCGCCTGCCACTGATCCCCCTTCCAACCAACCGCCAGGGTGTGACCCGTCGCCTGCTGTGACTCATTGCCCCAACACTCGCGAGTAGTACAGGTGCCAAAACTGGCGCGGTAAGGAGAGTCAGGGAAAGATCCGGCATCCATCGCCACCCGTTCGATACGGCCAAACAGAGCACCACCGGCCAAAGGGGTATCCAGCTGCAACATCTGGGTCAGGGCCTGCAGATCCGAGGTTCCCTCCGATCCCTTGCTCCCCCAATAGTCACTGTCAAACGACACAGTGGTTTGGCTCTGTCGATAGTGGCGGTCAAGATCACGGCGCACGCTGCCGACCAGCCAGTCATCCTGATCCCGACTGAGCGCCCGGGCAGTCAGTGCCGCATCATCCAGCGGCTCAGCGGATGTCAGCCCTGCGGCGGTGAGCGCCTTGCGATCCAGCGCCAGCGCACCCTGCGTATCACCAGTGGCAAAACGCTGGCGAGCCGCATCGCGCCAGAACAGAGCTCTATCTTGGGAAGGGGCACCTGCGGCCACGGTGGGGGCATAGGCGGTGAAGATTTCGCTGGCAATCCCGGGCTCATCCAACTGCTGATAGAGATTGGCGACCCGGCGGTAATGGTTGAAATCACCGCCTACCGGAGCGCTCGATGACCAGACGGGCAACCAGTGGCGGCTCCCGGCCTTGTCTCCCTGTGCGAGGGCCAGTTCAGCCATGCCAAGGCGAGCCCCCTGATGATCCTCGTCTTTGCTCAGGATCTCCCAATAGTAATGCTCGGCCTGCGGCCGGTCACCACGACCGGCCGCCCACCCGGCCAGTGTCAGCGCTATCGAATCATCCGGCAGCAGGGGGAGCAGCAGACGCTCGGCCGCCGTCACCTCACCCGCGTCATGGAGTGCTCTGGCCTCTGCTATCAGCTCCCGCTCTGCCAACCGGCTATCGAGTTGTGCCATCTGGCTGCTCCAGCGCTGGGCAGGCACCTCGGCCAGCACCCTGCGGGCACGGGATAGGGCTCCCTGACCGGAGAGATAGAGCGCGGTGGCATAGCGCAGGTCACTATCTTGTGGATTGGCCGCCAGCGCACTCTGCAATAACACGCTGGCAGCCGTCGTATCGTTGGCCGCCGCCATGGCCACTGCGGTGCGATAACGCCGCCACGGATCCTCAGGCGTCAATCCCAGCGCGACATGGCGTTTATTCAATGCCTGCGCCCGATAGCCGGATTGCTCGAGCGCCGCAGCATCCCGCTCCAGCAGATCAGCCCTGAGACGATCCCCCTGTTTTTGCAATGCCGCTGACCCCCCCGGAGAGAGTAGCGCCAGTGCCCGCTCAGGATCCTGCTCCCGATAGAACTCAAACAGCCGTAGCCGTGCCCGTTCATTCTTGGGGGCGATATTCAGAGCCCGCAGATAAGCCTGCTCGGCGGCACCCTGCTGGTGACGTGCCAATTCGCAATCCCCCAGCCCCAACCAGGCTTCCGGCCTGCTGCCATTCAGCCCGATCACTTGCCGATAGAGCGTGGCGGCCTGCTCCCACTGCTGGCTGGCCTGCGCCTGTTTTGCCCGATCGAGGATCAGCCAGTAACGATTGTTCTCCCACTGCCGTTCCCAGCGACCTCGCTGGGGGAGATCGGGATGGCGTAACAACCGCTCAAACAGGCGGTTGGCCTGCTCACGCTGATGCTGGCGGGCATAGGCCACCCCGAGTACCCCCATCACTTCGGGATCATCCGGGTAGCGTGTTTGCAGCCGCTGCAACTCGGCCAGGGTGGCGCGCTTGTCTGCCGCCAGCGCCAGAATGGCCTGACGCTGACGAAATGCAGGAGAGGCCCAGAGTTCCTCCTGCTGCGCCAGCAGGGTCTGTGCCTCGTCACTGCGGCTGTCGGCCGCAAAGGTGACGATAAACTGCTGCAAGGATGCCAGACTGGCGGGGCCAACCGGCATGCGGCGAATATCCGCCAGCCAGACCCTGGCCGCGCTGTCTCGCGTCGGATAACTGGCCGCCATCTTGTGCAGCAGGGCCATCCCCTCGTCACGATGGCCGGATAACAGCAGACGCTGGGCGAGAAAGGTTCGCAATCTGTCGTGCCCAGGATAGCGCTGATCCAGCGTCTGCATCATGGCCAGCGCCTCGGCGCGATGTGCCGGGATCCGGTCATTAAGCACCGCATATTCAACCGCCAGCTCCAGGTTGGGCGCCTCATCCCCGCCAAACAGAGCGCGATAGCACGCCCGGGCCCCCTCCAGATCCCCTGCTTGGACCAATTGGCGAGCCTGCTCTAGCCGGGCTCTCGACGCCGGCTCATTGATCCGCAGGTTGAGCATGCCCAGCCGGTAGAGAGAGGAGTCGGGGGCCAGCTTGCCAAGTCGTTTCAGCAGCGCCTCCGCCTCCTCCAGCTTGCCGCGGGCAAGGGCAAACCTGGCCTGGGCGGCAAGCAACTCGGGATGTTGCTGCTCAATCAGGGAGAGCGAGTAGAGTGAGTTGCCGAGCAGATCTTCGTTATGGGTCACTTCACCCAGACGGATCTGCGACAACAGCCACTCAACCGGTTCTACCACCTCCTTCGCCTGCACGCTCCCCAGCAGACTGGCCACCAGCCAGATCAGGGTCAGCGGGCGCGTTGGCATTCATCACTCCAGCGTGGCAACAGGGTGCCATTGGCTGCGAAACGAAAATGCCCCTGTGCCCAGCCATGACCAAACAGAGTCAGCACACTGGCGTAATAGCCATCGCCCTGAATAAGGGGCTGCTGCTGCAGTTGCACCGCCAGCGGCAACCCGCTGGCCAGTGGCAGCAGCGCGGCAGCAAAGCCGTGATCACCACGGCTCAACACCTCGCCGGTCAGGGTATCCACCCGTTCCGGTACACCCTGCCCAGTCAGCGCCTCACCGGTCGGGGTATCCATCTGTTCCGCTACGCCCGGCTCAGTCAGCGCCGCCAGCATGGGGTTGCGGTGACTCAGCTGCGCCGCTATGGCTGGGTCATCCTCGCGCAACGCCTCGCCGGTCTGGGGATCTACCGGTTCCGCTACGCCCTGCTCGGTCAGCGCCGCCAGCATGGGGTGGAAGTGACGCACCAGCGCCTCTCTGGCCGGGTCATCCTCGCTCAGCATGCCGAGCCAGAGGTAGACCCGGATCCCGTCATAACTGCCCACGCTACCTTTCGCTTCAGTCACCTGCCAGCCAGACGCCTGCCGCCAGTCGATCCAGTCAGGGGCAAAACCACGGGGCGCGGTGGCGGTCAGCAGCGCAGGCAACAGGGTGCGCATCTCCTGCCACGGCCCCTGCATGGCAGCAAAACGGGCCAGCAACTGGGGCGGCAGGTAGCTCGGGTTGAGGGTCCAGCGCCCCTCCCCGGTAAAGCCGCGGGGAGCAGGCAACAGCACGGGGCCAAGGCCCGGCAGCCGGGCCACCTCTTCACGGGCG
Organism: Aeromonas sp. EERV15; assembly: GCF_900079845.1. Taxonomy (NCBI): domain Bacteria; kingdom Pseudomonadati; phylum Pseudomonadota; class Gammaproteobacteria; order Aeromonadales; family Aeromonadaceae; genus Aeromonas; species Aeromonas sp. EERV15. The sequence goes on along the minus strand of NZ_FKKY02000004.1, from coordinate 62,754 downwards.
ATGCGACGCAGCAGCATGGTACCGATGGATTGATAGCTGTGGTTTTGCCACAACCGCCCCGCCTCCAGCAGGCTGTAGGCAATCCAGAGATCCGAATCGGCGGCGCTGTTGTCATCGAGCACGCCGAGGCTGCCATCACTGCGCGTCCCCCACTGCCAGGCTGGCAGAAAACCGGTCAGATCCCCTCTGGCGAGCTGCACTTCGGTCCACTGCAACAGGCGTTCGAAGGTCTCCCGATCGTCGTTGACCAGCGCAAAGAACAGGCCGTAGCTCTGCCCCTCCGACGTGGTGATGCGGCGGCCATCGGCAGGATCAATGACCCGCCCCTCCTCGCTGATGTAGTGATCCTTGAACTGCTCCCATTCTGGCCAGTCACAGCCCGCCCGGGCAGGCTGCAGCGAACAGGCCCACAACAGCAGGCAACCCCAGATACGCAACGCGCTTCTCATCTCTTACTTTTCCTTCAAACGACGACGGCTGATCCCGGCCAGCAGGACCCGCAGTCCCCAGCCCAGCAACAGCATGCAAGTCACGGTCAGGCCAACCAGCCGCAATGGATGGTGGGCAAACTGCTGCCAGATGTGCTCCCACCAGGGCAGGTAGCCCACTGTGTAGCGATCCCCTACCGCCAGACTGCTCACCCCGGATGCCCGGATGATGGCCACCGACCCCGCCACCTGTGACCGCAGCTCGTTCTGCTGCAACGTCTCATTGAGCAGCCTGGCGCCAGCGGGGCCATCGGCCAGCATGGCCACCAGACTGCGCTGGGGATGGACCGGGGATTGCAGCCCCACAATGGCGGCAATGGCCAGGTTGCCCGTCATGGCGACCCGACTCTCGGGCTGGCGATCGCTGGGGGAGCCCGCCAGCTCAGGCCGGTTCTCGCGTCTTGGCCGGTTGACCCAGCTGCGAGTCGATGCCAACAGGGCATCCGGTTCGGCATCGTGACGAAATTCGGCGGGCAGCTCGCCGATCAGCAAGGTGTCGCGGTCAGCATCCCGCGCCTTTAGCCAATCACTGGTCAGGGTCACCGCCAGCGCCGGATAACCGGTCTCGGCACCGATAGCCCCCAGGGTATCGAGCAGGGTCGTTATCTGCTCTGACGATGGACTTTGCGGCATCACTATCTGGGTTTGTGAGAGATCAGCCAGCCGACTGAAGGGGAAACCGGCGCCGGAGAAGGCCCGCAGATCCGGCATCTCGATGAAATGGCGATAGCCGGTGAAGTCGATGGTCGACTCGTCATCGATACGCACCAGATGGGGGGGCGGCAGGGTCAGATCGCAGCGCCCCTCCTCATCCCCGCCCATCATCTGGCGCGCATATTCAAACTTGAATCCCAGACTGTTGGCCTGACTGGTCTTGAGCCCGGGCATGGTCAGCGCCCGGGAGCCGTCATCCCCCGCCAGCCAGAGCGGCAGGGTGAGCCACTGCTGGCCACGGGTTGCATCCGGTTCGAGGGGGTATGACTTCATGAACTGGCCATTGACCATCATGTCCAGTCGGGAACCGTTGCGCAGGGTCGGCGTGCTGTAGTGATAGTCGAGATTGAGCTTTACCCCTTGCGAGCCCGCCATATAAAGATCGGGGGGCAACCGCAGGGTCAGATTCATCGGCCAGGGGGCATAACCAGAGGCTTGCAGCTGGGTAGGGTAGTCGAGCAGCTCGGCAAAGCGCATCGGGCGATCCAGCCGCACCCAGTTGGGCGCGTCATAGGGGACTCTCGGCGCCAGCGCCGTGACGGCATCCACCTGCACGCTCTGGCCACGCAGCAGCACATTGCCCTGGGCAATCCCCTTGCTGGCGGTGACCAGATCCTGATCATCCCGCCCCAGGATCAGCAGCAATTTCACATAGGGGTTATCGGGGGCACTGATCATGTCGATGGTCGGCCCGCTGACCTCGGGGTAGTCGAGAAGGAACGCGGGGCGCTGCCCGTTGGTCGCGAAGATGATGCCATTGCGCTCCGGCACCTTGTCTATCAGCACCGGAAAGTGCTGCCCCCGCCATTTGGCCTGGACCCCGAACCAGGAGGCGAGGATCGCCGCCGCCTGCTGCTGGACAGAAGATACGTCACCGGCAAACACCATGGGCAGTACCAGCTTGCCCTCATCCCGGGTATCGAGGAAGGGCATGGGAAAGAAGGAGAGCTCGTTGCGCACCGGCAGAGTCTGCAACTGCAGCGTCAGCCGGGAGTCACGATTGATGTTGAGCCACAGCGTATCGCTGGCTGGATTCTCGCACACCCGCTGATAGTGACCGATGAAGTTGAACTTCAGGTTGTTGAAATCCTTGGCGTAACGGGGCTCCAGCTCGAAACGGGCCTGACTACGCTGCCCCATCTGCTCCTTGGCAAATGCCGAGACCCCCATCAGCTCGTTATTGAAGTAGAGCTTGAGCTGGGAGATCAGCGGCAACAGGGCCGGAGAGGGCGTGAAGTCGACATCGACCAAAGCCCTGGTCACCACCTCGTCGCGCCGCACAGTGAAGTCGGCCAACCCATCCGGCAGATTGCCACGCAGGGAGAGGGTGCCCGGTGCGGCAGCCAGCTGCTCGAGGGTCAGCGACAAGGTGCGCACCGGCGCAGGCACCGGCGGCTGCGGCCCCATTGCTGACGAATCGGCAAGCAAGCCGGTGGCGAGCGCCACCGGGGCGGCCAGCAACAGCGGCAGTATTAGGTGTTGTAGTTTCATCATCCTTTCACCGTCTGGATCATCGATGTCGGCAACCGGCCAGCAGGCGCAACGCGACGTGGAATATAAGAGCGCAGCCAGCGGGCCAGGCGTTCGAACTGATTACATAGCGGGAGCAACGGCGTGCCCCGGGAAAAACGCCAATAGGCCCCCCATCCAACCCGGGCAATATCGAGCAGGCTGTGCAGCGGGCGATCCTTGCCAAACCCCTGCTGCCAGAGCGACCAGTTATCGGCGCGGGCAAAAGTGCACTGGATAAAGGCGATGTGTTGCCCTTTATCCATCTCTTCCAGCTCCAGCCCCACGCGATGTGCCATCACACGCCGCACCCGGGCGGCAAAGGCCGACTCCCGCAGGCCATTGCGCAGCAGCAACCAGACCCGGTCGTTCTCCTGCAGGGGCTGCGCCGACGCCAGCGCCAGACCGACGCCGCCGTTGGAGTAATCCGTCAGGTTGCAGGGGTAGATAAAGCCGTTGCCCAGCTTGATGGCAGCGCTCATGTTCATCTCCACTCTGGGGTTGCTGCGCACCTGCCTCGCCTCGAATGCCACCGCCAGCGCCCCACCCAGAATGGTCAGGTTGTAGAGGGTCCATACCATGCTGAGCAGCACCGCGGGCACTTCGTCCGCTTGCCCGGCCAGCAGGCGCCAAAGCCCGAATCCCAGCCCGCAGAAGTTGAGCAGAACCAGCACCAGATAGGGGCGTGACAGCGCCAGATCGAGATAGCCCTGTTCGTTCAATCCCCCTTTGGCGGTGACATTGAACTTGCCCCGGTGGGGAGCAAACAGGGCAACCGTGGTGGGCCAGGCGATATACCAGGCCAGCACTGTCTCGTAGACCTCCCCCCAGAAGGAGTGGCGCACCTTGCCCTGCAGCCGCGAGTTGGTGATGGCGCTATGGAAGATATGGGGCAGCATGTAGAGGGCGATGGTCATGGCCGGGGCGTAGATGATGTAGGCATGCAGGATCAGGAAGGCGAGCGGTGCCGTCAGGAAGATCAAGCGCGGGATCCCGGAGAGGAAGTGCAACATGGCGTTGAAGTAGCAGAGCCGCTGCCCGAGGCTTATCCCTTTGCCAAACAAGGGGTTATCCAGCCGCAGGATCTGCACCATGCCGCGCGCCCAGCGGATGCGCTGGCCGATATGGGCCGACAGACTCTCGGTCGCCAGCCCGGCAGCCTGGGGAATGTTGATATAGGCGGAGTGATAGCCCTTGCGATGCAGGCGCAACGAGGTATGGGCATCCTCGGTCACCGTCTCCACGGCGATGCCACCAATCTCATCGAGGGCGCTGCGCTTGATCACCGCACAGGAGCCGCAGAAGAAGCTGGCATCCCAGATGTCATTGCCGTTTTGCACCAGACCGTAGAAGAGGGCCCCTTCGTTGGGCATCTTGCGAAAACGGTGCAAATTGCGCTCGAAGGGATCCGCCGAGAAGAAGTGATGGGGGGTCTGTACCAGACCGAGGGCAGGATCTTTGAAAAACCACCCCACCGTCATCTGCAAGAAAGAGCGAGTCGGCAAGTGGTCACAGTCGAAGATGGCCACCAGCTCGCCGCTCGCCATCTGGAGGGCATGGTTGATATTGCCTGCCTTGGCATGCTCATGGGTGGGGCGCGCCACATAGCGGATCCCGGCCTCTTCGGCAAACTGCCGGAACGCCTCTCTATCCCCGTCGTCGAGCAGCCAGACGGTCAGCTTCTCTTGCGGCCAGTCGAGCGCCAGCGCCGCATAGACGGATCCTTTGACGATGGAGAGATCCTCGTTGTAGGTCGGGATCATCAGATCCACCGTCGGCCAGCACGCACGATCCCTTGGCAGGGGCGCCGGTTTGCGATGCAGCGGCCAGGCGGTCTGCCAGTAGCTCAGCAACAGCACCAGCCAGGCGTAGGTCTCCGCCAGCAACAGCAGCAAGCCGCAAAACAGGCTCACGGGATCGAACCAGTCGAGGGTCGAGGTGTAGCGCCACCAGATATAGCGGCAGGAGACGGTCACCGACAGCACGATCAGCATCAGCGCCGGATAGCGCCCCGGCACCACCCGCAGCAACAGGGCAATGAGAGCCAGCAACAGCACAAAAAAGAGCTGGGCCTGCGGATCAAAGGGTTGGGTGATGCAGAGTAGCGAGAGCAAGCCTGCCACAGTACCGAGCACCTTGCCCTGCCAGGTCAGGGTACGGGCCGTCAGCGGCGCCTCATAGCGCGCCACCAGATGCCCCGTCGCCCGTTGCACTCGCTGCGAGAGCGCCGTGCCTGCCTCGGCAAACCTGATCCGCCAGCGGGAACGGCCAGCGGCCCGACTCCCTGCGTCAGCTCGCCAGCAGAGCAGCCAGAGCCCCTGCAGCAACAGCCGCAACGGATCACCGGCACCGGGGCGGGTTCTCGTTGACGCAAACCGCGCTCGCTGGGCCAGCAACCACTGCCAGTTGGCATTCTCAAGGGGGAAGAGCGCCCAGGCCAGCAACCCGCAAGCGGTCAGGGTGAAGGCAGCCCAACGGGAGGCGTGGCGCTGGCGCAGCAGCCGGTAGCGGGTACGGATCCGCGTGCTGGCCTCGGGGGTCACCAACCAGAACAGACTCACTGTGCCAGTTCGCCCCGCAGGCACCAGCTGGCAATTTCCGTCAGTTCATGGGCAATCATGCTCTCTGGTGCATAGGCCCCTGCCGGTTGCTTGGCTGCCAGCGCACAGGCCATGACCTCGTCCCGATGCAACCTGACGCTGAGAATGGGCAGTCCGGCTTGCAGCCAGAGCTCCAGCAGATCCTGCTGCAGGGCACGGCGACTGCTGAACTGGGTCAACAACAGCCGCTCGTTGGGGGCCAGCTGATGGCGATAGAGCCGCACATGGCAATTGGCATCGGCATGGATCACCGTCAGTTGCAGACTCAGCCACGGGAGTGCAAGTCCGGGTGGCATATCCAGCAAGATCAGGTCATATCCTGACAACTGTTGCAGCCAGTCGAGGGCGTCCGACACCTCCGCGCCACCGTGAGCCAGCAGGTCGATATCGACAGCGCAGTTCAGCACCTTGTCGCGCCACTGTTGCGCGGGAGCCGTCAGCTGGCTCCAGCCAGACTGCTCATCATGGGGGCGGCCAAAATGGAGCCCGAGCAGATTATCCTGACAGAGATCGACCACCAGCACCCGGCCCCCCTGCCGGGCAGCAGCCCAGGCGAGACCGGCCACGATAGAGGTCGCCCCCACGCCACCGCGCAATCCCCGCACGCCGATCACCCTCATTGGCCGCGGCGCCTCATGTCACACTCGACCAGCAGGGGATACTGCTGGCGGATGGCGGCCAACTGCTCCTCCAGCAGGATATTCTGATAGTTCAGATGCAGGGCAAACTCCTGCTGCAAACGGCCCACATCGCTCTGGCTCTCCTGCTTGCCTGCGCTGGTAGCAAGCGGCGGGTTGACCGTCAACATCCCCTGATTCATCGCTGATACGCTCCGTTAACGGGGATAGGGAACCCAGTCCCCTTTCCCCTGCTTGATGTAGTACTGCCCCTGATACTGGATAACGCTGGCACCCTGGTTTTCAGAGACAGCCGGGGTCTGGGGCAAGTTATTGAACAGTCCGCCCCAGTCGATGGTGTCGCTACCGAAGTAGTTGCCCGCCACCACTCTGGCGACCAGTTCCGAGACCACCAGCAGACTGCTGGGCTGATCGATGACTCGGGTGGGGGCATGCTCTGCACGGGCCCCCACCAGCCGGATACCGACCGGCACCCGGGTGATGGCGGGGCTGGGAATATCGCGCAAGCCGGACATCTGCAGACGATCACCGGAAAGGGCCGCGCCATGCTCCGGCACCATCACCACCATCACCTTGCGACCGGACTGCTCCAGTCGGGTGATGAAGCCATCGAGCTGATCCATCAAGGCACGCAGCCGCGCCTTGAACGGGGCGATCTGCCGGGAGCTGGCCCAGCGATTGCCATCGTGCAGGGTGGTGATGTTGAAATAGGCGATGTTGCGACTGGATGGACTCTCGACACGTCGCTGCAGCCAGCGCGCCAGCAAGGCGTCGCTGTTGGGGATCTCCTCCCCGATAAAGGAGGTCACCTCATAGGGCAGACCCTGTTTGTCCATGGGCTCGCTACTGACCCCGGCGTAAGCCTTCAATGACTTGAGGTCGTTGCCATAGGTGCCCGAGTGATCCATCACTATCTCTTTTGCAAACCCGAGCCGGGCCAGGTTATCCATCAGCAGACACTCAGCCTGGGGCGCCTGATAGAGATCGTGATGGCTGACCTGACCACAGCTGGATCGCAACAATCTGATGGCGGCAGGCCCGCTGTAAGAGGTCGACGAGTTGAAGCTCTTGAACAGAGCATCGAAGCGGCTCAGCAGGGGATGATCGGTCAGGCCGCTCGCCTCGATATCGCTCCAGGAGAGAGAACAGATTTGCAGCAACAGCACATCAAAGGGTTCAGCGTCAGCTGGCAGGGACGATGCGAAGCTGACCCGCCGATCCCGCTCCGACTGGTAGAAGCGATCCAGATAGCCATTGAGATTGTCGCTGGTCGGCGCAGCCCCCTGATCCAGCGCCTGACTGGCGGTAACCGGCATGGAGGCCACCGCAGCCCCACCCGGCACATTGGCTTGTGCTTGCGCCTCACGGAAGGGAGATTGCAATCCCAGCGAGGCAAGGTGGGGTGAGAGCGTCAGCCACAACAGGGAGATCAGCATCCAGGGGGTAAAGCGCAGCCATCTGGCCAGAAACAGGTACCCTGTCAGCATGACAAAGGCGACCCCCACAATGTTCCAGTTGATGAAACGGCCCAGCAGCTCGAGGAAGTAATCGAAGGTGAACGAGAACACCATCTTGCCCTGCCCCATGATGCTCTCGATCCCCGGCAGCCAGGTGTCGTGATAGAAGAGCCCGACACCTGCCGGCAAGGCGATCAACAACCTTACCCGCCGCATCAGCGTCGAGGAAAGTGGGAAGAGCAGAAACGCGGCAAAGACCAGATTGGCCAGCGGGTGGAAATTAAGATATCCCCCCCACAACAGCGCCAGTTTGCCCAGAAAATAGAGGTTCCAGCCGCCCAGCCCGCGCCAGTTAGCACCGGGGGCGGTGAGAGAATCAGAAGGTGTATGTTGTGTCATAGAATCCGGTCTACCCATCGCCACCGAACCGGACAGTGACCGCTCTGGTATAACGTCTGTAACTAGATGAAATAATTGATGACTCACCATATTAATCGATGAACCATGTACTGGAGCTTAAGCGAGATCAAGGTCAGCACGGGTTTGGCGATAAATCTGGCTATCCCTGGGGAGCGACCACCAGCCACCACAACTTGAAACCAGGGGGAGATCGGGGATGGATGCGAACTGCTTGAGGCGTAATGGGGATTACGCCATGATGTCCAGCCCGGCTGACCGCCGGTTTTACTGGACAGTCAATTTCAAGGATCCCCCATGTTTGAACACGTCGATGCCTATGCTGGCGACCCCATCCTGACCCTGGTCGAGACCTTCCACAAAGACACCCGCGAGCAGAAGGTGAACCTGGGGATCGGCCTCTATTACGACGAGCAAGGCCGTATTCCGCTGCTGCCGTCAGTGCAGCAGGCCGAAGCCCAGCGCGCAGCTGCCCCGGCGCCGCGCCCCTACCAGCCGATGGAAGGCGCCGCCAACTACCGCACCGCAGTGCAACATCTGCTGTTTGGTGCCGACCATGAAGCGGTCAAGGGGGGACGCATCGCCACCATCCAGACCATCGGCGGCTCCGGCGCCCTGAAGATCGGCGCCGATCTGCTCAAGCGCTACTTCCCGACCTCCGAGGTGTGGGTCAGCAATCCGACCTGGGACAACCACAAGGCGATGTTCGAGGGTGCCGGCATCAAGGTGCACGACTACCCCTACTACGATGCGGCTACTGGCGGCGTGCAGTTCGATGCCATGCTCGACTGCCTGAGCACCTTGCCAGCCAAGAGCATCGTGCTGCTGCACCCCTGCTGCCACAACCCGACCGGGGTGGATCTCTCCCGCGCCCAGTGGGATCAGGTGATCGCGCTGGTGGTCGAGAAGAACCTGATCCCCTTTATGGATATCGCCTATCAGGGCTTTGGTGATGGACTGGAAGAGGATGCCTACGCCATCCGCGCCATGGTGGCCGCCGGCGTCAGCTTCTTCGTCAGCAACTCGTTTTCCAAGAACCTCTCCTTCTACGGCGAGCGCTGCGGCGGCCTGTCGGTCATCTGCAAGGATGCCGAAGAAGCTAGCCGCGTACTGGGTCAGATGAAGGCCACCGTGCGCCGCAACTACTCCAGCCCCCCCACTCACGGCGGCCAGATCACCGCGGCGGTGATGAGCCAGCCCGCGCTGCACGCCCTGTGGGTCGATGAGGTGACCGAGATGCGCACCCGCATCAAGGGGATGCGCCAGAAGCTGTTCGAGGTGCTGAGCGCCAAGGTGCCGAGCCGCGATTTCAGCTACTTCATCAACCAGCGCGGTATGTTCAGCTACACCGGCTTCACGCCGGATCAGGTGGATCGCCTGCGCGAAGAGTTCGCCGTCTATCTGGTGCGCTCCGGTCGCATGTGCGTGGCGGGTCTCAACAGTCGCAACGTCGACTATGTGGCCGACGCCATGGCGGCCGTGCTCAAGGGCTAATCCTCACCAGCCCCGCTTTGGCGGGGCTTTTTTTGTCTGTTGCGTTCACAGTCACCTCTTGATGGATCTGCTCACCCTCCTCCGGCTGTGAGAGAATGCCAGCCGGTCACGCTGAATCTCCCTGATTCCGAGCCTGTTTATTTCATCTACTTATCTTCAGGAGCCACTATGGATCTGAATTCCCCCTCTCTCGGCTGTGAGAGAATGCCAGCCGGTCACGCTGAATCTCCCTGATTCCGAGCCTGTTTATCTTCATCCGCTTATCTTCATCCACTTCAGGAGCCACTATGGATCTGATCGCTCTCTCTCGGCTGGGAGGTCGCCATCTGGTCACCCTGCACCTGCTGCTCGACAACCAGAGCGTCACCCGCACCGCCGAGCGGCTCTGCACCACCCCCTCCACCGTCAGCAAGACCCTCAACCAGCTGCGGGATCTGCTGGGGGATCAACTGCTCTATCGTCAGGGCAACCAGCTGCTGCTCACCCCCATGGCCGATCGACTGGCCCCCACCCTGCACCGGCTGCTGGGGGAGCTGGACGGTCTCACCCGCCAAAATGCCTTCAACCCCCAGCAGTGGCAGGGCAGCTTGCGGCTAGGATTGCGCGAGAGCGTGATGACCTGGCCGGTTGGCCCCATTCTGGGGCAGCTGATGAAGGAGGTGCCGGGCATGGTGCCAGAGATCTGGAACAAGGATGAGAAGGGGCTGGAGGCGCTGGCAGCGGGCAAGCTCGACTTTGTGATCCTGCCCCATGACCAGAGCCAACCCTTGCCCCGCCAACCGGGTCTGGTGTGGGAGACCCTGCGGGAAGAAAAGCTGGTCTGCCTGCTGCGTAAAGATCACCCGGCACTGACCCAACCCTGGGATCTCGATGCCTACCTGAGCTGGCACCATATCGCCATCCGGGATCAGGAGCTGGCCAACCCCTTCTTCGAGCAGAGCCTGGCCCAGCAACAGGTACGTCGCCAGATTGGCGCCACCCTGCCCGATTTTGCCAGCGCAGCGGCCCTGCTGCCCCAAACTGACCTGATCCTCACCGCCATCGGTGGCTGGGCGGCCTGCATGGCCAGTCAGCCGGATCTGGTGCTGCGTCCGGCACCGTTTGATTACGGCAAAGTGAGTCACAGTCTGGTCTGGTATGGCCCGGCCGGTGACGGTTCGGCCCGTCACTGGTTTCGCCAGCGGATCCTGCAACTGGGTCGCGAGTTGATACAACCCTGAGCCGGGAGACAGACATGACAAGTTGATGTTTCGCCACGGCGAAACATCAACGGCAATGAGGGATCAGGGGCGTTTGGTGTAGATGGGGCTGGGGAAGGAGGCGACGTTGTTGCCCAGATCCGTGATGCGGGCCGCCCCCTGCTTTCTGACCTGATCGATGCGCAGCACCTGATGCATGGGGATCAGGGTGTGGCATACATCGGCAAATTCGCTCTTGAGCTTCTCATGACTGGGATCGACGATGAGCGCCGTGTGGTTGTCCCAGACAAAGTCGGCAATCTCGATAAAACCGAACAGCTGGCCCTGATTGACTTCGCGCACATAGACTTCGTAGCGCTCGCTGTGGCAAATAAACTGAACCCGATATAACGCCTTGCTTTCACTCATGATTATCTGTCATTGAGGGGGAGGAAGATGGCCATTATTCTAGCCGCCGTTGCGCTCCCCTCCAATAGACAGAAATCACAGTTGCATCCTTTCTATGTAACTCCCCATACCATGCAGGTCACGAAGTGACGCAGCCGCTCACAACATCAAGGCAGGCAGTGATACCGGCCCCAATTGCGCCGCGCGCAAGCGGTTGGCCAGCCGCTCCAGCTCGATTTGGCTAGCCTGCGGCCATTGCGCCGCCTCCCCGCGCACCCCGTGGTGGCGAAAGCCGTTGATGCGAATGGGCACTGGCCCAAGCCGCTGCAGGAAGGCGGTGAGATCCGGTTCCAGCTCACCACTCCCATCCAGAAAATCGCTCTTGCCCGGCACATGGAGCAGCCGCAGTTCGGCCAGCTTGCCGTGGCGTGCCAGCAGTTGCAGCGATGCCAGCACCCGCTCGCGGCCATAGCCGGTCAGGGTGTGATGCACCGAGTCGCGCCACCCCTTGAGATCGAGCATGGCGCCGTCGAGCACTGGCAGCAGTCGCTGCCAGCCGGTCTCGGCCAGCGAGCCGTTGCTGTCGAGCAGGCAACTGAGATGAGCCAGATCAGGCGCGGCCTTGATGGCGGTAAACAGCGCAACCACGAAGGGGAGCTGGGTGGTCGCCTCGCCGCCGGAGACGGTAATCCCGCTCAGTAGCGGGCCGTAGCGGCGCAGCAGGGCGAGCACTTCGGCCACCGTCATGGTGGCGGTCTTGGGATTGGCACTGCGCGGGCAGGCATCCAGACAAGCGTCGCAGTCGGTACAGAGCGCCGCCTGCCAGCGCACTCGGCGCTTGCCAGGGCGGCCCTCAGCAAGGGTGAGGGCGCCGCTCGGGCAGACCGCAAGGCAGTCGCCGCAATCGTCGCACAGCCCAATGGTGTGCGGGTTATGGCAACCGGGGCAGCGAAAGTTGCACCCCTGCAGAAACAGCACCAGCCGGTTGCCCGGCCCGTCGACACAGGAGAACGGCAGCACCCTGCTCACCAGGGCGCTGCGTGTTGGCAAGGCATCAGCCATCAGGAGCGAACTCAATACTCGCAGATGGTCGATTCGTGTGCGACCACTCGCGGTGCCCGCTGACGGATGGCGGTCACTTCACTCGCCTCGGCACCGAGGCAGGTGGTCTGCAACCGCGAGCCCTCCTCTGCGAAGCGGGCCACGTCGCTCTTGCGGATCATGTAGCCGGTCACCCGCACCAGATCGCTGTCGGCCACGTTGGCGGTGAACTCACGCATGCCGATGGCGAGTGCCCCTTTGCAGAGCTGCAGCAGCGCCTGCGGGTTCTGGCGGATGGTGGGGTCCAGCGTCAGGATCTCGCTGATCCCCGAGTGGTAATAGCTGTGGTGCGGCGCCAGCGCCAGCACATGGCTGGCGGGATCCGGCTCATGACCGTAGGGAATGCGCACCCCGGGGGTGACGGCCACATCGACGCTGAGGCCACCCTGAGAATGCAACAAAGCACGGCCACCCCAGGCATGGGTCTGCGGGGTCGTGGTCACATAGGCGGAGAGCTGGGCCGAGATGCGATAGCCAAGCTGGTTCGCCTCCTCGTTGTGGCCGTAGCGATCCGGCAGATTCTCTTTATCCATCAGGATATTGACCGCTTCCGCCATGCCGTAGATACCGAACATGGGGACGAAGCGATCCTCATCCAGCAGCCCTTCCTTGACCAGGAAGCTGTCGAAGAAGCCGGACTCATCATGGAGGAAAGCGGCACGCGCCTCGATCAACTGGGAGGCCAGACGGCAGTAGTGGGGCAGCAGGCAGCCGAGGAAATCATCGATCCCCTGACACTGCTCGGCGACCCGCTTGAGGGAGATACGCACCAGGGTATTGGCGCCACCGGCCTGCGGCAGGGCGTTGTAGCAGCTGACGATGCCAAAGCCGCGATTGTCGAATGTGTCGCGATGGATCGGGTAGTTGGCGATGTGCGGCTTGCTGCACTCGGCGATATTCTTAACCGCCTGCAGCAGCAGGCTGTCAGGGGTCTGCTCCGGATCGTGGAAGAAGGTGAGGTTCGGCGCCACCTGCTTGAGCTCGTTGTCGATGCGCAGGATCAGGCGGCAGATACGGTTGTCATCCGGCCCGATGTTGACGTGCATGAAGGCGTCCGGCAGCACCCTGTCCAGATAGACCCAGAACCCCTTCAGCTTGCGATAGAGGGTCTCGTCATCGAGCTCGCCGACAAACGGCAGCAGCAAATGGTCGAGCCGACCCAGCCAGACCGGCATGCCGGTGACGGAGGGGACATGGTGATAGAGGATGCGCAGGGCGTTGAGCGCCTCGTCGAAATCCTGCGGCGCCGCCAGCTCCAGCCAGGCTGAGCCCTGAGTCAGGAATTTTTCATAGTCCGGCAGCACATAGCGCGGCTTGTAGGGAGCATGCCCTTCGAACATGTCACAGAGAAATCCCTGATCCATCGCCTCGGCGACTGCGGCAGGCAGATCGGGGTAAGGCAAGGCATTCTCGGCGGTCAGCGCCAGGGCATGGCTCTTCTGGGCGGCAGAGAGATGGGGATCGCGCACGATGCGCTGACAGGTTTCGATCAAAGACATGGGACACTCCTTCACGGACAGAGCCCATATCCTCACCTTTTGCAGGCTTTTTTTGAAGTGACATTCACAACAATACGAATGTCTCAAAAAGACATCCACAAGAAAGGATCACACCCTAAACAGAACGGGGGCCTTGTCTGCCGACAAGGCCCCCGTTACGCGGATCAGGGCTCGATGACGATGGGCGTGCCCGGTTCGATGGCACTCCACACCTCATCAAGGTCATGGTTGAGCATGGCGATGCAGCCGTTGGTCCAGTTGGATGGCTGCAAGCGGCGGTTGCCAATGCTGTTGCGCTGACCGTGGATCATGATCATGCCGCCCGGACGAACGCCCAGCTCATTGGCTCGCTTGATGTCATCCAGATTCGGATAGTTGATATGGATGGCTTTGTAGTAGCCGGAATTGGTCTTCTTGTAGTCGAGGGTGTAGCGCCCTTCCGGCGTACGCTGATCCCCTTCCTGCTGCTTGTGCCCCTTGGGCGCCGGGCCCAGTGCAATCCAGTAGCGCTTCAGTTCTTTGCCATCCTTCATCAGGGTCAGGCTATAGGTCGACTTCTTGACCACCACCAAATCGGCTTTTTCGGTAAAGGCAAAACTCAATGCGGGCCAAAGCCCCAACAAACACAGTAATACGGCTCTCATTCCATCCCTCGACAAGCCTCTGGTGCGGGCTTTTCTTGTTACCAGATCATCTGAACTATGCCCGCCGAGCGGCGAGCGAGCGCCATGATATTGGATCGCCATCAATACTCAATATGCCCGGCAAAACATATCTTGCCGCTGCAAGGCCATCAGCCTTGAACGCCGTCATTTTGCGTTGGCAATTAACAGTTAAAACAACAAGATACCAAAAATTATCGCGCTGGCACCCGGGGCAATGATCGGCGAAGATAACACTCCACTCCCCGACAGGATCATGCCATGGGCTCTTCGTGCCGCCTCGCCACCCTGCTGTTCTCGCCGCTGCTGCTCTGGCTGCCCGCTACCTTCGCGGCCGATGCACTCTGGCTGCGCGAGCCAGCCCTCTCCCCCGATGGCAAGCAGCTTGCCTTCACCTGGCAGGGGCGCATTTTTGTGACCAGTGCTGAGGGTGGCCCCGCCACGGCGCTCACCGGCAACGACTACCTGAGCCAGCGGCCGGTCTGGTCGCCGGATGGCAAACAGCTCGCCTTTGCCGCCAACCTCTATGGCAACGAGGATGTGTTCGTGATGCCTGCCAGCGGCGGCGCCATGGTGCGCCTCACCCGCGATTCGCGCGCTGACCTGCCACAAGCCTTCAGCGCCGATGGCAAACGGCTGCTACTGAGCAGCCAGCGCCCCTGGTCAGCGGATGCCGACCACTTCGTGGCCGAAGGGATTCAGGGGAGCGCCCTCTACTGGACACCCATTGGCGGGGGGACGCTACAGGCGGATCTGCCGTTGCCCGCGACCCTGGCTCGCCCCCGTGGGCAGCAGCTCGCCTACCAGATGCCGGCGATGGATCAGCCCTTTCGCAAGCACCAGCACTCGTTCGCGGTGCCCCGCCTCTGGCTGTTTGATGGCCAGCAGCACCAACAGCTGACCGAAGATCGGGTTGCGGCCACCGATCCGGTCTGGAGCGACAAGGGGGATAGCCTCTTTTACCTGAGTGAGCGCAGCGGCGATTTCAACGTCTGGCGCCGCGATCTTGCCAGCGGTCAGGAGCAACAGCTGACCCACTATCAGGGCCATCCGGTGCGGGGGCTCAGCGCCTCCCGAGCCGGGGATCTGGTCTGGTCATGGCTGGGGGAGCTCTATCGCCTCGATGCCGGCAGCAGCGATCCACGCAAGCTGGCGATCACACCGCAGGTGGCCAGCGAACCGGATGAGGAGAGCCAACAGCTCACACTGGCGGACGAAGCGCTGGTCAATGAAGAGGGCAATGAGCTGATCCTGGTGAGCGAGGGAAACCTGTTTGCCGTCGATCCCGAACGGGAGCGAGTGCGCCTGCTCACCCGCTCCCCGAGCGAGCAATCCAGCCCCCTCTATGCCGAGCAGGGACACTCCCTCATCTACCTCTCCGAGCAGGATGGGACTGCCGCCCTCTATCGGCTGCACAAAACGCAACCGGATCGGCTATTCAGCGATCCCGGCACCCTGACCGAGAGCCTGCTGCTGGCCATTCCCGGCAAGGGGATCAGCCGACCGCGGCTCTCCCCCGATGGCAAGCAGCTCGCCTTCGTGGTGGATGGGCAAGCTATCCATCTGCTGGATCTGGCGAGCAACAAGGAGCGGGAGCTGGTGCCTGCCAGCTTCAACCCCTCGCGCCATGAGGCGCATTTCGCCTTTGCCCCCGACTCCCGCCATCTGGCTATCACCTTTCGCCCCGACTCTGCCCAGCAGGAGATCGCTGTCATCGACACCCGAGCCCCCAAGGCCAAGCCGGTCAATGTCAGCCTCAACGGCTATCAGGATGGAGCGCCAGCCTGGAGTCAGGATGGCGGTGTGCTCTATTGGCAATCGACCAAGTACGGGGTGCTGGCCGCCGATGGCGAACCCCTTGGCAACAACCTGCTCGGCATCTATAGCAGTCGTGCCGCCAAGGCTGACTTTCTGGCAGAACAAGTGCCCCCCAAGGAGGGCTATGGCTTTGAAACCGATCGCCTTGCCCATCGAGAGGCACTGCAACTGTTCCCTACCGGCAATCTGCTGGCCAGCCGGATCGTTGATGATCAGCTGATCTACCTGGTGGAAGAGATTGGCGCCAACGAGGAGAGCGAGATCAAGGGGTACGCCAGGGATCTGCGCAAGGGTGATACCAAGCTGCTGTTTGCCGAGCAACCGGGCCCGGCATTGGCCAGCCTCAATCAGCAGGCCACCCTCGCGACCCTGGTACGGGATGGGGAGATCAGCCAGATCACCCTGGAGTCTGGCGAAGCTATCACGGCCCCGTTCACTCTGCAGTCCGATGTCCGCTGGCAAGGACGGATGGAGGCCGCCTTCGATCAAATAGCCCGGCTCACCCGGGATGAGTTCTATCGGGATGATATGAACGGCGTGGAGTGGGATAGCTATGTCGCGTCTTACCGCCGCCTGCTGCCGGGTATCGGCAACCCGCGGGATTTTGGCAAATTGCTGGCAGAGCTGGCCGGTGAGCTGAATGTCTCCCACACCTGGGGGGATGGCCCGGCCCCCTTCCCGCGCATGGCGGACGACACCGCCAGCCTTGGCGGCTACTGGCAAGAGAGTGAGCACGGGGTAGTGCTCAGCGCCCTGCTGGCGGGCGGCCCGCTGGATCAGGAGAGCGATATCGCCCCGGGTGCTCGCCTGCTTGCCATTAACGGTGCCCCGATTGCCAATCTGGCCGAGCTGGATCAGGCCCTCAACCATCAGGCCGGTGCCCGGCTTGCCCTCACCTTCCAGCAAACCGGCAGCAAAGATCCTGACGAGATCGAAGTCAGCGCCATCGACCTGCAACAGGAATATCGCCTGCAACTCGATAGCTGGATTGCCAAGCGGCGAGAGCTGGTCGCACAACTGAGCGATGGCAAGGTGGGCTATGTCTATCTACCGGAGATGAACAGTGCCGTCTATGAAGAGCTGGTGGCGGAGGCGCTCGGGCGACTGCGCAGCAGTGAGGCGCTGATCGTCGATGTTCGCTTCAACAAGGGGGGATATCTGGCCAATACCCTGGTGGAGTTCCTGACCGGCAACGGCAGCACCAAAGGGATGGCCAGCAGCTGGCCACGGCTTGGCAAGGGAGAGACCGACGCAGCCACCCGCCAGTGGACCAAGCCCTCGGTGGTGCTGGTCAATGCTGGCAGCTACTCGGAAGGGTCGGCCTTTCCCGAATACTACCGCGCCCTGAAGATTGGTCCCATTGTCGGAGAGCCAGTGCCGGGCACCGGCACCATGGTGTATAGCCACGACTCGCGGTTGATCCCGGGGCTGGCCTACGGCATTCCGACCCTGGGGCTGCGCAAGCCGGACGGCACCTTCTATGAGAATCAGGAGCTGATCCCGGACGTGCAGGTACCGCTCACCCCCGCCGACATGGTGGCCGGGCGCGACCCGCAACTGGCGGCGGCGGTACACGCCGCGCTCAAGCAGTTGCCAGCCAGCGCCCGGTAACGGTCAGAGCTCAACGAAAGCGAAACAGCTCGCGATGCAGACGCCCGTCCGGCAACAGCCGGGTCAGGGCGTCTGCCATCCCCTCGGGCCCGCAAAACCAGACCGAGCCAGAGGCACGCTGTGCGACACGAGCCAGATCCAGTCGCCCCTCGACTTTATCCAGATGCAGCTGGTAACTCACCCCGGTACGCTGGCAAAGTTCAGCCAGCCGCTGTTGATAGACGGCGCCCGCCATATCTGGCGCGCACTGGATCAGGGTGATCCCCTCGCCACGGCCACCTTGTGCAGCCAACGACTCCAACCAGGCGACAAAGGGGGTGATACCGATCCCGGCGCCCAGCCAGAGAGATCTACCCTCCCCAACCGGCGCCACAAAGGCGCCATAGGGCCCGGTCACCACCACACCATCCCCCACCCGAGCCTGTGCCACCAGCTGACGGGTGTGATCCCCGAGCGCCCGCACCGCGATCACCAGTTGCCGCCGATCCGCTGACACCCGCACCAGGGTAAAAGGATGCGGCCCCTCCTTGGCATCAAACTCGAAGAAGGCAAACTGGCCTGGGCGATAGTGGGTCAGCGGCCTCTCCAGTTGCATGGTCAACTCGCAGGTCTGATCCGCCAGCGCCCGTACCGCAATGACCCGGCCCGGATGGCGATCCCGCGCCCCCACTAGCCCCAGCAGAGAGTAGAGGGCGCCGATAGCCCCCAGCCCACCGACCAACCAGATCGATATCCCCACGGGGGTCATGGCCCCCACCTGAGGCAACAGGCAGAGCCCGTGGCCCCAACCCGCCAGATAGATGATCGGTGCCAGCCGGTGGATCAGTCGAAAGCGGCCATAACTCACCAGTGCCAGCAAGCTCACCACCACCAGCGCGGTCAGCAGATAAAAACTCCACTCCCCCAGGGTATTGCCAAGGGCATGGAGCGAGATGCCATTGCCTGCACCTGATCCGGCGCCAGCTCCGACACCGCTGGCCCCACGCCGGGCGGGACGACTCAGCCAGCCTGCCGAGACCGCCCACTTGGGGGCCTCCACCAGCAGCCAATGAGCGGTCAGCGCCAATGCACCCCCGATGGCCGTCTGACGGTGCAACCGCAACATCCGATCCAGACCGCCACACCAGACCTCCAGCTGCGGCAGGCGCAACGCCAGCACCAGCGAAATCGCCATATAGGTCAATCCCAGCAGGCCAGTGAGCAACAACATCTCATGGCGCCAGGGCCACACCCCGTTGGCATCCCCCGCATAGCCCAGCCACCAGACCCCGACCGCCAGCAGCGGCAACAGCCACCACATCCGTTTGCCCGTCATAACATGCTCCTTGGTTCCCTCGCTGCAGGGCCTCATCTCCCTGCTCATGACGCCATTAAAAACCCTACTAGTCACAAGACTTTGCCAGAGGGGGAAGCTTGTGTGGCAATGTGTGACAAACGGAAACAATGGAGACCCCGAACGGCCCCCCTTGTCGCGCTTGCTGGCTTGCCCTCTCTTCATGCGGAATAGTGCAACTGTTGTCTCTGGGTTGGTTGACACCCTGCCAGCAAAAGGAATCAAATGGGGACTGTTCATATCTGCGGTGAGAGAACCCATTACCCGCCCACGGACAAGGAGAACCCCTTGCTTGCATCCACCGAAAAACGCTTCTGCCCCAGCTGTCAGCGCGAGACCAACCATGTCGTGGTGCTGGTCGACAAATCCTTTGGCAAACAGCCGACACCGGAGCAAAAGCGAAGAGAGTTTATCAAGGACTTCATTACCGGCTGGGCGGCAGGCCCCTTTCTGGCCAACATGGATCGCTTTGAACGCCATGTCATCTGTGAACATTGCGGAAAAAAGGTAATCGATGAGTAGTGAATAATGAGTAAAC
Source organism: Aeromonas sp. EERV15 (assembly GCF_900079845.1). Lineage (NCBI taxonomy): Bacteria > Pseudomonadati > Pseudomonadota > Gammaproteobacteria > Aeromonadales > Aeromonadaceae > Aeromonas > Aeromonas sp. EERV15. Next base: position 43,289 of record NZ_FKKY02000004.1, on the reverse strand, counting down.
AATGGCAGGAAGGTCCCCCCTCCTGCCAGTTGCCTATTCAGAACAAGCCTGCCTCCATAACATCACTTACTGCACGCGGCTCAGCTCCTCTCTGACATCCCCAACAAAATAGCGCTGGGTAATCCACGCCTCAAAGTCGGCCAGCATGCGGGTTTCCGACTCGCGGTTGTCGGCGATAAGCTCGGCGCCATGTACCACCCGGATATGGGCATCGAGCGGGGAACCCTCACCCGTAGCCGGACGTTTCTGGGCGGCGGCCATGCAGGCCTGAGCCTGTTGCCACGCCTCGGCGGCGCTCAGGTTGCACGCCTCGGCCAGCGGCACCGCGCTGAATCCCTCGCCAGTCAGGCTGCGCAGGGTCTCATCGTGACTCATGCCGTTGCCCGGCCCCCAGTAGTGGGCGGCCAGATCCGGCCCGATGCGCGGGTTGTCGGTGAGGTAGCCATCCCGTTTCAGGAAGTAGCCACGGGTCTGTTCCACCGCCATCAGTGCCAGCAAGTAGCCGTGATAGGCGCAGGCCGACTCCTGATTAAGGAGGTGCGGAATGGCCAGCAGCGGACGCGGGCTCTCGACCCCGACGATCTTGCGCTCCCACTGGCGGGCCAGCGCCAGCACTGCATCGGGAGTGCGCTCGGCCTCATCCATGGCATAGAGATCCCGCTCGAAGTAGGCCACCAACGCAATCTGGCGCTCGTTGAAGGCACGAAACGGCTGGCGTGCGGCGATCATCTCCTTGATGAGGGCATCGGGAATAACCTCTCCCGCCGCGTTTCTGGCATAGCGTTTGAGCCAGTCAGCATCGTCCAGCAGGCTGTCGCAGAACATCGACTGGGTCTCGGCATAGGCCATGGAGGTTGGCGGAAACTCCTGCGAGAAGCAGGGGGCGTTGCCGGTGACATTGGCAAAGTGGGCGGCGTGGCCCCCCTCGTGGAACAGGGTATTGAGGCCGTTCCAGCCGCTGCCCACCTGCGCCGGGTCGGCCAGGCTGGTGAAGTTGACCACCGCCGGCACCCACTCGCCCTGCTGGAAGAAGCTCGGCACCGGGCCGTGGCAGAAGCCGTTCTCGTATTTCCCCTCCCGAGTCAGCAAGTCCAGCGTCAAAGTCGCCCCGCGATACTGGATGCCGAGACGGCGGAAGCTCTCGACCCAATCCTTCAGCGCCCGCGAGAAGGGCACATAGGGGTCGAGCTGGCGGGTCACGTCGCCGCTCACGCTGTAACGCAGGTTGTGGGGCAGCAGGGCCGCCTCCCCCTTGGCTGCTTTCAGCTCGGCGAGGCTCTGTTGCAGCCGGACGTCGGTGCGGGCAATGAAGTCGTCGAGGATGGCGAACAGTTGCTCCGGGCTCATCTGCTCGTTCTTGCGCACCTTGTAGTCGAAGTAGTCGCGATAGCCCATGGCGCGGGCAAAGCGGTTGCGGATCGCCACCACCTCGAGAAAACCGTTGCCGACCACCCACTGCTCCAGGGTGTGGAACATGGCGAGCGCGCTCTGGCGAACCGCCTCGTTCGGGCTGGCGGCGAGCGAGGTGCTGGCGGCAGGCAGACTACCGGCCACTTGCTGCCCCTGCTCGTCCAGCAAGGTCAGCTTCAGCTCCTTGCGGCGGGCGAACAGATCCGCCTCGGCAGCCACCAGCTCATCCATCAAGGCGGCAGCGGCGGGATCTTCGATGACGTTGCACTCGAAGAAGGCGATCCAGCCTTGCAGACCGAGTTTGAGATCGTCCTCTTCGGCCTGCGCCAGCATCTCCCGCAATTCGGGAAGGCGGGCCGGATTGGCACAAAAGGCCTTGTAAGCCTGCTCGGCTGCGGTGAAACCGGGCTGATCGTCGCTGGTGCCCATATAGGTGGACCAGAAGAGATCCTCCTTGCACCTGTGTACCTGCAGGTAGTCGGCGTTGAGCTGGTTGAAGTAATTCCTGGCAATGGAACTCATAAATTCCCTCTTGTTATGGGGGCACCCGCAGCGGGGCCCACTCCTTATTTTTTGCTGAAATGCCAAACCATTCACACTCTTTGGCAAAAATGGCGCAGGGACGCGCATGAACACGCTACCAAAAAGTGAGTATCGCTGTCTGCTGGCTATACTGTTGTCAAAACACTCATTTGAAAAAGGCCGACGAACGGCTGCAACAATGAGTCGTTAATTTATGAAACTAGGCTACCGCGGTAACGAGCCACGTCACATCAATAGGGATAATGAGGGTTTCGTCATGTTCAAGCTCGGTGATATCACTGTGAGCCGCAAATTGATCTTGCTGCTCACGGTCGCATTTGTCGGTTTTATCTCGCTGCTGTTTATCTCGGCCAATGCACTCCAGCGCAATCTGATGAGCGAGCGAGAGGCGCGGCTCAATGCGGTACTGGGGCAGACCATGAGCCAGATCCAGTTTCTGGCCAGCACCTTGCCAGCAGAGCAGGCGCAGCAGGAAGCGCGCAAGCTGCTGACCAACACCCGCTTTGATGGCAACAACTACCTGTTTGTCATCGACGAGAACCGCACCATGCTAGTGCACCCTATCCGCCCCGAGCTGGTCGGTCAGAAGATGGGGGAAGGGGGGGCCGCCACCGCAGGGCAGTTCTGGTTCCAGATGGTGGATATCGCCAAAGGGGGAAAACAGGGCACCCTGCAATATGTCTGGACCGGTCCGTCAGGCGAAACGGCTGACAAGCTCTCCATGGTCTCCGGCTATCAACCCTGGGGCTGGATCCTCGGTTCAGGCATGCTACTGCAGGATATCCAGCAGACCATCTGGGCCCAATACATGAAAATGGGTACCGCCACCGCCATCGCGGTCTTGCTGATGGGGCTGCTGGGCTGGCGCATCACTCACTCCATTGTCGCCCCCCTCAATCAGATCAACCACGCCATGCAACGGGTTGCCAAGGGCGATCTGGTGGTGAGCATCCCGGTGCACGGCAAGGATGAGTTGGGTATGGTCGCCCGCTGCACCAACCAGAGTCTGGATGCCATCCGTCACGCCCTGCTGGAAGCAAGTCTGGGGGCCCGCAACGTGGCGGATGCCGCCCTGCGCATCGCCGCCTCTGCCGAGCAGACCAACCAGGCTGTCACCAGCCAGCGGGATCAACTGGCCCAGCTCGCCACCGCCATGAACGAGATGAGTGCCACCATCACCGATGTGGCGGGTCATGCTGAAAATACCGCCCGCGATACCCAGGATGCCACCAGTGAAGCAGGCTTGGGCAACCAGGATGTCCATGCCAGCGTTCACGGTATTCAGGCGCTGGCTACCGAGGTGGAACAGGCAACCGTGCAAGTCAATCAGCTCAAGGAGGGGGTGATGCAGATCAGCGAAGTGACGGCTGTTATCAGCGCCATTTCGGAACAGACCAACCTGTTGGCCCTCAATGCCGCCATCGAGGCAGCACGGGCCGGCGAGCAGGGCCGTGGCTTTGCCGTGGTGGCCGACGAGGTGCGCCAGCTGGCCAGCCGCACCCGCCAGTCCACCGAAGAGATCCAGAGCACCATTGCCCAACTGCAACAGCGAGCCGTTAGTGCAGCCAGCGCCATGGATGCCAGCCGCAAACTGGCGGAGAGCAGCGTCAATCAGTCACGCCAGGCAGGTCAGGATCTCACCCAAATCGTCAACCGCATCCAGCATGTGAGCGATATGGCGACCCAGATTGCCACCGCTGCCGAGCAGCAGAGCATGGTAGCCGAGGATATGAACCGCAACGTCAGCGGCATCAACGACTCGGCGCTGGAGATGTCCCAGTCCGCCTCACAACTGGCCCAAGAAAGTGAGCTGCTTGCTGGCCTCTCCCGCAGTCTGGATGAGCGGCTTGCGGTGTTTAAACTGGGCAAGGAGTCGACTATCACCCCGATGCAAATCCCCCATGCAAGCCCCCGAACCGTCACAGAACAGAGCGCCCGCCACTGATCCACGACACAATCATCGCCAGCAACAAGGCTGGCGATGATTGACCACAGCTAAAACCACCAAAGCCACATTGCGCGCACAACTTAAGGCACAAAAAAGCGACACGACCACTTGGCGCGATAACAAAGGAAAAAAGAAAAACAGATACTTAAGCAGACAATAGGTCAGCCTGAAATCTCAGTTAAACGTTTATTCTTAACACATTAATCATTGATTGATATAGTCTCTCAGATTATCTGGCTCCGGCCACCTTACATAGTCAATTGGCAAACTGATTGTAAAATCAGGACGCAAAGCCTCCGGTCCTTCGACACTGCAGGATAGCGGGGTTACCACTCCATCCATGGGGTGCTGACACCCGCCAGCTATCGCCCATTGACTGCCCAGTTCTAGTTCCCAGAGGAATATATGGCAGCAAACACCCACCTTAGTCATGCCGCAGCGGCACTGGCACTACTGGTCAGCGGCAGCGCCCTGGCCCACGGTTATATTAGCCAACCCGAAAGTCGCAACTACCTGTGCAAGACCGGCGGCAATAGCCAGTGTGGCGGCGTGCAGTGGGAGCCACAAAGCGTGGAAGGCCCCTCCGGCTTCCCGCAGTCTGGCCCGCAAGATGGTCAGATCGCCTCGGCGGGCAGCCCGCGCTGGAGCGAACTGAACGTTCAGACCAGCGATCGCTGGACCAAACGTGATGTACAAGCTGGCCCCTTTGCCATCAGCTGGACCTTCACCGCCAACCACGTGACCCGCAACTGGCGTTACTACCTGACCAAGCAGGATTGGAACCCCAACCAGCCGCTGACTCGCGCCTCGTTTGACCTTAATCCCTTCTGCGTCATTGAAGGCAACATGGTGCAGCCACCCAAGCAGGTCACTCATCAGTGCAACCTGCCAGAGCGCACCGGTTACCAGGTCATCCTGGGTGTGTGGGAAGTGGGTGATACCGCCAACAGCTTCTACAACATGATTGATGCCCAGTTCAAGGATGGCAATCAGCCACCGCTGGAGTGGAGCCAGGCTGGCACCATCTATCCCTCCATCGATCTGACCATCGGCGACAAGGCAGTAACCCGGGTATTCGATGCCATCGGCGAGCGCCACGAGCTGCAGACCGTGCTGACCATTACCAGCAATGAGCAAGGCCTGAAAAATAACTGGACTCATGCGCTGGCAACCAAGATCAACGCCGAGCAGAGCCAGATCCGCGCCGGCCAACAGAGCGCCAATGGCGAGTTCAACCCGATCTACGGCATGAACCCTGTCTATCTGAAGCGCGGCAGCAATCTGGAGCGAGTCGAGATTGACCTGCTGCAACTGAAACCACCGGTCGTAGACACCGTCAGCGTCAGCGGTTTGGCCAGCGACTATGTGCTTGAAGATGGCAAAGTCACTCTCGATTTTACCGTTACTGCACAAGGGGATCTGGCCGTCACCAATACCCTGTATGACCACGGCGGTGTCGCCAAAGGCCAGAGCAGTGCCGATATCAAGGACAGCAGCCACACCTTCAGCATGGCACTGGAAGGGCTCAAAGCAGGCCATCATCAACTGGTGATCAAAGGCATGCCAAAAGCAGGCGGCGAAGCCATCCAGCAGACCATGGACCTGATGTTTAAAGAGGCAAGCAGTGGCGGCGACTACCAGTTCGTCTTCCCGAACGACATCAAGTCCTACACCGCCGGTACCAAGGTACTGCAGCCGAAAAATGGCAAGGTCTATCAGTGCAAGCCGTTCCCCTACAACGGCTACTGCGTGCAGTGGGCCACCACCGCCACCCACTATGAGCCGGGTGTCGGTTCCAACTGGCAAGATGCCTGGATTGAACTGAACTGATCCCGCACCGGGCCATGACACCATCAATAAAACGGGGAGCCATTGGCTCCCCTTCTTGTCTTCTCTTCCGACCTCAAATCTGGAAGTCGATGGCGGGCTCGCTGCCCATGGCGCGGGCCTGAATATCCGCCAGCGCCAGCTCGGGGTTGCAGAGCTGGATAAACTGCCAGGCGAAGTTGTGATGGAACTGCCCCTGCTTGAGGCCAATCCAGGCGGTGTGCGGGGCAAACAGATGGCTGCCGTCGAGCTGCACCAGCCCCTGATCGCGCTGGGGATCGAACGCCATATCGGCCAGAATGCCGACCCCCATCTCCAGCTCGACATAGGTCTTGATGACATCGGAGTCCTGCGCCGTCAGCAGGATCTGCGGCTCGATGCCCGCCTCGGCAAAGGCCTCGTCCACCCGTACCCGCCCGGTCAACCCGGCTTGATAGGTGACGATGGGCCAGTTGGCCAGCGCCGCCAGGGTCAGAGCCCGCTCGCCAGCCAGCGGATGGTGCTCGGGCACCACGATGTTGTGGTGCCAGCGGTAGTAGGGAAATGCCACCACCCCTTCGCTCTTGTCGAGCTGCTCGCTGCTGATGCCGATATCCACCTCGCCGGTCTGCACCAGCCGCACTATCTCCTCCGGGCTGCCCTGACGCAGCTCCAGCTGCACCAGCGGGAACTGCTCGCGAAACGCCTTCACCACCCGCGGCAGCGCATAGCGGGCCTGGGTATGGGTGGTCGCCACCAGCAAGCGACCCGAGTCGCGGTTGGCAAAGGTGCTGGCCAGTTTGCGGATATTGTTGGCGTCACCCAGGATACGCTCGGCAATCACCAGCAGCTCCTTGCCCGGCTCGGTCATGCCGAGCAGCCGCTTGCCGTAGCGGATAAATAGCTCGATGCCAAGCTCCTCTTCCAGCTCGCGGATATGGCGGCTCACCCCGGATTGGGAAGTAAAGAGCGCGTTGGCCACCTCGGTCAGGTTGTAATCCCGCCGCGCCGCCTCCCGGATAATTCGTAACTGCTGAAAATTCACTTTGTCGCCTCCTGCGAAGGATGGCGACACGGCTCGGCCACCCCCTTGTTTTTGTTATATGGCCGGGATCACGCCCGGCTGACAGCCTGAACCGGGTGGTTCCACCGCCCGTAACACAGCATCAAATCTGGTAGTCGGGATAGAACTGCGCCTGTCTGGCCACCAGCCTCACCCCCTGCCCCGGCGCAAATAGTTTGGCCGCCTCTTTGGTCAGCTCCGCCTCATAGTGGGCACCTTTGGTCTCGCCATCGCCACGCAGCTCCACCCGAATGCGGGGCCCCATGGGCAGCAAGCGGGTAATGGTGGCGCGGATCCCGCCCGGCGCATCGGCTGGCAAGATCTCCAGCTCATGGGGACGCACATAGGCGATGGCGGCACTGCCGTGGGCCAGATGAGAGGCCGACGGCCCGCCGAGCAACTGCTCTCCGATACCGAACCCCTGCTCGGCTACCCGGCCGCGAAACTGGTTGACGCTGCCAAGGAAGCTGTGGACGAAGGAGCTGGCAGGCTGGTCGTAGACCTCGGCCGGGGTGCCGATCTGCTCGACCCGTCCGGCGTTCATCAGCACCACCCGATCCGCCACCTCCAGCGCCTCTTCCTGATCGTGGGTGACGAACAGGCTGGTGACGTGCAGCTCGTCGTGCAGCTCGCGCAGCCAGCGGCGCAGCTCCTTGCGCACCTGGGCATCGAGGGCGCCGAAGGGCTCGTCCAGCAGCAGCACCTTGGGCTGCACCGCCAGTGCGCGGGCCAGTGCGACCCGCTGGCGCTGACCGCCGGAGAGCTGGGTCGGGTAGCGCTCGGCCACGTGGCTAAGCTGCACCAGATCCAGCAGCTCCTTGACCCGGGCGCGAATGGCCGCCTCCGCCGGGCGCTCACTGCGCGGCTTGACCCGCAAGCCAAACGCCACGTTCTCAAACACCGTCATGTGGCGAAACAGGGCGTAGTGCTGGAATACGAAGCCGACGTTACGCTCACGCACGTGCAGGTCGGAGGCATCCTCGCCACGGATGATGACGCTGCCACTGTCGGCCTGCTCCAGCCCGGCGATGATCCGCAGCAACGTGGTCTTGCCACAACCGGAGGGACCAAGCAGCGCCACCAGCTCACCGTCGTGAAAGTCGAGGTTGATGTCTGCCAGCGCCGCGTACTGATTGAAATGCTTGTTAAGTTGTTGAACCTGAATGCTCATGGATGCCTCTTCTCAATAATCGTCAAATCAGTGGGACTTGGTAGGCTGACCACGCAACCGGGCCAACAGGGTTTCCCCCAGCAGGGTGAAGATCCCGAACAGGGCCAGCAGGCTGGCCACCGCAAAGGCGGCGCCGGTCTGGTACTCGTTGTAGAGGATCTCGATATGCAGCGGCAGGGTGTTGGTCTGGCCGCGAATATGGCCGGAGACCACCGACACGGCGCCAAACTCCCCCACCGCCCGGGCGGTACAGAGCAGCAGGCCATACATCAGGCTCCAGCGGATGCCGGGCAGGGTGACCCGCCAGAACATCTGCAGGCCGCTCGCCCCCAGCATGATGGCCGCCTCCTCCTCTTCCGGGCCGCGTGCCTCCATCTGGGGCAGCAGCTCGCGTACCACGAAGGGCACGGTAATAAAGGTGGTGGCCAGGATGATCCCCGGCGTCGCGAAGATGATCTTGATGTCGTGCTCGCTCAGCCAGTCACCAAACCAGCCGCGGCTGCCAAACAGCAGCACCAGCATCAGACCGGCAATCACCGGCGACACCGAAAACGGCAGATCGATGATGGTGATGAGCAGCTGACGACCGGGAAAGCGGAAACGGGCGATGGCCCAGGCCGCCGCGATCCCGAACAGCAGGTTGAGGGGAACCGCGCAGAGGGTCACCAGCGCGGTGAGGCCAAGGGCGCTCAGGGCATCCGGCTCGCTGATGGCGTGCCAGAAGAAGGCGAGCCCCGGCGTCAGCGCCTGAATAAAGACGGTGGCCAGCGGCAGCAGCAACAGGGCGGCAAACCAGCCGAGACCCACAGTGATCAGCAACCACTTGACCCACTGGGGTTCGCGGATCACGACCGGTGCCTTGCGAACAGGGGCCGCCTCCACAGGGGCGACCTCAATGGCGATAGCAGATGAACTCATATCCGGCTCCCTCCGATGCGAGACCAGCTCCAGGCCTGCAACTTGTTGATTAGCAGTAACAAAATGAATGAAATCAGCAGCATCACCACGGCGATGGCGGAGGCGCCCGCGTAGTCGTACTCCTCCAGATGGCTCATGATCATCAGCGGCGCGATTTCGGAAACCATCGGCAGGTTGCCTGCGATAAAGATGACAGAGCCGTACTCCCCCACCCCGCGGGCAAACGCCAGCGCAAAGCCGGTGAGCAGGGCCGGCACCAGAGTCGGCCAGAGCACCCGCAGAAAGGTCTGCCAGCGATCGGCGCCGAGGCTGGCGGCCGCCTCCTCCTGCTCGCTCTCGGCCTCCCGCAGCACCGGCTGCAGGGTGCGAACCACAAACGGCAATCCGATAAAGGTGAGGGCAATCACCACCCCGATTGGGTTGTAGGCGAGTTCGATACCAAAGGGGGCGACCCACTGACCAATCCAGCCGTTGGGGGCGAAGATGGCACACAGGGCGATACCGGAGACGGCGGTCGGCATGGCAAATGGCAGGTCGATCAGCGCATCCACCAGTCGGCGACCGGGGAAGCTGTAGCGCACCAGGATCCAGGCCAGGATCAGCCCGAACAGACTGTTAAGCAGCGCCGCAATAAAAGCCGCGCCGAAACTCAGGCGAAAAGAGGCGAGCACTCGCGGCGAACCGATCACCTGCCAGAACTCGGCGGCGGTCAGGTTGTTGACCGCAAACAGCACCAGTGCCGAGAGCGGTAACAGCACCAGCACGCCCAGATAGAGCAGAGTGAAGCCAAGGGTGGGGCCGAAACCCGGCAAGACAGAATAAGAACCAAATCGCATAACACGTCCGTCTGTTATGAATAATTTAAGATATGGTGATTCTGCGCACTCTTCCTGTCAGCAACAAACACCGTTTGCGACTTTGCTAATTACTTTTTTGTCTAACAACGGTGGGACAAGGCTTTTAGAGCGATCCAAATAAAAAAAGGTCTTTTATATAAATAAAAGACCTAAGAAATGGAGCAATACGGAGCGCAACATTCAAAGAACAGGGCATGGCGCAACCAGCGAACCGCGCGATCGCCAGCCCTCCAACCACTTCACAGATAACTAGCGAAAACCGAGCACCACGGGCCGAGCAGAGGCGGCCTTGACCGGTGCCACCACCAGCTCGCCGCGACGATATAGAGCACCCAGCAAATTCAGCCCCTGATGCCAATCCCCATGACCGGATTGGGCATTGATATGGCCCGCCTCACCGGCATCAAACAGCGGCACCTGCCACTGACGGCTCCAGTATTCGGCCCGCTCAAAGCTCATCCAGGGATCGTTGCGGCTGGCCACCAGCTGGGCCGACACCTGCAGCGGCTCGGCCAAGGCCTCATCCACAATGCCAAAACGGGCGGGATCGGCGGGGGCCACCAGAAAAATCGAGGCGACCTTCTCCGGCTGCAAGCGGGCCGCCGCGATGGCGGTCAGCGCGCCGAAGGAGTGGGCCACCAGATGGACCCTACTGCGACGACTTTTAAGCTTGCTCGCCAGCTTGGCACTCCAGACCCTGAGGTCTGGCTTGTCCCACGGCAACCCCGTCATGCGCTGCCATTGGGGAAAGTGATCGTGCCAGCGGCTCTGCCAGTGATCCGGCCCGCTGTTGTGCAGACCGGGAACCAGGAGGATCTTGTTCATCTTGGTGCTCCTATCGGCTGGCACAGGGGCCAGTTCAGTGATGGATATAGCGGCTATCAACGACCCGGCTGGTAGATCTGGTCAAACAGACCACCCTGGGCGAAGTGCTTCTTCTGGGCCTTCTCCCAATCCCCTTCCAGATCCTTGACGGTAAAGAGGGCAAGCTGCGGGAACTGCGCCGCCGTCTCCTTCAGGATCGCCGGGTTGCTGGGGCGATAGTGATGTTTGGCGACGATATGCTGCCCCTCGTCGGAGTAGAGGTAGTCGAGGTACGCCTTGGATACCGCTTCGGTGCCATGCTTCTTGGCCACCTTGTCCACCACCGCAACCGGCGGCTCCGCCAGAATGGAGACAGAAGGCACTACCAGCTCGAACTTGTCGCTGGCACCCGCCTGACCAAGCACCAGCAGGGCTTCGTTCTCCCACGCCAGCAGCACGTCACCGAGACCGCGCTCGGTAAAGCTGGTTGTGGCACCGCGAGCGCCGGAGTCGAGCACCTTCACGTTCTTGTAGAGATCGCCGACAAACTGCTTGGCCCCCTCTTCACTGCCGCTTTTTTTCAGGGCGTAACCCCAGGCGGCCAGATAGTTCCAGCGCGCCCCGCCGGAGGTCTTGGGGTTGGGGGTGACGATGGCCACATCCTTGCGCACCAGATCATCCCAATCCTTGATCTGCTTGGGATTGCCCTTGCGCACCAGGAAAACGATGGTGGAGGTATAGGGTGCGGCATTGTTGCCGAGGCGGCTCTGCCAGTCGGCGGCGATTAATCCCTCCTTGGCGATGGCATTGACGTCATAGGCCAGTGCCAGCGACACCACGTCGGCCTCCAGCCCATCCACCACGGCGCGGGCCTGCTTGCCGGAACCACCGTGAGACTGGCTCACCACCACGTCATCGCCAGTCTTCGCCTTCCACTCCTTGGCAAAAGCGGCGTTGTACTCCTGAAACAACTCGCGGGTCGGATCGTAGGAGACGTTAAGCAGGCGGATCTCGGCGGCATTGGCCTGGCCAAATGCCAGCAGGGAGAGCAGGGTCAGGGCGGTCATTCGCAGTTTCATGGTGATACTCCATATCTCGTTGGGTTGAGAGCAGCATGCCGTGGAGTTGTTATGCCGAGAAGAAAGAAATAGCTCTTTGCTTATCTCTTTTGTTCATATCAGCCCCTCACCCCGCACAGGGAGCCGGACGCAGACTCTGTGAGCTATGCCCCTCTGCCACCTTGAACCCTGTGCCATCATGGGAACAAGGCAGACAGATGACGAAAAGGAAGTCGTTATGTGGATCAATGCAGAACCCGTCAATGGCGCCCTGGTCTCGCTGGCCATCGGCCTTATCATCGGGCTGGAGCGGGGCTGGCAGGTGCGCCAGCTGGGGGATAACCAGCGCATCGCCGGGATGCGTACCTACGGCCTCATCGGCCTGCTCGGCGGGGTCTGTGCCCTGTTGCTGCCCACTCTGGGCCCCTGGCTGCCGCTGCTCGGCCTGCTGGCGGTGGTGATCGGCTGCGGCCTCTCGGTCTGGCTGGCCCAGCGCTGGCAGGGGGAGTTTGGTCTCACCAGCTCGGTGGCCATGCTGCTCACCTACCTGCTGGGGCTGATGTCGGTGCTGCTGAGCCCGAGCGAGGCGGTCGCCTGCGCCGTACTGGCGGCCCTGCTGATGGGGCTCAAGGGCAAGATCCAGCAGGGGATGCTGTTTCTGAGCGAAACCGAGTTTCACGCCACCCTGCGCTTTCTGCTCATCTCGCTGGTGCTGCTGCCGGTACTCCCCAACGAGGAGATGGGCCCCCTCGATGCCTTCAACCCCTTCAAGATCTGGCTGATGGTGGTGGTGATCGCCGGCATCTCTTTCTGTGGCCACTTCGCGGTACGGCTGCTCGGTACCCGCGCTGGGCTGGTGCTCACCAGCATACTGGCAGGATTGGCCTCCTCCACCGCCCTCACCCTGCAGTTCGCCCGCCTCAACAAGGAACAAGGGGGGCTGGAGCGGCTGCTGGCTACCGGCATCCTGCTGGCGGGGGCCACCATGTGGTTGCGACTGCTGGTGCTGGTGTTGCTCATCCACAACGAGCTGGCGATGCGCCTGGCCGCTCCCCTGTTGCTGCTGGCGGCCACCGTCTACGGCTTTGCCTTCTGGTTCTGGCGCCAACGCGAAGAGCTGACCGACGGCCCGGTAAAACCGGAAACCAGCAACCCCCTCGACCTGCCAACCGCCATCAAGTTTGGCCTGCTGCTGGCGCTGATCGGCTTTATGGCCACCCTGCTGCAAGACAAGGTGGGCAACTCCGGGGTCTATCTGCTGGCGCTGGTGTCAGGCATCACCGATGTGGACGCCATCACCCTCTCCCTCTCTCAGCTCTCCCACAAGGAGCTGGCGCTGGAGGTGGCCGCTCGCGGCATTCTACTGGCCGGGCTGGTCAACTCGCTGGTGAAGGGGTTGCTGGCACTTGGCATCGGCGGTCGCAGTCTCGGGCTGCGGGTGCTGCTCCCCTACTTCGTCTCAGCCCTGCTGATCCTGCCCCTTATCTGGCCTGCAGGTTGACGGGGATCATCTGCAACAAGTGACAGACTGACCCCCCCCCTGACTGTCACGTATACTGCCCGCTCTTGCAGCATGAGGAGGTAGCAATGGCGAGCGACTGGGACAAGGTACTGGCAGGCGGGGCACTGGATAGCCAGAGCGAGGAGATAGCCAACGACCGTATTCGCGGGCAGGCGCTACTGGCCCAACTCAATGGGTCATCTGCGGGCGATGGCCCTCTGCGCCAGCAGATCTGTCGCGACCTCTTTGGCCACTGCCCCGACTCCTGCTGGATCAGCACGCCATTTACCTGCGAGTTTGGCCGCAACATCCATATCGGCGAGAAGACCTTCTTCAACTTCAACGTCACCATTCTCGACGTGGGTGAAGTGCACATCGGCAGCCATGTGCTGCTGGCCCCCAACGTGCAGATCTACACCGCCACCCACACCATGAACTATCTGGAGCGACGCAACTGGACTGCCTACAACAAGCCGGTGCGGATCGGTGACGACTGCTGGATTGGCGGCGGCGCCATCATCTGCCCCGGCGTCACCATAGGGCCGCGATCCATCATTGGCGCGGGCGCCGTGGTCACCCGCGACATCCCGGCCGACTCGGTGGCGGTGGGCAATCCGGCCAAGGTGATCCGCACCCTCAAGCAGGATGAGGAGCGCTGCTGGGAGCTGGCCCAGTGATGGCGCTGGCACTGCTGCCACTGGGCGCCGCCCTCTGGCTCGGCCTCAACGGCCAGCAGTGGTGGCCGCTGGGGATACTGCTGACCATGAGTCTGCTCACGGTGGCCGCATACGCCTGGGACAAGCGGCAAGCGGTGCGCGGCGAATGGCGCATTCCCGAATCCCGCCTGCATCTGCTGGAGCTGTGCGGCGGCTGGCCGGGGGCGCTGGTGGCCCGCCAGTGGCTGCGCCACAAGACCCAGAAGCGCAGCTACCGGCTGGTGTTCTGGTTTATCGTGCTGCTGCACCTGACCCTGTGGGGACTTTGGTTTGGCCGCCCTCTCTGGCAGCAATAGCCACCCGGGTAACAAGGTGGTGGCTTGGCCGCCGCCCCCTCTGGCAGCAATAGCCAACTGCATCACAAAGGCGAAACAGGCCCCATTGCGGCCAATTGGCGGCTATGAGAAAACAGAGCTGATCCATCAGCGCTGTCGCCGTTTATGACGACTGTATTTATAACGACAAGGAGTCGTGACATGACCATGTGGACAGGCATCGTCCTGATCGTTTTTATCAGCCTATTGTTCGGATACCTCGGCAAGCGGGCTCGCTACCAGATGGGGGATGCCCGCATCACCGACCGCCTCGGCAAGCAGGATCTGGTCATTCGGGAATTGCAGGAGCGGGTCGCCAATCTGGAGGCGATCGTCATCGAAGAGGAGAAGCGGCGCCCGTTTCGGGAGCTGTGATTTTTCGCCATCAGGCGTCAGATAACCAAAATTCAAATCAAAGAAAGAGGGCTGCATGATGCAGCCCTCTCTCGTTTGAACAGATTCAGATTGCCAGCGGCAGCAACTCCGCATAATCGCGGAACATACCGGGGAAAGCGGTGAGCTCCCCCATACGCCTGCCAACACCTGACGCCGCGTCAGATTGCCAGCGGCAGCAGCTCGGCGTAATCCCTGATCGCCGGAAAAGCGGTGATGCTCTGTTCGGGCTTGCAGCTGTCGGGATTCTGGATCGCCAGCTGATAACCGATGCCATAGTCGGCGGCGGCCCGCAGGATCCGCTCGCTGTCATCCACAAACAGGGTGCGGGCCGGATCGAATACCAGCCGCTGCGCCAGCGCCTGCCAGCAGTGCTGGCTCTCTTTCGACCAGCCCAGCTCGTGGGTGCTCACCATCAAATCCAGATGGTCGGCAAGGCCAAGCTGCGCATCCTTCACCGACAGGCTGGCGGGGTGGGCGTTGGTGAAGAGCACCAGCTGCTTGCCCGCGGCGCGCAGCTCGGCCAGAAAAGGGATGGCGTGAGGGCGCCACTGGATCTTTGCCAGCAGCTCCTGCTTGAGGGCGCGAATATCGAGCCCCAGGGTCTCGCTCCAGTAATCCACGCAGTACCAGTTGAGGGTGCCGTTGACCGCCTGATAGTGCACCTCGATCTGCGCCTTTGCCTCAGCCAGTGGCAGACCGAGCCGCTCGGCGTAACGCTCTGGCACCAGCTGCTGCCAGAGGTGGTTGTCAAAATGCAGATCGATCAGGGTGCCATCCATATCAAGCAAGACGGTATCAATCTGGTGCCAGGGTAAGGTGGTAGAGCGGGAGTGTGGCATCGGGTCTCTTGATCTCGGTGTCGCGGAAGAAATGGAGCGGCAGTATAGCGGATTTTTCCTCCCCCTTTGCCCTCCCTGGCCCGTGGTGTTCGGTGTGAGAGTCGTTTACTCTTGAAGCACTATTTTTTAACGAGCAGCCAGCGTCTGATGAGCGACCCCCACAAGAGCAAACCCGAGCAAATCTCTGCCGACCAACTGGATCACCCCAAGTGCAAACCAGAGATCCTCAAAGCCGATATCGTCGCCGAGAGCCGACTGTTCAAGGTGGAATCGCTACACCTCAAGTTCTCCAATGGCGAAGAGCGGGTCTACGAGCGGATGCGCGGCGGTAATCGTGGCGCCGTCATGGTGGTGCCACTGTTCGATGCCCACACCCTGCTGCTGGTGCGCGAATATGCCGCGGGCACTCACTCCTACGAGCTGGGCTTTCCCAAGGGGCTGATCGACCCGGGCGAAGATGCCTTCGAGGCGGGCAACCGGGAGCTGATGGAAGAGGCGGGCTTTGGTGCCAACAACCTGACCCTGCTCAAGCAGGTGTCGCTGGCCCCCGGTTACTTCTCCAGCCGGATGGATATCCTGCTGGCGCGGGACCTCTTCCCCGAGCAGCGGATCGGCGACGAGCCGGAGCCCCTCGAGGTGATCCCCTGGCCCCTCAACCGGATCGACGAATTGCTGGCACGACCCGACTTCACCGAGTCGCGCAGCATCAGTGCCCTGCTCTTGGCCCAGAAGTGGCTGGCGGAGCAGGCAGAGTAGCCCGCAGACGGGCAGTTAACAGACAGAGGATAACGAGATGCAGGAGTTGTTGGCCTGGGTGCCGGGGGTCAAGGAGATTGCCCGCGAAGCCGGAAGGATCCTTCACGACATCTATCACGGCGGTCAGTTCGAGCGTCAGCTGAAGGTGGATGCGACCCCGGTCACCAGTGCCGATCTTGCTGCCGATGCCTACCTCAAGCAGGCGCTGTCGGCGCTCACCCCCCATGTGCCGGTGCTGACCGAAGAGGCGGCCGACATCCCCTTCAGCCAGCGATCCAACTGGCGGCAGTACTGGCTGGTGGATCCCCTCGACGGCACCGGTGAGTTCATCGCTGGCAGCGGCGATTTCGCCACCCTGATCGCGCTAGTGCGGGACAACGTACCGGTGCTCGGGGTCATCTATGCCCCCGAGTCTGACGTGCTCTACTGGGCGGTACGCGGCTACGGCGCCTTCAAGGAGGTGAATGGCGAGACCCTACCCATCAGCGCCATGCATCACGAGCATGATCAGCCCGACTCGCTGGTGGTGGCTATCAGCCGCCGTCAGAAGCTGGAGAACCTCACCCGCCGCCTCAACCCGGCCATCAACTATGAGCTGATCCCGCTCGGCTCCAGCTCCCTCAAATCCTGTCTGGTAGCGGAAGGGGCGGCCGATTGCTACGTGCGGCTCGGCCCTACCGGCGAGTGGGACACCGCCGCCGCCCAGTGCATCGTCGAGGCGGCTGGTGGCCGCATCCTCAGCCTGGCGTTGCAGCCGCTCAGTTACAACGAAACCGAGTCGCTGGAGAACCCGGACTTTATCGTGATGGGGGATCCGGATCTCGCCTGGGGCAGCATTCTGGCCCACTAGGCGGCTCGAGACGTCACCACGCCAAGCAATCAGGCGGCCCAATGGCCGCCTGATTTTTCAGGGTAGTTGCCCGGGGTAATGGCCGGAGTGATCCGCTGCCCAAGGCCTACCTGAACAGCGTGATACGCTGGCAAAGCAGCGAAATGACAGTGAAACATCACAATCGGTCGGTGAGAAATGGTGCGGCTTTTCATGTAATCCTGAAAATGCACCATTAGCCAAAATAAAAAAATGAGTCGAGATCAAATTTTGGTTTTATATTTCACAAAATCAATCAATGTCAGTTTTGTTGCATTATGTGATCCAGATTCCATTCCCAATATCACTGGCTAAAGTAAGCAATGGCAGTGATATGTTTCAGCCCCGCTTTTTGAGAATTAAATCCCGATAAACCACAATAAACTCAGATTAAAACACTAACAAAAAGTGAATTAGTAATGAGTCTATCTGTAGAGGCTACCAAGGAGCTATCCGGTTCCCACTCCGCCACGGCCAGCACCACCCGCTGGCGTCGCCACGATACCCACTGGACCATCAGCCTGTTTGGCACCGCCGTTGGCGCGGGCATCCTGTTCCTGCCCATCAATCTGGGTCTGGGCGGGATCTGGCCCCTCGTTATCGTCGCGGTACTGGCAGGCCCCATGACCTTCCTCGCTCACCGCGGGCTGGCGCGCTTCGTGCTCTCCTCTTCCCGCCCCCACGCCGACTTCACCGAAGTGGCGGAGGAGCATTTCGGCAAGATGGCCGGTCGCCTCATCTCGGCGCTCTACTTCCTCTCCATCTTCCCGATCCTGCTCATCTACGGGGTCGGGCTGACCAACACCGTAGAGAGTTTCATGGTCAACCAGCTCGGCATGGCGACCCCTGATCGGGTGATGCTCTCCGGCGTGCTGGTGTTCGCCATGATCGCCGTGATGCTGGCGGGTGAAAAAGCGATGCTGCGCGCCTTCGCCTTTATGGTCTATCCGCTGGCGGCCATTCTGGCGGCCCTCTCCTGCTACCTCATCCCCCAGTGGCAGTGGCCGGAAGTGACCGCGTTTGAAGGGGTCAGCTTCCTCAACACCGTCTGGCTGGCGCTGCCAGTCACCGTGTTCGCCTTCAGCCACGCCGCCGCCATCTCCGGCTTTGCCAACGTGCAGCGCCGTGAATATGGCGAGCAGGCCGAAGCCAAGAGCGGCCAGATCCTGCGCAACACTACAGTGATGCTGGTGGGCTTCGTGCTGTTCTTCGTCTTCTCCTGCGTGCTGAGCCTCTCGCCAGCCCAGCTGGCCGAAGCCAAGGCCCAGAACGTCTCTGTGCTCTCCTATCTCGCCAACATCACCGACAACCCGGTGATCGTGACCCTGGGGCCGCTCATCGCCTTTATCGCCATCAGCTCCTCCTTCCTCGGCCACTTCCTCGGTGCCCGCGAAAGCCTGAAGAGTCTGATCGCCAAGCCCACCGGCCTGCCGCTGGCCAAGGCGGACAAGCTGGGCATCGCCCTGATGTTC
Organism: Aeromonas sp. EERV15; assembly: GCF_900079845.1. Taxonomy (NCBI): domain Bacteria; kingdom Pseudomonadati; phylum Pseudomonadota; class Gammaproteobacteria; order Aeromonadales; family Aeromonadaceae; genus Aeromonas; species Aeromonas sp. EERV15. The sequence continues at coordinate 24,849 of NZ_FKKY02000004.1, read as the reverse complement.
TTCGCCATCTGGGGCGCCGCCGTGATCAACCCGGGCATTCTGGGGCTGATGGAGACCCTCTCCGGCCCGGTCATCGCCATGATCCTGTTCATCATGCCGGTGATAGCGATCTACAAGGTGGAGGCGCTGGCCCGCTTCCGTCACGGCTGGACTAACGGCTTTATCCTGCTGACCGGTTCGCTGGCAGTATCGGCGCTGATCTTCAGCCTGCTGAAATAACCACAGCCCCGTAAACGGGGCCGTAGAAACGACAAGAGGCGACCCGGGGGTCGCCTCTTGTGCATTGCAAATCGCTTACTCTTGATCGAAATCTTCGATCTCTTTGCCCAGCGCTTCCATGATGGCGCGCGCTTCGGCGGGGACACTGTCCGGATGATCCTTGCGCAAGTCTTCGTCGCAAGGGAGCGGCTGGCCGGTGAAAGCGTGCAGGAAGGCTTCACAGAGCAGCTCGCTGTTGGTCGCATGACGCAGGTTGTTCACCTGACGACGGGTGCGCTCATCGGTCAGCACTTTCAACACCTTGAGCGGGATCGAGACGGTAATCTTCTTGACCTGTTCGCTCTTCTTACCGTGTTCCGCATAAGGGCTGACGTAGTCGCCGTTCCACTCTGTTCCCATGACTCACCTGTTCTCATTTAGCCGTGAGCGCGGATTTTAACCCTTAAGGAAATTAATGGCAATCCAACAGCAAAGCCATTTAGACGTCTGGAAGTGTTGACGGCTTTTTTATGCTGGCGTAAGGTGGTTCACCATAGGCCAGCAATGGCAGGATCGCCGTGGCGCAGGCAAAGCAGCCATCGCCCAGAGACAGTTCAAGGAGAGAGTGACATGACCCACAAGGCCACCCTGACGCTAGGCTGCATCGGAAATCGAGCCGGATCAATCGCCAAGTCACAAAGCCAAGGAGAGCGACATGAGTCATAAGGCCACCCTGGCGGTTCGCACCGGGATCGAGACTGACACGCAACACGGTGCCGTGGTGCCCCCAATTTACCTCTCCAGCAACTACACCTTTGCCGACTTTGGCGAGCCCCGTCAATACGATTATGCCCGATCCGGCAATCCGACCCGCAGCAATCTGGCGGACGCGCTGGCGGCGCTGGAAGGGGGCGCGGGCGCCGTGGTCACCGGCACCGGTATGGGCGCCATCCATCTGGTCACCACCGCCCTGCTCAAGGCGGGGGACCTGCTGATCGCCCCCCACGACTGCTACGGCGGCACCTGGCGGCTGTTCGAGTATCTGGCGGCCAAGGGCCACTATCGGGTGCAGTTTGTCGATCAGGGTGACGAAGCTGCACTGGCCTCCGCGCTGGCACAAAAGCCTGCACTGGTATGGGTCGAGACCCCCTCCAACCCGCTGCTGCGGGTGGTGGATATCAGCGCCATCGCCAGCGCCGCCCATGAAGCGGGTGCGCAGGTGGTGGTGGACAACACCTTCCTCTCTCCCCTGCTGCAACAGCCGCTGGCACTCGGTGCCGACGTGGTGGTGCACTCCACCACCAAATACATCAACGGCCACTCGGACGTGGTGGGCGGGGTCGCGATTGCCAAAGAGGCGGCACTGGCCGAGTCGCTGGTGTGGTGGGCCAACTGTCTGGGGCTCACCTCCGGGGCGTTCGACTCCTACCTCACCCTGCGCGGTCTGCGCACCCTGGCCCCCAGATTGCGCAGCCATCAGGAGAACACCGATCGCATCCTCGCCTTCCTGCAACAGCAGCCGCTGGTGAAACGCATCTATCACCCCAGCCTGCCGAGCCATCCCGGCCACGATATTGCGCGCCGTCAACAGTCCGGCTTCGGCGCCATGTTAAGTTTTGAACTCGATTGCAGCGAGGCGGGCATTCGCACCTTCCTCGCGGCCCTCACCCTCTTCTCAGTGGCCGAGTCCCTCGGCGGGGTGGAGAGTCTGGTGGCCCATCCGGCCAGCATGACCCACAGGGCCATGACCCCGGCGGCACAGCAGGCAGCTGGCATCAGCGCCCAGCTGCTGCGCTTGTCGGTCGGTATTGAACACGGTGAAGACCTGGTGGCCGATCTGGCTCAGGCTTTTGAACAGGCGCAGCAGGCAGAACAGGTAGCGAAGTAATGGAACAGCAACAAGGAGAGATCGCGGTGACAGAGGCAGGTTTGAAGCGACGTCACGTCCACAAGTTTGGTGGCAGCAGTTTGGCGGACCCGGTCTGCTATCGTCGGGTTGCCAGCATCATTGAACAACAGACCGGAGGTGACGAGCTGATCGTGGTCTCAGCCGCGGGCAAGACCACCAACCGGCTCATCCAGCTGGGGGAACTGGCGGATACCGGTGACGAAGCTGCCGGTGAATCCATCTCAGCCCTGCAAGCCTATCAGCAGAGTCTGATCGATGGCCTGCTGGAAGGGGAGTTGCAGCGCGACCTCAGCGCTCAGCTCGCCAGCGACGTGCAACAGATCGCCAAGACCCTGGAGGGGCAGTTTGATCGCTTCGCTCGCAACGGTCTGCTCGCCTTTGGCGAGGTGTGGTCGGCGCGCCTGCTGGCGGCCCTGCTCACCAGTCACGGTGACAAAGCTGCCTGGCTCGATGCCCGCAGCTTCCTGCGCGCCGAGGATGGCGCCCTGGTCAAGGTGGATACCGCCCTCTCCAGCGAACTGCTCAAGGCGCGACTGGCGGAACATGCCGGTCGCATCGTGGTGACCGGCTTTATCGCCGCCGACATGGAAGGGCGCTCCCTGCTACTCGGCCGCAACGGCTCCGACTACAGCGCCAGCCTGCTGGCGCTGCTGGCGGACGGTGAATCGACCACCATCTGGAGCGACGTGGCTGGCGTCTACAGCGCCGACCCCCGCCGGGTCAAAGAGGCCCGCCTGCTGGAGCGCCTCAGCTTGGCAGAGGCCAACGAGCTGGCCCGCCTTGGCTCCTCGGTGCTGCATTCGCGCACCCTGCAGCCAGTCGCCGACAGCCGCCAGCGCCTCACACTGCGCTGCAGCTACAACCCGGATGAGGGCTGTACCCATATTCTGCGCCGCGCGCCGCGCTCCGGTGGTGCCCGCATCGTCTCCTCGGTGGATCAGATCGCCCTGATCGAGCTCAAAGTGCTACCGCAGGCCAACTTTGAGCAGACGGTCGCCACCATCGAGGCCCATCTGGCCCGCCACCGCCTCAACCCGCTCACCCTGCAGCGCCAGCCGGATCGGCGGGTGCTGCGTCTGGCCTACACCCTTGAAGTCGCACAGGGTGCCTTCGAGATCCTGCGGGACTTCCAGCTGCAGGGCAGCTTCACTGGCCTGATCCAGAAAGAGGGATTCAGTCTGGTGGCGCTGGTAGGGGCCGGAGTCACCGACAACGCCGAGCAGTGCCATCGCTTCTATCAGCTGCTGGCGGATCAGCCGCTGGAGTTCGTCCAGGTGGCCAGAGATGGCTTGAGTCTGGTGGCCGTACTGCGTCAGGTGGTACTGGAGCCGCTGCTGATCGCCCTGCACAGCGCCCTGTTCAGCCGCCCGACCCGGGTCGGTCTGGTGGTGTTCGGCAAAGGCAATATCGGCGGCCACTGGCTCACCCTCTATAGCCGCGAAAAAGCCCGGCTCGAACATGAACTCAATCTGGCGCTCACCCTCTACGGGGTGTTCAGCTCGGAAGGTGGCCTGCTGGATGAAGAGGGGCTGGATCCCCGCAAGGTACAAAACAGTGTCGATGGCAAACCCCTGATCTGGCCGGAGTTGCTCTCCCAACTGGAGCAGCACAGCTTCGATACGCTGATTGCGCTGGACATGACCGCCAGCGAGACGGTGAGTCGCTACTACCCGGATTTTGCCCAACTCGGCATCCATATCATCGCTGCCAACAAGTTTGCCGGTGCCGCCGACAGCGAGTTCTACCAGCGCATCAAACAGACCTGCAGTGACCATCAGGTGCAGTGGCGCTATAACGCCACCGTGGGGGCCGGGCTGCCTATCCAGTCCAGCATCCAGATGCTGCGTCAGAGCGGCGACCGTATTCAGGGGGTCTCCGGCATCTTCTCCGGCACCCTCTCCTGGCTGTTCCAGCAATATGATGGCTCTCGTCCCTTCTCCGAGCTGGTGGACGAAGCGTGGCAGCACGGTTTGACCGAGCCGGATCCCCGCGAAGATCTCTCCGGTCAGGATGTGCGGCGCAAGCTACTTATCCTGGCGCGGGAGGCTGGCTTTGAGCTCGATTCTGCCGATATCACACTGGAGAATCTGGTGCCCATCACCCTGCGCAAAGTCAGCGCGGATCAATTCATGGATCGGCTCAAGGAGCTGGATGGCCCGATTCAGACCGCCTTTGAGGGAGCCAAGCGCCTTGGCAAGGCGCTGCGTTACGTAGCCCGCTTCGAGCGTAACGGCAAGGCACGGGTTGGACTGGAGACGCTGGAACCGCACCACCCGTTTGCCAACCTGCTGCCGTGCGACAATATCTTTGCCATCGAGAGCGACAGCTACCGCAGCAACCCGCTGGTGATTCAAGGGCCGGGGGCGGGTCGGGAAGTGACCGCTGCGGCAATCCAGTACGATCTCTGGCAGATCTGCGCCAGCCTCTAATGCAGAGAATGCAAAGGGAGCAACTCAGCTCCCTCGCACAATAAAAAAAGCCCGAGTCGATGACTCGGGCTTTTTGCTGAATGCCGCTTCGATTAAGAGAAGCAGGCCTGCAGCACGTAGAAGATAGCAATGGCCAGAATGGCACCGGCAGGCAGGGTGATGATCCAGGAGACGACGATATTGCGCAGCACCCCCAGATTCAACGCCGCAATCCCGCGCGCCAGACCGACACCCATCACAGCACCCACCAGGGTCTGGGTGGTGGAGATGGGCAGACCGGTACCAGAAGCAATCACCACGGTCGCGGCGGTCGCCAGCTGGGCGGCGAAGCCACGGCTCGGGGTCAGGTGGGTGATGCCGGTACCGACAGTCGCCATCACCTTCTCGCCCATGGTCGCCAGACCGATCACAATACCGATACCACCCAGCGGCAGGATCCACCAGGCGATAGACGCCTGACTGGAAATTTCACCGCCGGAGGCCACGATAGAAGCCACGGCAGAGAGCGGGCCAATGGCGTTGGCCACATCGTTGGAGCCGTGGGCAAACGCCATGGCACAAGCGGTGATCACCATCAGGATACCGAATACCTTCTCCACGTTGGCGAAGTGCATCTTGCTGTCATCCTGCGGGTTGTACTTCTGACCGCGGATATAGAAGAAACCGGCAATCGCCAACGCAATAGAGATAGCCACAGAGAGCAGAATGCCCTCGCCATCGCTCAAGTGCAGACCAACGTGGGTCAGCCCTTTCTTGATGGTCACCAGACAGATCACCAGCGCCGTCAGGAACATGTAAAACGGCACATAGCGCTTGGCGTTAGCCAGCGGATCATCGGTGTTGAAGATAAGCTTCTGCACGCTGATAAACATGAAGTAGGCGATCACACCGGAGATGGCCGGGGTGATAATCCAGGAGCCGACGATGCCGCCAAACTTGCTCCACTGCACCGCTTCCGGACCAATGCTCACCACCGCAAAACCGACGATAGCGCCGATGATGGAGTGAGTAGTAGAGACCGGCCAGCCGAAGTAGGAGGCCAGGATCAACCAGGCGCCGGCAGCCAGCAGCGAGGCGATCATGCCGAGTACCAGCAGGTCCGGTGTATCGGCAAATGCATTGGTATCAATGATGCCATTACGGATGGTTGCGGTCACTTCGCCGCCCGCCAGATAGGCACCGGCAAACTCGAAGATCATGGCAATGATGATTGCCTGACGGATAGTCAGGGATTTGGTGCCGACCGATGTGCCCATGGCATTGGCAACGTCGTTTGCACCAATGCCCCAGGCCATCAAAAAGCCGAACAAGGCCGCCACGAGCACCAAGGTGGTGCCGTAATTCGCGATAATGTCCATTAATAGTGTTTACCCAGTCAGTCGATTACGAACGAGCCAGCATCAGTTCCAGACGGGCGCCTACACGCTCGGCCTGATCTGCCAGGTCACCTACCCATTCGAGGATCTTGTAGAGGAACATCACATCAATCGGATTGTAATTGTGCTCAACCGCTTGCAGCTGTTGGCGCAGTCCGATCTGCATGGTGTCTGTATCGTCCTCGATCAGATCCAGCTGGTGGATCATCTCGGCAACCATTTCCACTTCCCGTCCCTTGAAGCCGGTCTCGAGCAGCTCGTCGAGCTCCCCGATCGCTTTCTCGGCCTGAGCGGTCGCATCAATACAACGTTTGAGATAGGCCATGAAATCAACCCGCATTTCAGCAGGAAACTCCATGCGACGACCAAGCATGCGGCCGGAGATATCCTTGGCACGGTTGGCAATCTTGTCTTGCTGGGTCAGCAGCTCCAGCAGGTCGGTACGCGCGACCGGCAGGAACAGGCCGCGAGGCAGTTTCAGACGGATTTCACGCTTGAGGATATCCGCCTCTTTTTCCAACTGGGCAATCTGCTGCCGGATCTTCTCGGCATCATCCCAACGGTCTTCCGCAACGGCGTCAAAGAAGGGAACCAACTGCTGGGAGCACTGGTGAACCTTGACGATATGCTTCTGCAACGGCTTGATGGGGGACTTGGCAAAAAGCCCCAAAATAGTATTTACTGGCATGGTCAAACCTGTGTCGGTGAAAAAACACTCGATACGATTTTATGAGGCGCGCATGGTAACCGAACTGCGCACTCAATTAAACCGCGAATTAATCTAGTCGCCTCGCGGCATTATATCCTCGCGACCCGAATCCCGCCCCTCAAAGTTACCTGCCAGCTCGGAATGACTATGCAAATCGAGATCGAGATTAAGTTTTTTGTCGCCTGCGACATTCAAGCAGGGTTATCCAACCTGCTGAATTATATTGAAATTAAAGAATCCTCCCAACAACAGCTCGGCAACGTCTATTTCGATACGCCAACCCTCGCCTTGCGCCAGCTGGATATGGGGTTGCGGATTCGCCGCTGCGATAGCTTTGCCGAACAAACCATCAAGTGTCGCGGCCAGATAGTGGGTGGCCTGCACGCCAGACCCGAATACAACGCCCCCGTAAGCGGCGATCTACCGACCCTCTCGGCCTTTCCCGATGAGATTTGGCCGACCCTGCCCGAGCGCGACAGCATCCAGCAACAGCTGGTCGCCCAGTTTCGCACCGACTTCCTGCGTCGCCACTGGCTGATCGCTTTCGAGGGGGCCGAGATAGAGCTGGCCTGGGATCAGGGAGAGATAGTCGGCAGTCAGGGCAGCACCACCATCAACGAGCTGGAACTGGAGCTCAAATCCGGCGACACCGCGGCTCTGTTTGCACTGGCCCGGCGCCTCGCCAAGCTGGGCGGGCTGCGGCTCGGCGCCCAATCCAAGGCCCAGCGCGGCTATCGACTGGCAGGCCTTGGCAAACCGCTAGCCCTGCAGGCGCTGGTAGCGCGTGAAGATATAGATAGCATAACGGGGGTAAGCGAGGGGCTGCGCCACTGGCAGCATCACGAGCAGCTCTGGCTGGAGCATCCGCAGGATAAAGGCATTCAACAGCAGGCTCTCGCGGCCCTGTGTCAGGGGATCGAGCTGGTCGCCCGCAGTGCGGCCACGCTGCCACAACCAGCGCCCTGGCTGCCAGCATTGACCAGACTGCACGCACAGCTGCGAACCAGTCCGGATGAGCATGACGAGTGGCCTGCCGAATTAGCCGATCTCTTTCTCTATCCGGCGTATGTCGAGTTACAGCTGGCCATCGCAGCTTGGCTGCATCACGCAGCCTGAGCGTGGCCATACCGGCACTATATGCCAGCACTAAAGGCCGGAAATAAAGACCGGAAACAAAACGGGTGAGCCTTGGCTCACCCGTTTTGCATTACAGCAGGTTGAGCTGCTGCATGGCGCTGCGAATGCGCTCGCGGGTCGCGTCCGACAGCGGCATCACCGGCAGGCGGCACTCCTCGCTGCAAAAACCGAGCAGGGAAGCGGCATATTTGGCACCAGCCGGGCTCGGCTCGGCAAACATCGCCTGATGGAGCGGAATGAGCTGGTCTTGCAGTTCACGTGCTTCTTGCCACTTGCCAGCCAGCGTGAGGTTCTGCACCTCGGCCACCAGCTTGGGGGCCACGTTGGCGGTCACCGAAATACAACCCTGACCACCACCGATGTTGTAGGCGACGGCAGTGGCATCTTCCCCTGAGAGCCAGGCGAAGGGCTTGTTGATCAGCTGACGCTCGGTCCAGGGACGGGCCAGATCGCCGGTAGCATCCTTGACCCCGGCAATCCGTGGCAGTTCGGCCAGACGGGCCAGGGTCGCGGGTTGCACGTCGACGATGGCGCGCGGCGGAATGTTGTAGACGATGATCGGCTTGGCGGTGGCGTCGTGGACGGCCTTGAAGTGGTGGTAGAGCCCCTCCTGATTGGGGCGGTTGTAGTATCCGGCCACATGCAAGGTGGCATCGGCACCAACCCGTTCGGCATGGAGGGTGTACTCGATGGCTTCGACCGGATTATTGGAACCCGCCCCGGCAATGACCGGAACGCGCCCCGCCACCTGTTTGACCACCAGTTCGACCACTTTACAGTGTTCGTCGTGGGTCAGGGTCGGGCTCTCCCCCGTGGTACCCACCGGCACTATGCCGTGGGTACCCTGCTCGATATGCCACTCCACCAGACGCAACAGCGCCTCTTCATCCAGCTTTCCCTGTCGAAACGGGGTGATCAACGCAACAATAGAACCTTGAAACATGGGATTTCCTTCTCCTGAATGACCCGCATATGGCAATAAAAAACCCCGGTACGATGTGCGCAACCGGGGTTTGAAGCTTCTCAGAAATGAGAGGTTACGCGCGAACGTCGGCAGGCCCGAATGTCAGGCTTTTTTTGTGCTTTCGTTTCAACCCGTTGAACCGCATTTCGTCATCTCTGGTCAAAAAATGGTGTCTGGGCATATTTCGGGAACACAGCATAAATGTCAAGGCGAAAGGGGCTATGTATAATGGCCGCCCAAAATTGAGTGGAGAGACCCGATGAGCAGCCCTATCAGTGCCGTCAGCCAGATGCTGGAACGAAACCAAGCCCTCTTTGTCGGCAAGCGGCTACTTGTCTGCGGCGCGCTGGAGGATGACTACCCGCGCCAGCTGGCCACTCTAGCCGAGACCCTGACCGTCTTTACCACGGATTACTGCTATTACCGCAGCCAGCAGGCCGCCCTGGGTGACGCCATCCTGTTCGACCACCAGCTCGGTGGCGCCCCCCGCTTCGATGCGCTGCTGCTGCTGATGCCCAAGGCCAAGGCCGAGGCACAATATCTGCTGGCCATGATGACCCCCTTGCTGGAAGCGGGTGCCGACCTGTTGCTGGCCGGTGACAACCGTGGCGGCATCAATGGCGCCGACAAGCTGCTGGCACCTTATGGCGAGAAGCCGATCAAACGTGACTCGGCCCGCCGCTGCTCCCTCTATCACGGCGAGCTCTGCAAGCCGGTTGCCCCGTTCGAGCTGGATAGCTGGTTTGGCCGCTACCAGTGCAAGGCCGGTGATACCGAGCTGACCGTGCTGGCCCTGCCCGGCGTCTTCAGCGCCGCCGAACTGGATCTCGGCACCCAGATGCTGCTGGCCGCAGTGCCGCCAATGAAGGGCGAGCTGCTCGATTTCGGCTGTGGCGCCGGGGTAATTGGATCTGTGCTGGCCAAGCGCAATCCCGAGCTCAAGGTCAACATGGTGGATATCAGCGCGCTGGCGCTGGAGTCGAGCCGCCGCACCCTGGCGATCAATGGTCTGCAGGGCAAGGTCACCCCTTCCGATGTCTATTCGGATGTCTCCACCCGTTTCCAGCACATCGTCTCCAACCCGCCATTCCATGCGGGCCTCAAGACCTTCTATGCAGCGACCGAAACCTTCCTCGCCAAGGCGCCGGAATTTTTGCTGCCAAATGGCTCGCTGACCATTGTTGCCAACGCCTTCTTGCGCTACCTGCCTATACTGGAAACACATTTCAAACGGACGGAAGTGATCAGCAGCGATACCAAGTTCAAGGTCTATATGAGCAAAGTGTAAATAAGTGCAAGCAGTACAAGAAAACCGCTAGAGAGCGCCATCCGGTATCTGGTAAGGTACTAAAAGGACAATAAAACCACCCCTTAAGGGGTGTTTTTATACCGAACATTGAAAACCTTTTCATAGTGTTCATGCAGGGAGATTAATACGATGGCAGGTATCTTGACCATGATCCTGGCTGGCGGCGAAGGTACTCGCCTGCAGCCTCTCACCACCACCCGCAGCAAGCCTTCCGTCCCCTTCGGCGGCAGTTACCGGCTGATCGATTTCGTCCTCAACAACTTCGTCAACGCAGACTTTCTGCGCATCTATGTCCTGACCCAATTCAAATCCCAGTCCCTCTATCTGCACATGAAGAAGGGCTGGAATATCGTCGGCATCACCGACCGCTTTATCGACCCCATTCCGGCCCAGATGCGGATGGGTAAACGCTGGTATGACGGCACCGCCGATGCCATCTACCAGAACCTCGGCTTTATCGAGCGAGCCGAACCGGATCATGTCTGCATCTTCGGTTCCGACCACATCTACAAGATGGATGTGAGCCAGATGGTCACCTTCCACAAACAAAAGAGCGCCGCCATGACAGTGGCCGCCCTGCGCATGCCCATCGAAGAGGCGAGTTCATTCGGAGTGATCGAGGTGGATACCGAAGGGCGGATGATCGGTTTTCAGGAAAAACCCAAGCATCCCAAGCATATCCCCGGCGATCCGACCCAGGCGCTGGTCTCCATGGGCAACTACATCTTCGAGACTGACGCCCTTTGCCGGGAATTGAAACGGGATGCTGCCGAAGATAGCTCCAGCCACGACTTTGGCAAGGATGTGATCCCGAGCCTCTACCCGCGCGCCCCCGTCTATGTTTACGACTACAGCACCAACGTCATCCCGGGTGAAAAGCCGAGTGTGTACTGGCGGGATGTGGGCACTCTGGACTCCTACTGGCTGGCTCACATGGACTTGGTGGCTGACAACCCCCCCTTCTCCCTCTATAACCGCAAGTGGCCACTGCACACCCACTATCCGGCACTGCCGCCAGCGACCTTTATCGACAGCGACGTGTGCAAGGTCAATATTGCCAACTCCCTGATCTCCGCCGGTTGCTTCATTCAGGGCAGCCAAATCCAGCGATCCATTCTCGGTTTTCGCTGCAATATCGGCGCGTGCAGCCACATCAGCGAATCCGTGCTGCTGGGGGATGTGAAGATTGGTGAAGGGTGCTCCATCCGGCGGACGATCATCGACAAAAACGTTGAAATTGCGCCCGGCACCGTTATCGGTGAAAATCTCGACCATGATAGAGAGCGATTTACCGTATCAGAAGGCGGTATCGTGGTGGTACCTAAGGGAGCAAGAGTTGGCTATTAACCCACTGAAAATCCTGTTTGTTGCCTCGGAAGTTGAGGGGCTGGTCAAGACCGGGGGCCTGGCAGATGTTGCCAAAGCCTTGCCTATGTACCTGGTCCAGAAGGGGCATGATGTCAGGATCATGCTGCCCTTCTACAAGACGATTAAGCGACGGGATGAGGCCAAACTGGTAGCGTCACGCTGGTTACCCACCCATCCGGGCCTGCCGGATATCGGCTATCGCATCTACCAGATGGAGCTGGATGGCGTCTGCGTCTATCTACTCGACTGCCCGCAATATTTCGATCGTCCCCAGCTCTATGCCGAGAACAATCAAGCCTATCCAGATAACGGCGAACGTTTTGCCTTCTTCTCGGCGGCGGCCCTCCATGCCTGCGAGCAGCTCGGCTTCGCACCGGATATCGCCCACTGCAACGACTGGCACACCGGGCTGCTACCCTTGCTGCTGAAAACCCGCCATGCCAACAACCCTTTCTTCCAGCAAACTCGCAGCGTGATCAGCATTCACAACGCGGCGTTTCAAGGGGTGTTCGGCCGCGAACAGTTCTGGGCCATGCCCGAAATTGCCGATTACGAACGCCGCATCAACTATGACTACGGCCACGTCAACCTGCTCAAGTGCGGGGTGCTCTACGCCGACAAGATCAATGCGGTCAGCCCCAACTATGCCCAGGAGCTGCTGACTCACCTTGGCGCCCACGGTATGGCGAGCATTTTTCAGCAACGTAGGGATGACCTGTGCGGCATCCTCAACGGCTGCGACTACAAAGATTGGGATCCGGAGTTTGACGCGTTCCTGCCCGCCACTTACAGCATCGACAACATGGCAGGCAAACAGATCTGCAAACAGCATCTGCAACAGGAAGCGGGCTTGCCGGTTGCAGACCTGCCTATCTACGGCATGGTGTGCCGCCTGACCGAGCAGAAGGGTGTCCCCCTGCTGCTCCCTGCGCTGGAGAAATTCCTCCACCATCAGGTGCAAGTGGTGATCGTAGGCTCTGGCGATCCTGCGCTCGCCACACAACTGCAAACCATGGCCCAGCAGTACCCAGGCAAGCTCGCCTTCATCAATACCTATGATGATCGTCTGGCCCATCTGGTGGAAGCCGGTGCCGACTTCTTCCTGATGCCCTCGCTGTTCGAGCCTTGCGGCCTCAACCAGATGTACAGCCTCGCCTATGGCACACTGCCACTGGTGCGTGCCGTCGGTGGTCTGAAAGATACCGTGGTGGATTGGGATGCGGACCCGGAACATGCCACCGGCTTTTGCTTCAATGATCCGACCGCCGCTATCCTGCTCGATACCATGCGCCGCAGTCTGCTCTATTTCCTGCAAGACAAGACACAATTTGCCAAGGTGCTGCACAACGCCATGAACACCCGCTTCAACTGGCCTGACTCCATCACCCAGTACGAGCAGATGTATCATGGCGCAATGGGACACAGCTAATCTGCGAGTCACCAACCCAGGCTAATTGCTGAAGTTTTGTACCCTTGGCTCCACTTTGAGCGTCAACAGCGAAAAAAGTACCTTTTGCTTGTTGACGCTCCCCCAAAACTCTATAGAATCCCCCTCCGCAGTGATGCGAAGGTGGCGGAATTGGTAGACGCGCTAGCTTCAGGTGTTAGTGTCCCACGGATGTGAGGGTTCGAGTCCCTCTCTTCGCACCAATACTGCCATGCTGATTCAGCAGCATGTAAATCCAACTAGAAAACCCGAATGTGCGAAGGTGGCGGAATTGGTAGACGCGCTAGCTTCAGGTGTTAGTGCCCCCCGGGTGTGAGGGTTCGAGTCCCTCTCTTCGCACCATGCTTCTCCAGACAGCATGTAAATCTAAACTGGTAACACAATGTGCGAAGGTGGCGGAATTGGTAGACGCGCTAGCTTCAGGTGTTAGTGTCCCACGGATGTGAGGGTTCGAGTCCCTCTCTTCGCACCATGCTTCTCCAGACAGCATGTAAATCTAAACTGGTAACACAATGTGCGAAGGTGGCGGAATTGGTAGACGCGCTAGCTTCAGGTGTTAGTGCCCCCCGGGTGTGAGGGTTCGAGTCCCTCTCTTCGCACCATGATTCTGACATGTAAAAACAGAGCAATGCGTTCCAACCGCATTTAAAAATCAGATGGAGAAAATCAGTGTGCGAAGGTGGCGGAATTGGTAGACGCGCTAGCTTCAGGTGTTAGTGTCCCACGGATGTGAGGGTTCGAGTCCCTCTCTTCGCACCATTCATTTTTGCAAAAGGCCCTTCACGAAAGTGACGGGCCTTTTGTTTTTACTCCTTGTTATGACTATGCTTTTGACAACTCCCACCGATCGTCATACCAAGGAATGCATATGATACTGGATACCGATATTCACAACTTTTACGAACATCTGGTACTCAAGGAAATTGAAAAACAAAACCTGCAACAGACCCTCACCAGCGATCAGATGGCCGACCTCTGCTGCCTGACCCTCAATCAACTCCCTTCCCACTATATTCGCCACAATGTCGACATGATCTACTTCCTGACCGATGCCAAACGCACCGAGATGGAGAGACTGGTTCTCGACGCACTCACGCTGGCACTGCAGAAGATCATGCAGGCTCCCGTCAAGACCTCATAACCTGGGCTGCTGCCAGAGCAGAGTGACGATACCGGTCAACCCGGCCACTGGCAGCAAGATCAAGGCGGGCCGCAATCCGGGCTCCAGCATCATCCAGGCAGCCAGCAGACAAGCGGCACTCCAGGAGTCGAACTCTTTATCCTGACCCCATGCAAGTACGCCCCACCAGCAACATCATCCCCCGCAATAGCCAGCGCATTGTTTTCTCCCCCACCAACCATTGATAAAAATCATCATCTATTCGGGACGCAAGTCGCGTGGTAAGCCAGTGTCGTATGTGGCCCCCCCTGTCAACAGGGCGCTCAAAAACGGGTTATGAGATCAACTAATTTGTGATTTTTTCAATCAAATGTGTATTTTTACCAATTTGATGGGGCTTTAACCCACCAGGTTTGTGGTAGATTGCGGCCTCTTTTTGGGTTGGCCCCTCGGGATACATGTATCCACAGGACGAGAGGGACCGACCTTGGCGAGCAAGAGTTTAGGAAGTATCTATGCAAAACCAACAAAACCACATCCGACTACCGGGCATGGCACAGGTGTTTGCCTGTCTGGCCATTTTCCTGGCCCTGGCATTCTCGTTCACCAGCGTGCTCGATCTGCCGATCCAGCTGGCGTTGTTCATCGCCTGGTTCGTCATCATGGGGCTTGGCATCAAACTCGGCCACGATTACAAATCCCTGGAACAGGCAGCCGTTGACGGCGTTGCCAAGGGGATGGGGGCCATCCTGATCCTGGTCTCCGTCGGTGCCCTGGTCGGCACCTGGATTGCTGGCGGCATCGTCCCCAGCATCATCTACTTCGGCCTCAAGGTGATTCACCCGTCCATCTTCCTGCTGGCGACCCTGATCATCTGCTCCCTGACCTCGCTGGCCACCGGCACCTCCTGGGGCTCTGCCGCCACCGCCGGTATCGCCATGATGGGGATCGGCCACAGCCTCGGCGTGCCTGCGCCGCTGGTAGCAGGTGCCGTGCTCTCCGGCGTCTACTTCGGTGACAAGCTATCTCCGCTCTCCGACTCCGTGGTGCTGGCCTCGACCATGTCCAACGTCGACGTGGTGGAGCACATCAAGGGAATGCTGCCCATCAGCCTGCTCTCCTATATCATCACCGCCGTGCTGTTCACCGTGGTGGGCATGCAGTATTCGGGCAATGTCAGCCTGGAGCAGGTCAATCTGGTGATGGAGGCGCTCGACAACCAGTTCAACATCACCCCGCTGGCCATAGTGCCGGTGGTACTGGTACTGGGCCTGTTGGCCAATCGCAAACCCGCCTTCCCGGTGATCAGCTTCGGCGCCCTGCTGGGCCTGATCTGGGCCATCGCCTTCCAGGGCATGGATCCGGTCAAGGCAATGCACTCGGCTTATAGCCCGTTTGCCATCACCTCCGGCATCGACTTTATCGACAACATTCTCGGTCGCGGCGGCATGGAGTCCATGCTGGGCTCGGTCGCGGTCATCATCTTCGGGCTGGGTTTCGGCGGCCTGCTGGAGAAGGTCGGTATTCTGGAAGTGATCGCCAGCGCCTTCGAGAAGCGCATTAACAGCGTAGGCAGCCTGACCAGCCACACCATCGGCACCGCCTTCTTGGCCAACGTGTTCGGCTCGGCAATGTATGTGTCGCTGATCCTGACCCCCAAGATCATGGCCAAGAACTACGATCGACTGGGACTGGCGCGCAAGAACCTCTCTCGCAACGCCGAGTTCGGTGGCACCCTCACCTGCGGCATGGTGCCCTGGAGCGACAACGGCATCTTCATGGCCGGGGTGCTGGGGGTCGCAACCCTCGACTACCTGCCCTACATGTGGCTCAGCTTCACCTGCATCATAGTGACCGTGTCCCTCGCCTATATGGGCAAAGGGGTAAACCGGATCCCGCTGGTCGCGGCCGCAAGCTCCCGCTAAGTCATCCTGCAAACAACAAAGGCGCCATCAAGGCGCCTTTGTTGTTTCAGGGGGATGCTGTATGACCGTCATCGCAGAGCCCACAAACAAAAACAGCCCTCGTCGCCGAGAGCCGTTTCATCAGACTGGTAACGCCGATCAGATGGAGAAGCTGGAGCCACAGCCACAGGTCGTGGTGGCGTTGGGGTTGGTCACGGTGAAGCGTGAACCTTCCAGACCCTCGATGTAATCCACACTACCGCCTACCAGATATTGCAGGCTCATGGGATCGATCACCATGGTGACGCCGTTCTTCTCGACCACGGTATCCCCGTCGTTGATCTTCTCATCAAAGGTAAAGCCATACTGGAAACCGGAGCAGCCCCCACCCGTGATGTATACCCGCAGCTTCAGCTCGGGATTCTCTTCTTCGGTGACCAGGGTCTTCACCTTGTTGGCCGCCGCATCCGTCATCTGGATGGGCAACGGGGCTTCTGCTACTGCACTCATTACTGACCTCACAACCATTAGATCCACAAACATGGAAACCGCGAAATTATCTAATACCCGACCATTCAGTTCAAGTATTCACCACGTTTAACCGGCAGCGGGAACCGGAGCAGGCGGTGCGGCGACCAGCGGCTTGATCACCTCCCCCCACTCAACCAGCAGCTCTTGTGCCGGTTGCCTGCCGTCCTTGTTGATGGTGACACGGATCCGATCTGGCACAAAGCCTTCCGGCAACTGCCAGTTCCCTTCCAGCAACTGGAAATAACGCAGGGCATAGCGCCACTCGCTCACCTTCATCCCGAGATCCCGCCCGGTCAGCGTCTTCGGCTTATCGGCCAGACTCCCCTCGACCCGGATCTGCACCTGACCACGAAACAGCTCCCGCTTCTTGGCGGGCTGGGTCAGGGCGAGACGGTAGTGGTAGCGACCGCGAATACTGGTCTCCTGCAGCGTCAGGTTGTCGATCACCACCCCCACCTGTTCACCGGTGGGGCGCATGATCCGCTCGAAAAAGGCCAGCTGGCGCTTGAGCTCCTGCACCTGCGCCTCCTGACTCTTCAGGGTGGTCTGCAACTGCTCGAAGGCTGCCCGCTGGGTCGCCAGCTGGGTATCTTTCACCCCCAACTCGGTCTTGAGCTGGCCGATGGCCTTGCCCTGACGTTCCAGCGTCTCCTGCTGCACCACCAACAGACTGCTCTGGGCCAGCTCCTGGCGGTTACCGGCAAAGTAACCGATGAGCCCGCCAACGGCTAACACGACCAATAACTTCAATAGATTGGACATAGCCCCTCATCCCGTTATCACGCCATTTACGGCAGCGCCGCTCCCTTCACTATACCGCCCGGACTGGCGTCAAAGGCGATAAAGGGAAAAATTAACTGGCCGTGGCGCTGCCCTCACCCCGCTTTTGACGCGCGGCGAGCCGTAAAGTTCGCTCCAGGATCTGGGAATAGATGGGTCGGCCACCCAGCCACTGGGCAACCAGGGTCGCCCCGACCGTGGTGATCATCATCGGCAGGATCAGCTGATAGTTGTCGGTCATCTCGGTGACCAGCACGATGCCGGTGATGGGGGCACGTACGGTGGCAGCAAACAGCGCCCCCATCCCTGCAATGGCAAAGGCGCCGGGCTCGATGCCCAGCTCGGGGAACGCCGCATGAAACAGATGGCCGAACACCACGCCAAACAGGGTGCCTAGTGCGAGGGTCGGCGCAAACACCCCGCCCGGGGCACCGGAGCAGAAGCAGATGAGGGTCGCAACCAGCCGCACCGAGAAGATCAGGAACAGGGTCGCCATCGCATACTCATCCCCCATCAGATGGGGAATAAGCTCGGTGCCGCCGCCCGTCACCGAGGGGGCAAACAACGACAACACACCAAACGTCCCGGCGACCAGCATACCGATGGCCACGAAACGGTGGCGCTTGTTCTGATGCAGCGCCAGATAGCCATCCTGACAGGCCAACACCAACTTGTTGAAGACAAACCCCAGCACCCCGAAGGTAGCCCCCATAAAGAGGAACAGCCAGAGTGCCTTGAGGGCTGGTGCATCGTAGTGGGGCAAGGTGATCACCGCCCCCTGCCCTTTCATGTTCTGCAGCATCAGGGTCGCCATGATGGCGGAGATCCCCACCGCCTTGATGGCGAGAAAGGAGTAGCGAAACTGCGGCCGCATCTCCTCCATCACGAACAGGATACCCGCCAGCGGCGCATTGAAGGCAGCCGCCAGACCGCCCGCCGCACCGGCGGCCAGCAGGGCGTGGCCATGCTCTTTGGGCAGCCGGAAGATATCCGCCACCATCTTGCCGAGGTTGCCGCCAATCTGCACCGAGGGCCCCTCCCGCCCCAGCACCATGCCGGAACTCAGGGTGCAGATGCCACCGAAGAACTTGACCGGCAACACCCGCCACCACCGCACCGGGCGCAGATCGTCCATCGCCCCCTCGATTTCGGGAATGCCGGAGCCCCCCGCTTCCGGGGCAAGGGTATGAGTAAGGAAGTAGCCGACAAATCCCAACAAGGCGCTGAAGCCAAAGCCAAGCAGACCGAGCTGCCACCAGGGACGGTCGGCCAGCAAGGCGATGCGTTGCTCTGCCAGCCAATGGACACCCGATTCGAACAGACCGCACACCAGTCCGGCCAGGGTGCCGACCAGCGCCGCCAGCAGCAGCACCAGCAAGGGCATCTTGTCTTGCCGGATAATGCGGGAAAGCGGCCCCCGCGAAGAGGTATCGGCTTCAGAGGAGAGAGCTTGTTGCGCCATCTTGTTACACCAACTTGGAAAAACCATATCGTCAGCTAGCTGAGATCAGGATCACCCGGCGCGTTGCTCGGCTGCCCAGGGCTGGGGCTTTCTGCTATAGTCGGCCCGTTAAATTTTTGTCACGGGAGCAGACCGAGAGTCCGGGTGGCGAGAGCGCAAAGCATACTCCTGATGCTCCGGCCTGCCGAGTCTCAATCGGCTACAATCCCTTGTGTGACGACCAAAATCCCATTAAGGATGATCCATGTCAAAATCAGATCAGCTGTTTGAACAGGCCCGCCAGACCATTCCGGGTGGCGTCAACTCACCGGTCCGCGCCTTCAATGGGGTCGGCGGCACGCCCCGCTTCATCGATCATGCCGATGGCGCCTACCTCTATGATGTGGATGGTCAGGCCTACGTGGATTACATCGG
Organism: Aeromonas sp. EERV15; assembly: GCF_900079845.1. Lineage (NCBI taxonomy): Bacteria > Pseudomonadati > Pseudomonadota > Gammaproteobacteria > Aeromonadales > Aeromonadaceae > Aeromonas > Aeromonas sp. EERV15. Next base: position 5,792 of record NZ_FKKY02000004.1, on the reverse strand, counting down.
CTCCTGGGGCCCCATGCTGCTGGGTCACAACCACCCGGCCATCAAAGCCGCCGTCATCAAGGCCGTTGAGAAGGGGCTGAGCTACGGTGCGCCGACCGAGATCGAAGTGCTGATGGCCGAGAAAGTCCGCCAGATCGTCCCCTCCATGGAGCAGGTGCGGATGGTCAACTCCGGCACCGAAGCGACCATGAGCGCCATCCGTCTGGCCCGCGGCTATACCGGTCGCGACAAGATCGTCAAATTCGAGGGCTGCTACCACGGCCACGCCGACTCCCTGCTGGTCAAAGCAGGTTCCGGCGCCCTGACCCTGGGCCAACCCAACAGCCCGGGCGTACCGGCCGATTTCGCCAAACACACCCTGACCTGCGTGTTCAACGATCTGGAGTCGGTACGCGAAGCCTTCACCCAGTACGGTAACGAGATCGCCTGTATCATCGTCGAGCCAGTCGCTGGCAACATGAACTGCATCCCGCCGGTCCCCGGCTTCCTGGAAGGTCTGCGCGCCATCTGTGACGAGTTCGGCGCTCTGCTGATCCTGGACGAGGTGATGACCGGCTTCCGCGTCTCCCTGCGTGGCGCTCAGGGCCACTACAACATCGAGCCCGACCTCACCACCCTTGGCAAGATCATCGGTGCCGGCATGCCGGTGGGCGCCTTCGGCGGCAAGAAGAAGGTGATGCAATACATTGCCCCGACCGGCCCCGTCTATCAAGCAGGCACCCTCTCCGGCAACCCGGTGGCCATGGCGGCCGGTCTTACCATGCTGGATCTGCTACTGGAGCCGGGCCTCTATGAGCAGCTGAGCGCCAAGACTGCACGGGTTGCAGAAGGGCTGAAAGCCACTGCAGCCAAGCATGGCATTCCACTCGCCATCAACTATGTGGGCGGCATGTTCGGCTTCTTCTTCACCGAAGAGACTGAAATCACCCGCTACGAGCAGGTCACTCGCTGCGATATGGAACGCTTCAAGCGCTTCTACCATCTCATGCTGGAAGAGGGCGTCTATCTAGCACCGAGCGCCTACGAGGCGGGCTTCCTGTCAATGGCTCACGGCGATAAGGAGATTGAGCACACTCTGGCCGCCGCAGAGCGCAGCTTCGCCAAGCTGGCTGGCTAAATCGCCGCTGGTTGTTGCAAAAGGGCCCGTCACGGGCCCTTTTCTATTGCAGTGCATCCATCATCACACAGGGCAGTACGCCCATTTCTGGTGCATTCCCCCCTCATCACCCGCCGATTTGTCATCCTCTGGTGCAACTTGCCCCGCCATCCATGTCATAAAGCAGGCCCACTATTTGCACATCCGCTACAAGAGCCCACGTCACCGAGGTCCATATGGCAGAGATGAGCCCCATCGATGTGCTGCGGCGCTATCAGGAGTATCAGAAGGAGCTGACCCCGCTACTGCAGGGACTGCTCAGCGCCCCCCTTGCCTCGCTCAAGCGGTATCCCTTTGTTGTCAGCATTGACCGCTATCAGGGGCCGGTGTGCATCCAGCCTGCGGTACCGGCGGCCCATAACCGGCTGCACCTCATCGTGCAGGGGCAAGGACGGGAGATCACCGTCTGTCTGAATCAGCTGATTGGCTGGTTGATGGGGGACAGGGAGCGCCGCCGCGCCATGCTCTGGTTCAAGGCGGTCTATGTGGTGCTCAGCATGGCGCTGTTTCTCATCGTCGCCACCCTGATCTGGCACGGGCTGGAGCAGCTCTACCAGTTGTTGTGCGGTGAGCAGCAGAACCAGCTCGGCGCCTTTAGCGCCATCATCTTCCTGACGTTGGCACTGGCGGTGTTCGATCTGGGCAAGACCATTATGGAAGAGGAGGTGCTGCTGCATAAGGATATCTTCCGCCACAGCGCCATTCGCCGCACCATCACCCGCTTTATTGCCGCCATTCTGATCGCGGTCTCCATCGAGGGGCTGTTGCTGCTGTTCAAAGGGTCGCTCGGTCAGAGCGAGCTGCTCTGGCCTGCGGTCGGGGTGATGGGGTGTGCTGTGGGCTTGCTGCTGGCGCTCGGCCTCTATGTCTATCTGGGGGCCAAGGCCGAGGCGGCACTGGTACAGGCTAGCCTGCGCTCTCCACCGCCAGTTGCACAGAGGAGCGACGCGCCGCCCGCCAGGAGGCGTACATGGTCCAGGAGGTATAGATGACGATAAAGGCAACCAGCCACTTCAGCATCTCCATATCCATGGATTTGACCAGCATGGCGGCCAGCACCACACCGATGGGACCGAAGATGGCTACCGCCAGCACGGCCTTGGCATCGAACGCCCCTTTGCGGATAAAAGTGCCTGCGGAGAAGACGCTGAGCACGGCGGTGGAGCCCATCATGATGGGAAACGCCGCCAGCGGATTCATCCCCAGCAGATAGACCAGTGTCATGCAGGGGGCAAACAGGCCGATACCGACATTCATCAGCACCCCGAAGATGAAATTGCCGAGCAGGGCGATCGCCAGCTTGTAGCCACTGAGCCCCATCGCATCCCCGCCAACGGGGAAAAGACCCAGCAGACCTGCAAAGATAAGCCCTGCGACGACCAGCAAGGAGATTGCCATCACCAGCCGGATGGTTTGCCGATCAAACGAGGCCACATGACGAGCGCCCCAGGCAGCGCCAGCTGCGGCGGCTATCATCATGCTGATCAGCGTCAGCGGATCCACCGCCACTGCGCCGACGAAGATCAGCGACTGAGTCACGGTCGGCAACACACACTGGCCATTGAGGGTACCCGGCAGCACCCGATCATCGATCAGCTTGAACTGCTTGTAGCAGGCGGTCTTTACCGCAAAGCTGCCCACCCCAAGGGTATCGAGGAAGTTGGCAACCCCGCCGATCAACGCCACCGGCCAGAAAGGCGTGGCCTCGAGCGTGCCGTTGCACTTCTTCTGCCAGCAGGCTTGCACCAACATAAAGACAAATGCCAGGCCACCGGCTATAAAAATAATCCGCAAAATATCAACTAACATATGGGTTTCTCCTGCACCGGGCGGCGATTCTAAGGCAGGGCACAGAAAAAGTCTTGGCTGTAATTAAGCAAGCTCCACGACCTGTCAGAAGGTGTTGAAATCTTTCCAGATAGAAGTCGAACGACTCTGCTAATACTTGTTACTGAGGCCAACAAGCCGAGTCCTGAGCACGTTGTTATGGTCCTTTCGCGACGACCACCTGTGCCAAAGGACATAATAAAAAAGAGGGCCGGTAGCGATACCGACCCTCTTTCTGTATCTGGCTTGGGGCGTACTGTCCCCTTGCCATGGCAAGCGCTTATTGAATGCTCTTGCCGGCACGCACGTCCTTGATGAACCCCTTCAGGCTGGCCAGATCACGGGGCGCACCGCGCAGGATCTGATCACCTATGATGAAGGCCGGGGTACCGGAAATACCGAGCGCTTCAGCCAACGCACGGTTGGTGCCAAGGTTCTGGTCAATGCTGCCATCCTTGATCTTGGCTTCCACCTTGCTCCAGTCAACACCGGCCGCCAGCGCCAGCTGCTTGACCTGCGCTTCATCAGAGAGCGGGCCCTGATGGGTATAGAGCTTTTCGTGGAACGCCTGGTACTTGTCAGGCTGACCCAGCTGAACTGCCAGCGCAGCGCGGGCGGCGAAGTAGGAGGACTCGCTCAGAATGGGGAACTGCTTGTAGATGTAACGGATGTCTTTATCTTCCGCCATCAGCTGCTTGACCAGCGGATGAGCTCGCTTGCAGTAACCGCAGTTGTAATCAAAAAACTCCACCACCATAAGCGACGCCTTCGGATTCCCCATCTCGGGATCACTGTTGGCATAAAGCTGCTTGGAGTGAGCCTTGATCAGCGCCTTGTCGCTTTCGGCCTGCTGGCTCTCCTGCTTGGCGCGCAGGGCATTGGACATCTCGACCAGGATCTCGGGATTCTTGACCAGATAGTCACGAACGATTTGCTCGACATCGCTTTTGGTCAGCTCGCTTGCATGTACCGGTGCCGCCAGCAGGGTCACGCCTGCCAGCGCGCAAAACAGGGCATTTTTAATAGTCATAACGTTATCTTGCAGAGGATATGATAGAGGCCACTATAGTGGTTGAGTCTGTTTTCAAGTCAAGTTATCTGGCCTAAAAAGCGCTGGCGGTACCCGCTTTGCCACTTTTTTATGTCATTTCGTGCAATTTACCAGCAATCAAACCAAGTGGGGATTTACAAGCCGGATCAGCATGGTAATATTCGCCGCACTGCTGCGGAGGGGTGGCAGAGCGGCTGAATGCACCGGTCTTGAAAACCGGCGATGGGTGACCATCCGTGGGTTCAAATCCCACCTCCTCCGCCATCTATATAGCCCAACTGATTAATTCGGTTGGGCTTTTTTGTATCTGCTATTTTTGGCTGAATCACTCATCCTCCACCTCATTGGTCAGCGCCAGGCAGGGTGCGCCACTGAATTCGATCGTACCCATCACTTATCTGAATTCAGTAGTGATCCGAAGCTGTGTCTTGGGCGGCACCCCATTTCTTATTTAATGACCTCCCTGAGCATGTATCTTGTGGTAATCCCCATTGTCGGGCTGATGCTGCTAGCCCCTTGAGGCTGGCTCGCAACAGCTGCAAAGAGTGTCAGCTCACCAGCACCACTCTTATAACCTGACAGCCTAAGACACAATGCAGGGAAGCCCTCATTGAAGGTGCGCACCTCAGCCAGGCTCCAACATTACGGGATCAGCAAAAACACGACCCGCCACTGATATAGCCACTTTACTGAGCGAGATTGAAGCACATCAAGCCACATGGACAAAAGGCATCATTGAGGTGGCTGGAACCCTCCCCCTTATCGAATCGCTCAAGGAGCTACATGGATTATCCAGCTAGGCACGCCGACGTGGCGGTAAAGGACAAATATCCAAGATGGGATGCGGGTTCTCTGAGAATCATGCAGTCCATTGGTTGACCATGCAGTAATTAGATCAAACCCCGGGATCGGCGCCTGGGGGGGTTGTCATTAGTCTGAGGCCTTCCCAACGGGAAGGTCTCTTTGTTTGTGCCGCCGACCACAGCCCCGTTCAAATGGTTGTGAATCGAGCAGATAAGGTCGCGGTATAGATACAAAAAGGAGGGAATTGCAGGCTGTTGGGCACTCTTCCGGCAGGTAAACGCCAGGTATTGACTGTTTTTCATACCAAAAATGACAGCACCCGCTCGAGAGACAGGGCTTTTGTGTTCGCTCTGGTGTGCAAACATGGGCTTCAATGGGCAAAATCTGCCCATAGCAAAAAGGCCTTCCCAATCGGGAAGGCCTTTAAAATTAGTGGCGGAGCGGACGGGACTCGAACCCGCGACCCCCGGCGTGACAGGCCGGTATTCTAACCAACTGAACTACCGCTCCGCTATTTGGTTAGCTTTTCGCTAAATCTTTTGCCGCTTACTGAGGTGTCATCCTCGCAGCCGGTTATATGATTTCTCACATCACCGTTTAATTGGGTGCCTGGCAGTGTCCTACTCTCGCATGGCGAATGCCACACTACCATCGGCGCTACCGCGTTTCACTTCTGAGTTCGGCATGGGATCAGGTGGTTCCACGGCGCTATGGCCGCCAGGCAAATAACTTCAATCTGAGAAAGCTGACGTGAATAACGATGTTGCTCATGGCTTGTCGTTATCACTGAATTTTTAAGTAGTTCACTTGGTATCTGTTACAAGTCTCAGAACACTTCTTGGGTGTTGTATGGTTAAGCCTCACGGGTAATTAGTATGGGTTAGCTCAACACGTCGCCGCGCTTACACACCCCACCTATCAACGTTGTGGTCTCCAACGGCCCTTTAGGACCCT